>JAFTGA010000004.1 GCA_017458145.1 Bacteroidales bacterium | reverse complement strand
GGGGGAGTTCACCCTCGGTAGCTTTGTTTTTTGTTTCTTTGAGGTCGCTTATGAAGAGATGGATCCCCGCGGCTTTGGCAGCCTTGCTTGCCGTCCTTCCGCTCGCCGCACAGACGGGAGGGGAGGGCGCTGAATCCCTGGAAGAAGTGACCGTCAGCGGGACGCGCGTGCCCCTGACCCTGCACCAGTCCGCCCGGATGGTGACGGTCCTGGACACGCTGCTGATCCGCTCCGCCCCGGTGCAGACGGTCAACGACCTGCTCAAGTGCCGTCGGCGCCATCAATATCGTCACGCGCAGCGAGGCCGGGTCCGGTGCCGCCCTGCGGCTGGAAGGCGGCTCCTGGGACACATTCAGCGGAGGCATCCGCGCCCATCTCAAGACCGCCCGCTGGACCAACCAGGTCTCCGCCTCCTACGGCCGCTCCGACGGCTACAACCGCAACGCGGCCGGTCGCCTGAATGCAGACTACAGCACCTTCAAGGCATTCTACCAGGGCGCGTATGAAGGGGAGCGGGCCGACGTGCGCTGGCACTTCGGCGTGAGCGGGAAGGACTATGGCGCAAATACCTTCTACAGCGCCCGTTACGACGACCAGTTCGAGCATGGATTCAAGACCTTCGCCGCCGTCCAGGCGGAGACGAAAGGACGGGTGCATTTCCGCCCGGGCGTGTACTGGAACTACTCCGGAGACCGTTTCGAACTGTTCCGCGGAAGTGAGGCCGTCGTCCCGTTCAACTACCACAGCACCAATGTGTTCGGAGCGAACCTGAACGGCTGGTTGGACTGGCGGCTGGGCAAGACGGCCTTCGGCGCGGAGGTGCGGAATGAAGGCATCGTCAGCACGGCGCTCGGGGAGCCGCTGGACCGTCCGCGCGCCATTCGCGGCGCGGACCGGGAATTCACCCGCGGGCTGAACCGCACCAACATCTCCTTCTTTCTGTAGCACAACGTGGTGCTGCGACGCTTCACGGCATCCGCGGGCATCGCGGTCGTCCGCAACACCTGGAGCGGCATGCCGTTTCAGGTGTATCCCGGCGCGGACCTGAGCCTGCGCCTGGGCAGCAGCTGGAAAATCTATGCCTCCGCCAACTCCTCGCTGCGGATGCCTACCTTCACCGAACTCTACTATTCCGTCGGCGGGCATGCCGCGGACAAACACCTCAAGCCGGAGCGGATGCAGGCCTACGAACTGGGCGTCAAGTATCTGCGTCCCGGGATCAGTGCCATCGCCTCGCTTTACTACCACCATGGCAGCGATATGATCGACTGGATCAAGGACTTGACGGCAGGGGAGGAGGCCGTCTGGGTCTCCGTCAACCACACCCGGCTCAATACGCTGGGCGGGGAACTCACCGTGCGTATCACCCCGGGGATCCTGCTGGGCCGTCCGGATTTCTTCATCCGGAGTTTCCATGCCGGCTACAGCCACATTCATCAGGACAAGGACCTGGCAGCAAATCTACAGTCCGCGTATGCGCTGGAGTATTTGCGAAACAAAGTTGTTCTACAAGCTGATTTCAAGATTGTAAGGGGACTGTCCCTGAATGTTTCCTACCGCTGGCAGGACAGGGTGGGGAACTACGAGGCCATCGAGGCCGGGAAGAGTCTGGGGCAGCGCAGCTACACTCCTTACTCGCTTCTGGATGCCCGCCTGACCTGGGAATCCGGACGCTGGCGCATCTACGCCGAGGGAAACAACCTGCTGAACGTGACCTACTACGACCACGGCAACATCCCGCAGCCGGGTTTCCTGTTCCGGGGCGGGGTAAGCTATACGATCCGGTAAGGAGATTCCGGATCAAGTCCGGAATGACGGAAGAGGGTCATTTGGAGGGTTTCTTGACCGGAAGACGCTGCGCCTGGGTCTGATCCAGATTCATATAGGCCATCCGCAGGTCCTTGGGCTCAATCTTCACATCGCGGTTCACCATCCGCTCCGAATCCTGCAGGTTGTGCGAGAACAGCCAGTCGTAGGGCTGCTGGAGGAGGAAAACACGGGCCAGGATAGAATGGTCGCACCCGGTCAGCCAACTGAAGAAAACGCGCTCGGATTTGCCCATTTTGGCCATTTTCTCGACAATCGATGTCGAGTAGGAAAGCGAGGTCAGCCTGTCGCTGGTCCCGTGGATGATCCAGAGCGGAAGCTGCGTGAGCGGTTCGACTTCGCCGGTATACCCGCCGCACATGGCAATCGCCGCCGCCACCTTGTCCGGATAGGCGGCCGCAAACTTGAACGTGCCCCAGCCCCCCATGCTGATACCGAAACAGTACAGGCGGTTGTGGTCGGTGCGGTAACGGTATTGGACCCACTCCACGACCTTCATCAGTTTCACCGGATCCCAACCGCCCGTGGAGCGGCACTGCGGGCAGATGATTACCGCATCGATCTTGCGGCCGCGCCGGAGCGCGTCGATGCAGCCATAGCGGGTAATCATGTTCAAGTCATTCCCGCACAGGCTCTTGCCGTGCAGATTCAGGATCAGGGGGAGAGGCTCTTCGGAATCATAATAGGAATCCGGGACGTAGACCAGGAAATCATAGGCCTGCTTGACCGAATCCCGGTAGGCATACAGGTTGTCCGCCCGCAAGGAATGGGAAGCGGCCAGCAGGACGATCAAAAGCCCGATGAGACGCATCCGGATCATTTCACACGGAGTTTCTTGCCGGGCCGGAGAACGCTCTTGACAGTAATGCCGTTCAGATTGCAGATCGCCTGGACCGTCGTGTGATACTTGCGGGCCAATCCATAGAGGGTGTCGCCCGAGACAATCGTATGATAGACCGCCGTGCCGTCCGCGGGGGGCGGGGGAGCCGTCGCTGCAGAGGCGTTCGCCTTCTTCGATGCGGCCTCCGGCTGCGTCTTCTGTTTCAGGTCCGGTATCCGCACGGAGGAGGGCGTCACGGCCCGCCACGAGCCGCCTTCAGCCAACACAATCCGATCGGAACCGGTCGGCGCAGACAGTCCGCCCAGTGAATCCACGACCGCCCAGGAGCCGTCCGCGAACAGGATGATGCGGCGGTCGGCAGGGGAGAGGGTAAGCGTATCTTTATGCGGCACCAATTTATCCACGATACGTTCCATGACAGCCGCGACGGCCGAATCCGGCACATCGGGCAGGAAGTCCGGCAGGATGCGCCGCGCGCCCAGAAAGCGCTGCCGGTAGTAGTTCTCCTTCAGGTTCGAGACCATGATGCCGCCGTGCACGGCCGCGTGGATGAAACTGAAATTGGTTCCGGTGGAATCCATCCCGATGAAGATACCGGCATGGCCCTCGCGACGGGTATTGCCCCGGGCTCCGAAAATCAGCAGGTCCCCTTTCTGCAGGTCGGACAGGTTGCCGATCAGTTCGCGGCCGTCGCCCGCCTGTGCCGGGACGGTGCGGCCCAGGGTATATCCGAATTTCCCGAAAATAAACTTCGTAAATCCTGTACAGTCAAACGCTTTCGGCCCGTTCCCGCCACGCCGGTAGGGTGTGCCGAGATACAGATTCGCTTCTTCAATGATACGGTCAGCCAGCTCTGCTGCGTCCACGCGAATGCTGTCAGCGGCCGATGCCGCACTCGCGGAAGAGGACTGCGCCCTCACCGTAGACAGGGTACACGCGAGGCAGCAGATCCAGATGGCGGTTAATCTTCTCATTCAAATACTCAACTTTAAAAATGTCCACGGCATTGCCGGCGACATCCCTCGCTTGCGAGGTCGTAAATACATAGCGTCCATCCCGGGAAATGTCGAGACCGACGGGGAAAGAGTCAGCAGGAATCGTGCCGAGAAGTTCCATCTTTTCGGCATCCACGATGGCAAGGCAGCTGCTGAAATTGCAGGCGGCGAAGACATATTTACCGCTGGGGGAGAGTTCGATCGTACGGGCACCGGCCGGAATCTTGCAGTTGGTCCAGCCGTCCACACGGACGGTTTTCTTCTTGTCTCCGTCCAGCACCGAGACCTGCTCCAGAAACTCATCGAGCGCGATGCGCTGGATATATCCGGTCTTGTTGATGCTGATATAGAGCTGGCCGTTCTTGATGACCAGATGCCGCAGATTCGGCATCACGCCCATCGCGCGGCCCAGATAGCGGTTCTGCACAAGATCGATGACGGCGATGCCGCCGCCTCCGCCCATGCATCCGACCAGCAGATAGCGTCCGTCCGGGGTGAAGACCGTCCCGCGCAGGCAGTACCCGCTGTTGACGTCCCGGTCGACCGGTTTGGTCAAACTGAGATTCAGCTGCAATTTATAGTCAACTATCAGACAGTCAATGTATTTCCAATCTTCCGGACGCTCGCTGGAGATATCCATCAGACCGACGGTATTGTTGCCCCAGTGCGTGACGGCGAGGCGTGTTCCGTCCGGGGAAGTGGCCACCATCTTGGGCAGGGGACCGGTCTCGAACATCCGGATGATTTCGTCTGATTCCGTGTCAATTACAGCCATCGCCGAGGGCTCCTGGGCGTTGATGTCGTAACTCCGGCGGTAATACGGCACCCAGAGAAAGCGACCGTCGTGCGAGAAGGTGCTCTCGACGGGCTTGCCGTCGAAATGATCCGGATCGCTATAGCTGTGGCCGAAGGAGAAAAGCCCGCAGGATGGCGCCCAGAGGTCTTTTTCGGCATCCGTAAAGTGATGCCGGATGACCTTGACCTTCTCCTGCGTGTCGAAGTCATAGACCACGGTTTTCATGCCTTCCAGGGAATTGACATAGTATTTCCTGCCGGACGGATGAATATTGACGGATTTCGGAGAATGGATATCCTTATCCAGCGTCAGCGTGTCTTTCCAGTTGAAATGCTGCTTGCGCGTCAGGAAAGTCACCTTGATGCCTTCACCGATCCATTGCGTCCCGGGATCCGGATGCACGACGGCCGGCCCCGACTGGGCAGACAGCACCGCCGGGACGCACAAAAGCAGGAACAGGGTCAGGGGAAGGGCTTTCTTCATCGACAACTTAACATAATATAAATTGTGTAACAAAAGAGTCAACCGGACCAGCATAGATACCCAGAAAGATTTTACGCAGCTCACCATAATCCAGCCGACGCTCCAGTTTCCCGAGTTTATAGGCCGTATAGTCCTCAAATTCGCGCAGATCCTGCGGTGTGTACCGACCTGCCTCCAAAAACTCCGTTTTCCCGTTCAGCAGGTCATGTGCCATATAATTCGTCTTCCAGAGACGATAACCTCCGATAATCCGGCGGTCCAGCGTATGGCGGATCGCCTGGTAGCGCTCGTTCTTGTCGTGCCTGGCGGCAGCAGCGATTTCTTCCGCAGAGAGCGGCGCTCCGATCTCCAGGTGAATATGCCCCTTCTGCTGGCGGATTCCGGTCAGGATGCTGTGCAGGTCTTCTTTTTTCTTCTTCACATACGGGCCTTCCCGGCGCAGCAGGACCTCACGGGCCTTGCGCGCGTCGCAGGACTCATACTCGTAGGAAATGCTCATCGGAACGATGTTCAACTCCCGGAAATTCTCCTCGAAGGCCCCTTGCCCGCTCATATCAAACATCTTCAAAAGCCCCTGCTCGGTGGTGTCCAGGCCATTTTTCGTACGGCCCTCGCGCTGCGCAATCCAGACCGACGCCTCTCCGGAGACAATGTGTCCGCGAATAAACTGCGACAGGTTCTGCGAACTGAGATACAGTTCGCGGGCGCCGATTCCCCGGGTCACCTTGATCATCCTGTTAGAACGCATCAAATCCTCAATTAACTGGCTGGTAATCAAGTTACTTCCGACACAGATTTCCGTAGTCTGCAGGCCGGCTTCGTGGAGGGCATACTGGATCAGGGCCGGATCCATCACGATGTCCCGGTGGTTGGACACGGCCAGGAACCGCTTCCCCTGCAGGGCGTACAGATACTCCTGACCGCTGCAGGTAAAACCGGCGGAGGTTTTCTCCAGAACGGCATCAATCACAGGCATCATCACTTCCGTCTGTAACTGCTCTACGCTCCGGATGCCGGACAGCATCCGGCTCACGGTCGACGCCGGCTGATCGGGGAAAAGGTATTTGGAAATGACGGGCAACATCGGATGCCGGGACACGCGGCCCAGGGCCTCGACCGTCTCGGCATCGGTATAGGGACGGATGTCTCCAAAATCACTTCGGATCATCAGGGTTTAAGGTTTTAGAACTTCCAAATATAAGCAATCAGCGGCGGAAAAGCAACGATGAGTCGCCATAACTCAGAAAACGGAATCCGTGCTCCAGCGCATAATCGTAGATCGTATGCCAGTCTCCCCCGACAAACGCGGAAATCAGCAGCAGCAAGGTGCTCTGGGGCTGATGGAAATTGGTGACCATCGCATCCACGATCCGGAAACGGAATCCTGGAACAATGATGATACGCGTACCGATCTTGATCTCTTCCAGATCATGGTCGTCCAGATACCGGATGATGGCATCCAGGGCCTCCTCCCGGCTCGGGGCATACTCCCGCTCATACGGCGCCCACTGCGCCACATCCTCCGGCCTCCCCTGCTCCAGGCAACTGAGGCCCACGTAGTACAGGGATTCGAGCGTACGCACGGAGGTTGTTCCGACCGCCACGACCGGCTTCTGCGTGTCGCGCAGCCTGCACAGCAGCGCCCGGCTGACGGTGAACGGCTCGCGGTGCATCGGGTGCTCCGAGACCAGCGAGCTCTTGACCGGCAGGAAAGTTCCCGCTCCCACGTGCAGGCAGACATGGTCCGTCTCAATCCCCCGCGCGGCAATCTCGTCCAGCACGCGCTGCGTGAAATGCAAGCCCGCCGTAGGAGCCGCCACGGAACCGCGGACATGCGCATAGAGCGTCTGGTAGCGCTCCAGGTCTATCTCCTCCGTGTCGCGGTTCAGATAAGGCGGGATAGGCACCTGACCGCAGCGTTCCAGCACGGCGGAAAACGACAGTCCTCCCTTCCAGCGGAATTCCACGATGCCGGTCTGGCCGTCCCGACTGACAAGGCGCGCCGTCGGCTCTATATCGTTCCAGTCGCCGGAATCGACGTCCAGGGTCAAGATTTCTCCGATTTTCAGGCGCTTGGAATTGCCAATTACGCATTTCCAGCGGCAGCACTCCGTCGCCGCAAAATTGGAGTTGTATTCCGCCGGATCGTCCGGATCCAGACAGAAAATTTCAATATGAGCACCGGTTGCCCGCTGGAAGAACAGACGCGCAGGCACCACCTTCGTGTCGTTGAATATCATCAAGGCCCCTTCGGGCAATAAGTCCGCGAGATCACGGAATTTGCGTTCCTGCACGTCTCCGGCGCGATAAACCAGCAGTTTTGAAGCGTCGCGCTCCGGCAGTGGATATTTGGCAATCCGCTCATCCGGAAGCGGATAGGAGAAATCTTCGATGTGAATTACAGGTATTGTCATAGCGTAGGCAAAGATACTGCTTTTTGGGCTCGGACACAACCGAATCCGCGTTAACATTTGTAATTAAATGATTTACTTTTGTAAAGTTTACAAATCCGAATCAACCACCTCCGCTACTTTGTTCAAATCTCGGATAAGGAAAAGTTATCATTAATACTTTTAAAATATATTTAACTTAAAACCAGCGAATTAAACAAGTTTCTTGAAGTTAACGATTATGTTCATTCTGCGAAAAAGTGGCGAAATCCAGCTACGCGTCGGTTATTTTATAGATTATTATAAAAGTTTATAACCGAATTATCAGCGATTTAATCAGTATTTTCCAAAGTAAGATTTAGGTGAATTACTGACATGTTTTTAACAATCT
Source organism: Bacteroidales bacterium (assembly GCA_017458145.1). Taxonomy (GTDB): domain Bacteria; phylum Bacteroidota; class Bacteroidia; order Bacteroidales; family UBA932; genus Cryptobacteroides. Next base: position 11,625 of record JAFTGA010000004.1, on the reverse strand, counting down.
GTAAACAGTTGCCAATTGTAACATTTGAAAAAGTGAAAAACTATTTTTACTTTTGTAAACAAATCTTTTAGAAAAATGAACAAGCGCCTGCAACAGTTTTTGGCAGCCGAAAATATCAGCCAGTCCCAGTTCGCCGACACGATCGGCGTTGCCCGGGCGAGCATTTCCCATATCCTGGCCGGACGCAACAAGCCGGGCTTCGATTTCATCGAACGGATGGCCAGCCACTACCCGGAGCTCAGTCTCGAGTGGTTGATCACGGGGCGCGGACGGATGTATGTCAACCCAAAATCGGCCACTGACTCGCCTGCAGGTCCGATTTTTCCGGAGTCTCCGGGGCTTGAAAATACCCTTTTTGGAAGTGAGGGAAAAAGCCCGGAAACCGTCACCACTGCTCCCCCATCCCGCCGAAATACCTTATCTATAAATTTAGATAAATATCATCAAGATTCTTTAAATCAAAGAAGTATCTCAAAAATCATTGTCTTTTACTCCGACGGTTCCTTCTCTGAAATAAAATAATCAGTATATTTGCAGCATGGGACTGTACAGCATACTGATCCGCCCCTTTGCCCGCCGGATGAACCTGGAAAGCGCTTCTATCTTGGCGCTCCGCTATTTCGAGATCATTGAAAAGATCCCGGGCGGCCGTCTTTTCAGCCGCCTGATCCACAACAACCGCCCCCAGGGCCTGGAACGCGAAGTTTTCGGATTCCCCTTTTACAACCCCGTCGGTCTCGGCGCCGGGCTGGATGTCCGCGGCGAGTTGTACAATGACCTTAACAACTTGGGATTCAGCTTTGTAGAGGTAGGCCCCCTGAACGCGGACGGCGTCCGCAGATCGGTTCGTCGCATTCATCAGGACAGCCCCAACGATATCCTGGCCGCCTGCATCAACGATGACTTCCTGACCGCCTTTACCCTGGCCTACGACTTCTTTGACTTCTTTGTCTTCGATGTCACGTCCAACCCTCGCACAGATGCGCTGGACTCCATTCTGGACGCGCGGCTTGCCGAAGAAATCTACAAGCCCGTCATCATCAAACTGCCTAAAGTCATTTCCCTGTCGGAAATCGAAGAATTCGTCGATTTCTGCCAGATGAACGGTGTCGACGGGATTGAGGCCCGCAGCATTGATCAAGTCCACAAAATAGCCGCACATTCGGCCCGAAAACTGCCTATTATCGCCAACACCCACATTGAGTCTCCCCAACAGGCTGCGGAGGCTCTTGATGCGGGCGCCTCACTGGTTGCGGTACGCAACGGCCTGGTCCGCGAAGGTCCCCAATTCGTCCAGAATATCCTGAAATACCTCCTAAATCTACAGAAAAATGAAAGAAACTATCCAAAACCGGATCGCAAGACTCCTGACGAAAAGCAGCCGGACGCTTAGTGCGGCCGAATCCTGCACAGGAGGACAGATTTCCCACCTGTTGACCACGGTCTCCGGCTCTTCCGCCTGGTACGTCGGATCCGTTACTTCCTATGCCACCCGGATCAAAGAACAGGTGCTTGGCGTCCCGACGGAGACCATCCGCGACCACGGGCTCGTCAGCAGCGAGGTCGCCGCTGCCATGGCGGAGGGAGTCCGCCGTGTGATGAACACGACTTACGCCGTCACGACGACCGGACTGTCGGAAGGAAGCGACGAGTGGGGCAATCCGGAAGGGACCGTGTGGATCGGCGTGGCCGGACCGAATGGCACCGTCACCCGAAAATACCACTGCGACCTGGGCAGAACAGGCAATATCCGCCGTTTTGCGAACGTTGCACTCTACTTTTTGGCCGCCTATATCGAAAATGATATAAAGTAATGAGAATCAGATAATATAACAAAATAGTTATTTGATATAACATTTTTGTTAATATTGTTTTTCGATAAAACTACTTCCGATCGTACGGAAGAATTGTAGCGTTTTTGACGCTCAATACATGTATGGCGGGGTCGTTCAGGAAGACCAGCGTCGAGCCGGTCGAGAGATCGACATACAGGTCCCGGGCAGCCGCCTGGGTCAGGTTGGTCAGCCCGCTCTGCTCAGCCCGCGCTACCTCCGCTTCCAGGTTCACGGCATTGACATTCGCCGCCCCGGATAGTTTATATCGGACCATCGGAGCCGACCCGTTCAGGATCGACTTCGAGTTACCTTTCGCCGACAGCAGCAGACGCTGCGTCTCGCCGGAAACCACGAGATTCGCCGCTCCGGCCACTTCCGCCTCCGAAACGCGGGAACGGTGCTCCACCTTCAAAGAGGCATTCCCGGCCACCTGCGCGTACAGACTGTCGCAGCGGACTGTCAGCGCAGCCCCGGCCCGCTTGTCCATGTTCAGGGAAACCCTTCGTGTATCGAGCTGGAAAGCACTCACACGGGCATTATCCGTGACGCGAAGCTCAATTCCGGACGGATCCACGACCAAGTCATCAGCCTGCACCAGCTCCGCACGTTCGTCGAGCTGCAGCGAGCGGAGCGTCTCCGGCATCGTCACGGTTAGGCGGAAAGCCGGCGTGGCCGCATCCTTTCCCCGGAACAGCCGTTTCACCTCCATCGGGACGCGCCGCTCGTCCATACTGACGGTCAGCGTGCTGTCCACGACATTAAACTGAACATACTCGGCAAACAATTCCTCGACTCCCATCCGGGCCGAATACTGCTTGCCATAGCGGATTTCCATCTTGAAATCACCGCCCGCACGGATAGCGGAAAAGGCCGGCAATTCAGCGCGCGTAGTTTCACGAACCGACTGCGCGGAAGAATTGACGGCACTTATACAAATTATGCCGATAACGACGATTAAAATCCTATTATTCAGTGCTTTCATAATACTATCTACTCTATCAGGCTCCCCCACTCATCCGTCTTGGCATCCAAATCCCGTTTACACTCCAGATACGCACGCGTCAGCTCCATGATATCATCCTTCTCCGTAGGAGCGGCCAGCACGGTTTCTATCTCCTTCATGCGCGTCTCCAGTTTGCCGATCTCGCATTCCAGATAGGAAATCCGGTTCTTTTTTCTGCGATCCATCCGGGAGTCCTGCCGGCGTTCTTCGAAAACGGCTTTTTTGCGGGTTTCTTCCGCCGAGGGCGCCGCCGCCGGGGCAAACTTGCGTTCCAGTTCCAGGAGCGTTTCCAGCTTGCGTTTCGCCAGGAATTCAGCGACCGTTCCGAGGTGTTCCCGGACGTGGCCGTCCCGGAATTCATACATCTTGTCCACCAACCCGTCCAGGAAATCCCGGTCATGGGACACTACAATGAGTGTGCCGTCATAGGCCTTGAGTGCCTGTTTGAGAATATCCTTCGACTTGATGTCCATATGGTTCGTCGGCTCGTCGAGCGCCAGCAGGTTATAGCTCTGAAGCATCAGCTTCGCCATCCCGAGCCGGGCACGCTCGCCGCCCGAGAGCACGGACACGCGCTTGTCTATATCCTCTCCCCGGAAAAGGAACTGCGCCAGCAGATCCCGCAATTTGGAGCGGATGTCCCCTACTGCAATACGGTCCAGGGTGGAAAAGACCGTCTCGTTCTTATCCAGGATATCTTCTTGGTTCTGGGCGTAATAGCCAATCTGGACATTGTGTCCGAGCCGGGCCTCACCACTGAAGGGCTCCAACTCCCCGGCAATCACGCGCATCAGTGTCGTCTTGCCCTCGCCGTTGCGCCCGATCAGCGCCACCTTCTCCCCGCGCTTGATCTCAATCTGCGCATCGTGGAAGACCACTTTCTGCGGATAACCGACCGTGAGGTCCGTTCCCTTGAAGACGATGTCGCCGGAGCGCGGAGCCGGCGGAAACTTGACTGTTAGGCGGGCGTTGTCCGTCTCGTCGATCTCAATGCGCTCCAGTTTCTCCAGCGCCTTGATCCGCGACTGGACCTGATTGCTCTTGGTCGGCTTGTAGCGGAACGCCTGGATGAATTCTTCCGTCTTCTGGATCATCCGCTGCTGGTTCTCATAGGCCGCCACCTGCTGCTGCAGGCGCTCTGCGCGCAGGTCCAGATACTTGCTGTACGGGACCTTATAGTCGTGGATATGGCCGAGCATCACCTCGACCGTCCGCGTCGTGACCATGTCGAGGAAACGGCGGTCATGGCTGACAAGGAGCAGGGCGCAACGGCGCGCCTTCAGATAATCCTCCAGCCATTCGATGGACTCGATATCCAGGTGGTTTGTCGGTTCGTCAAGCAACAGGACATCCGGCTGCTGGAGAAGGATTTTCGCCAGTTCGATACGCATGTTCCAGCCCTGGGAAAAAGTCTCGGTATTGCGGCCCAGTTCAGCATCCAGGAAACCCAGCCCGAGCAGGGTCCGGCGCGCCTGCACTTCCGGCGGTTCGCTGTGGCTCATCTCCAACCGGTCGTTCAGCGCCGTCAAGTGCTCGATCAGAGCAGCATAAGTATCTGATTCATAATCCGTACGCGTCTCCAGCTCCTTGGTCACGGAGGCAATTTCGCGCTCAATCTCCGCCGTGTTCCCGAAGGCGGTCATCGCTTCTTCGAGCACAGTACGGCCACGATGGTGCTCCATGATCTGCGGCAGGTAGCCTACCGCCAGGTCCTTCGGTCTGTCGATACGGCCGGATGTCGGATTCTGCAGGCCGCAGATCAGTTTCAGGATCGTGGACTTCCCCGCTCCGTTTTTGCCCACGAGGCCGATCTTGTCGGTCTCGCTGATATGGAAGTTGATCTTGTCCAGCAGGACAAAACCTCCATACGCCACTGTCACATCCTCAATTGATATCATATATTAATCCTTTCGCAGCCAGATCGCTGCCGCAGCAAAACTTCGCTTCGTTCATCCCTCCCACGCCTTTCGGCGCAGGGTCCTCCCGTTCACGAGCCACGGGCGGCTACGGGTTTGCCGCGGCTCTGCCTGTCGTCTGCGAGCTATAACAATCATTCAGTTATTAAGCTGTCAAATATCAGTGTGTCAAAGTATTCAGGTCGGTGAAAGTCTGGCTTCGGCGTGTCAATCGGCGCCCAGCTCAGGTAGTGCGGGACCGGCAGGAGGTCGCCACATTTGTAGAAGTTGCCGCGGGCCTGCAGCCCCGCGAACGTCTCCAGCCCGAAGGTGGAAGCCGGAATATCCAGCGCCACCTCCCAGCAGGTCGGCTTCTCCCGCAGGCCGAAAGGCGCGTCGCCGAGCGTACAGCGGCGGCGGATGGCCCGGAGGGCTTCCTGCGGAAGCGCTTCGCGCCCGTGGCGGCCCGCCCCCCGGCACAGCAGGATCCGGCCGGTACAGGTGCATTCCAGATTATAGTACAGCCCGTCCGCGCGCGGCGCAAAGAAGAACTCCACGCAGGAATCCTCCCAGGCGCGGCCCCCGTCCGCTTCGCAACAGGCCCGCACGGCCGCCTCTTCTACGATAAAACGCAGATACAGCATATCGCCGGTGTGACGGACCTCAAAAGCCGCATCCGGAGAGTACGGGAACATTTCCGGCCAGTTCAGGCAGCCGATCCGCTCTCTTCGGGGCTCGCAGGAGATTTTGAGCATAGCAGGATGGCGATTTCGTACAAAAGATACAGCGGCGCAGCCACGATCAGCATCGACAGCGGATCCGCGGGAGTCACAATGGCGGCAATCACCAGCACGCCCACAAGGGCATACCGGCGGCCCTTCCGGAGTTGTTCCCGGGTAAGTACCCCGATTTTCGAAAGCAGCCAGATGACGGTCGGGAACTCAAAAGCCAATCCGATCATCAAGACGGTCGAGGTGAACATCGACATATACGAGCCGATCGTAATGGCATTGGACACCTGGTCGCTGACCGAATAGTTCAGGAAAAACTGCACGCAGGCCGGCAAGACCAGGAAATAGCCCACCGCTACTCCCATATAGAACAGCACCGTCGCCATCAGGAAGGCCGCCCGCACCGACTTCTTCTCTTTCTGGTACAACGCCGGAGCGATGAACTTCCATAGCTCCCACACCACGTACGGGAAGGCGACGATCAGTCCGGCACCGAAGGCGGCCTGCAGATGCACGAAGAACTGCGCGGCCATCTCCACATTGATCAGGTCAAGCTGAAAATCCCAGCCCAGGAAGCGATAAATGAAGAAATCCGGCGATGCCGGGCGGAACACGACATAAAAGAGCGCCCGCTTGAAAACGAAGCCGAGCACGGAGAAAAGGCATATGGCAAGAATTGAGCGGAAGATGGTTCCTCTCAATTCCTCGAGATGATCCCAGAAGGTCATCTCCTGCTCAGCTCCTTTCCCCGCCACGACGCGCCTCTACCCTACTTCTCCTTTTCCTTTTCGGGCTTTTCGGGCTCTTTCCGGACCGCATCATCGGCCTGGTTGATCTGGTCTTCGATTTCGGTCATGCCCTCCTTGAAACTTTTGACACCCTTGCCGAGGCCTTTCATGAGTTCAGGAATCTTCCTGCCCCCGAAAAGAAGCAGGATGACCAGGGCGATGATAACAACCTGCCAAGGGCCGATAACGCCGAGAGGATAAATCAACATATCACTAATATTTAATGGTTTACAAAGCATTCAGCGAAGCCTCGAGCGCCTCGATGCGGGCCAGGCAGTCGGCTTCTTTCTTGCGCTCGACAGCAATCACCGCCTCCGGCGCATGGGAGACGAACTTCTCGTTGGAAAGCTTCGCGCGCACCCCGGCGAGGAATTTCCGCTGGTGGTCGAGCTCCGCGAGCAGTTTCGCCTTCTCCTCGTCGGCGTTGACGAAGCCGGCCAGCGGGATGCTCATCTTGATGGTGCCCACGAGGAAGGACACCGAGGCCCCTTCCGCAGCGCCCGGCTTGATCATACCCACGTTCGCCACCTTCCGGATGACGGGCAGCAGCTCGTCGGAGAACTCCCCGTCGATAAACAGGTCGAGCGATTCCTTCGGGGCGATCTGCTTCTGGGCACGGACGGCCCGGATGGAAATGATGGCCTCCCGCACCTGCTCGAAACGGGCCAGGAAAGCGGCGTCATACGGAGCGGCAGCCGGTGTGGGCTGGTACATGATGGTCTCGCCCTCCTTGCGGGGCGCCATCGCCTGCCAGAGTTCTTCGGTGATGAACGGCATCACCGGATGGATGAGCTTGAGCAGTTTCTCGAAGAAGAGCACGGCGGCAGCGTAGGTTTTGCCATCCACCGCCTTGCCGTATTCCGGCTTTACCAGTTCGAGGAACCAGCTGCAGTAGTCGTCCCAGAAGAGCTTGTAGATCGCCATCAGGGCATCGTTGATGCGGAATTTGCCGTAGTGGTCCTCGACCGTCTCGATGGTGCGGGAGAGCAGATTGTCGAACCATTTCACGGCCACGGCGGCCGCCTCCGGCTGCTCCGCGTGCGCATCGACGGTCCAGCTGCTGACCAGCCGCCACGCGTTCCAAATCTTCGCGCAGAAGTTGCGCCCCTGCTCCACCTGGGATTCGTCATAGAGAATATCGTTGCCGGCGGAGGCGCACAACAGCATGCCGAGCCGGACGGCGTCTGCGCCATACTTGGCAATCAAGTCGAGCGGGTTGGGGCTGTTGCCCAGGGTCTTGCTCATCTTGCGGCCAATCTTGTCGCGCACGATTCCGGTGAAATAGACATTGCGGAACGGTACATCGTGCATGAACTCGTCGCCGGCCATGATCATCCTGGCCACCCAGAAGAAGATGATGTCCGGGCCGGTCACCAGGTCGCTCGTCGGATAGTAGTATGCAAGGTCGCCGTTGGGCTTGTGGTCAGGATGTCCGGGGAGCTGCGGGTCGAACACGGAGATCGGCCAGAGCCAGCTGGAGAACCAGGTGTCCAGCACATCCTCGTCCTGCTTGAGGTCAGCGGCCGACAGGTCCGGATTGATCTTCCGGGCAGCCGAAAGGGCTTTTTCGGCCGTCTCCTCGACCACTACCTGCCCGTCCGGGAGATACCACGCAGGAATGCGCTGGCCCCACCACAGCTGACGGGAGATGCACCAGTCGCGAACATTCTCCATCCAATGACGGTAAGTGTTGCGGTATTTGTCCGGGATGAACTTGATCCGGCCGGACTCCACGGCGTCGAGCGCCCGGACGGCCAGGTCGTCCATCTTGAGGAACCACTGGGCGGAGAGTTTCGGCTCGATCACGGCGTCGGTGCGCTCGCTGTAGCCCACCGGGGAGATGTACTCCTCTACCTTGACCAGGTTGCCGGACTCCTCCAGCATCTTTTCAATCTTTTTGCGGGCCACGAAACGGTCTTCCCCGACAAGGATCTGCGCCTGCTCGTTGAGCCGGCCGTGGTCGTCGATGATATCCAGCACCGGCAGGTTGTGCCGCAGGCCGATCTCATAGTCGTGGGCGTCGTGGGCAGGCGTCACCTTGAGGCAGCCCGTACCGAAGTCCATTTCCACATAGTCATCCTCGATCACCGGAATTTCCCTGTTTATCAACGGAATAAGCACCTTTTTGCCGCGCAGCCAGTGATGACGCTCGTCCGCCGGGTTGACGCAGATGGCCGCGTCGGCCATGATGGTCTCCGGACGCGTGGTGGCGATTACGAGATACTGGTCGGTAGGATTTCCTTTCCCGTCGGAGACATAATATTTCAGATGGTAGAAATGGCTCTTGGTGTCGCGGTGGATCACCTCGTCGTCGCTGATGGCGGTCAGCGCCACCGGGTCCCAGTTGACCATCCGCACGCCGCGGTAGATCCATCCCTTTCTGTAGAAATGGCAGAACGTGGCGATCACCGCATCGGACAGTTCCGGCTCCATCGTGAAACGGGTACGGTCCCAGTCGCAGGAGGCACCGAGCTTGCGGAGCTGCTGCAGGATGATTCCGCCGTGCTCCTCCTTCCATGCCCAGGCATGCTTCAGGAACTCCTCCCGGGTGAGATCTTCCTTGCTGATCCCCTGCTCCTTGAGCCGCGCCACGACCTTGGACTCCGTGGCGATGGAGGCGTGGTCCGTGCCGGGGACCCAGCAGGCGTTCTTGCCGTCCATCCGCGCCTTGCGGATCAGCACGTCATTGAGGGTGTTGTTGAGCACGTGGCCCATATGCAGGATGCCCGTCACGTTGGGCGGAGGAATGACGATCGTGTAGGGTTCGCGGTTGTCGGGTTCTGAGTGGAAGCAGCGGTTCTTCAGCCAGTAGGCATACCACTTTTCCTCCACTTCGGCAGGGTTGTATTTCGCTTTTATTTCCATATCTTGCAAAAATACACAAAAAAAACAGAATAATTTAAATTCTCCGCCAAGATCATTCACAAGACTTGTTTTTGCGGGGAAACTTGCTTAACTTGCACCCAGAAAAAACACTAACTTGTAACACCAATCAATATGAGCAGATTCAAATGCACCGTCTGTGGATATATCCACGAAGGCAACGACGCACCCGATGTGTGCCCGCGTTGCAAACAGCCCAGGGAGAAATTCGTCGAGTTGCTCGGCGGCGGACAGACCCGCCCCGTCGAACCCGCCGCGCCGGCATCCGGCCAGCCGCGTCCGCTCGCAGGATCCAAGACCGAGAAGAACCTCCAGGAAGCTTTTGCCGGCGAGTCGATGGCGCGCAACAAATACACTTATTTCGCCTCCAAGGCCAAGAAGGACGGTTACGTCCAGATTGCCGCCCTCTTCGAGGAGACGGCAGCCAACGAGAAGGAGCACGCCAAGATCTGGTACAAATACCTGAACGGCGGCACGATCAACGACACCTCCGCCAACCTGCTGGACGCCGCCACCGGTGAAAACCATGAGTGGACCGACATGTATGCCCGGATGGCCCGTGAGGCCCGCGAAGAGGGCTTCCTCGAGATCGCCGACAAATTCGAGATGGTCGGAGCCATCGAGCGCCACCACGAGGAGCGCTACCGCAAGCTCCTGAAGAACATCGGCGACAAGAAAGTCTTCTCCAAGGACGGAGACGTCATCTGGCAATGCGCGAACTGCGGCCACATCGTCATCGGAAAACAGGCGCCCGAGGTCTGCCCCGTCTGCGACCACCCGCAGAGCTACTTCCAGGTGGAAGCGGTCAACTATTAAGAATAACGGTGTCCCGGAGAACCGCTCCGGGAACCGGAAGGAGGGCGCCCCGTTCCGGGACGCTCTCCGTGTTTATGGAATATATTTATTATTTTTGCAGTCAAATCGCATAATATGGACAACAACGACAATAAGAAACAGATCAACCTGGATCTCAGACCGGAGATCGCAAAGGGCACCTATTCCAATCTCGCCATCATCAGCCACTCCCGCAGCGAGTTCGTCATTGATTTTGCGACGATGCTTCCCGGACTCCCCAAGCCGGAGGTGCAGAGCCGCATCGTGATGACTCCCGAGCATTGCAAACGCCTGCTCAATGCACTCGTGGACAATATCGGACGCTACGAGGCCCAGTTCGGGCCCATCCCCCTCGGAGGCCCGTCCCCGGAACAGAAAGGCACGTTCAACCTTGCAGACTTCGCTCCCAATGGCACCAAATCTTAAGGACATCAAGGCCATCGCCTACGACCTGGACGGCGTGGCGACTGACGGCAGCATCATCCCGATGGGCCCCGATCCTGAAGACCTGGTCCGCATTGTCAATGCCAAGGACTCCTTCGCTTCGCGCGTTGCCGCGCAGAAGGGATTCATCGTGGCCGTCATCTCCGGCGGCAAGACTGCCGCCCTTCGCAGCCGCTGCCTGCATATGGGGATCAAGGAAGAGAACCTCTACCTGGGCGTACGCGGCAAGCTGGCGGTATTCAAAGAATTCTGCAGCCGGAACGGTCTGGAACCGTCCCAGGTGGCCTACTTCGGCGACGACATCCCCGACACGCAGGTCCTGCGTGCCTGCGGATTAGGCATTGCACCGGCGGACGCCGCGCAGGAGGCCAAGGACGCGGCGGATTACGTTACGAAGGTTCCCGGCGGACGCGGCTGCATCCGCGAGGGCATCGAGCTGATCCTGAAGGCCCAGGACAAGTGGCATTTCGACGAGGACCGCTACGACCTGCTCTATTGATATGAAACGCATCATTCTCGGCAGCAATTCGCCCCGCCGCAGGGAACTTCTGGCGGGCTTGGACATCGACTTCACCGTGGACACGGGCAACACCTTCGAGGAGCGGCTGGAACCGGGTGTCGAAGCCCACGAAGTGCCGCTGCACCTCAGCGCGGGCAAGTCCCACGGATTCCACCGGCCGCTGGAAGAGGATGAGGTGCTGATCACATCCGACACCGTCGTGATCGTGGACCGGGAAGTACTGGGCAAACCGCATTCCAGAGAGGAAGCGGTCCGGATGCTGCGCGAACTCTCCGGACGTACGCACGAGGTGGTAACGGCCGTGACCATCCGTGACTGCACGCGGCAGCAGACTTTCAGTGTGTCCACGAAAGTGGTGTTCGAGGAATTGACACAGGCCGAGATCGACCATTACATAGATAAGTACCAGCCCTACGACAAAGCCGGCGCCTACGGGATTCAGGAGTGGATCGGTTATGTGGGCATCTCGCGGATCGAGGGGTCGTTCTACAATGTGATGGGCTTCCCGGTACACCGCGTCTGGCACGAGTTGCAGCGCTTCCTCTGATGGCCCGCCAACCCTTCACATACCCTTTCTGCTACACTCCGGATCCCGATATCGTCAACGCTGCGCAGCGTCTGATTGCCGTCCTGGACACCGCCGCGGCGGAAATGTCAGACCGGACAGCGCTTGACCAGGAAAACGTCCGGCT
>JAFTGA010000049.1 GCA_017458145.1 Bacteroidales bacterium | reverse complement strand
GAAGAAGGCTACGAAGACGAACCGGGACAAGCTGGACAAGAAGGTAAAGGCCGTGCTCTCCGAGGCGGAGCGGCAGCTGAACATGGAACTCGGGGAAGAGAAAGAAGAGGTGATGAGCTCATCGGAGATGGCAGAGCGCACAACATCAGGAAAATGGCCACGATGGCGGGGGCGGAGCGAAGACGGCAGACGGCAGTCGCCTCAGGAAGGCGTAGCCACCCGCGGCTCGTCAGCGGGAGGGGCCCCACGGATACAAGTTATCGCGCAGCGATGACGCAGGAGACGTTGGGAGGGATGGAGTGAGCGCAGCGAACGGAACCTTCCTGAGGCGAGCTGCCGCTGCCGCGGAGCCGCAACAGCATGGCATAATAAATATAGAAGGCGGCTAATAATCACTTATTAGTCGCCTTCTTTCGTGCTTCCGGACGGAACTAGTTCCTGTGGATCTTCGAGACGAGGTTGATCAGCACCGAACCCAGGACGCCCGCGCAGACGGAGCCCATCAGGACGGCGATCTTGCCGGCATCGCGAAGGTGCATCATCACGTCCGGAGCCGTCTCGCCGAAGGAGAGCGTGTCCACGAAGATGGACATCGTGAAGCCGATGCCTCCCAGGCACGCCACGGCGAAGAACATCGGCCAGGTGGCCTTCTCGGGCATCGCGCCCACCTTGCACTTGATGGCGAGCCAGCTGAAGAGGGTGATGCCGAGCGGCTTGCCGAGCAGCAGTCCCAGGAAGATACCCATCGATACGCTGCCCAGGGCCGAATCGAAACTGAACACGTTGAAATAGGAAGGATCCGTAATCTGCACGCCGGCATTGGCCAGGGCGAAGATCGGCATGATCAAGAAGTTGACCCAGGGACCGAGGGCGTGCTCCACCCGGTAGGTCATATCCATCGTGCCGTGGGCGATGCCCTCAAGCTTGCGCAGGGCGTGCTTCTGCGGCCCGTTGGGGAAGGGTTCGTCATCGATCCCATCCATCTTCTCGAGCAGTTCGATATAGTGGTTGCGCTTGTGGAGGTACTGGGCCTTGTTGTAGAGCGACCGGGCCGGGATCAGGAAAGCCATCACCACGCCGGACATCGTGGCGTGGATGCCGCTGTAGTAGAACAGTCCCCAGACCAGGGCTGCGCAGAGCAGATAGGGGAACATCCGTTTCTCGCCGATGCGGCGCAGCAGCAGGGTGAAGAGGATCACCATGAGGGCGATGCCGAGCAGTACGAAATTGATCCTCCCGCCGTAGAAGAGCGCCACGACCAGGATCGCGATGAGGTCGTCGGCGATCGCGAGCGCAGTCAGGAAGACCTTGAGCGACACGGGGACCTTGTCGCCGAGTATTGAGAGGATGCACACGGCGAAGGCGATGTCCGTGGCGGTCGGGATGCCCCAGCCGCTGGAGGCCATCGTGCCGTGGTTGATCAAGGTATAGATGAGCGCCGGCGCGATCACGCCGCCGAATGCGGCGATCACGGGCAGCATGGCTTTCTTGGGCGAGGAGAGTTCGCCGTGGGCGATTTCGCGCCGGATCTCCAGTCCGACGGTGAAGAAGAAGATCACCATCAGGATGTCGTTGATGAACTTCTCGACCGTCATATCGCGCGGGAAGAGAATATCCACCAGTCCGTCTTCGCTATGCAGATGCAGTTGGATGTGGGTCTCCAGCAGGTCGTGGTACCAGTCGCGGGTGAAGGGAAGGTTCGCGAGCAGCATCGCCACCAGCACGCAGGCCATCAGCAGGACGCCCTGGAACCAAGGCTTCTTGGAAAGGCGGTTGCTGCGCTTGTTGAATTCGAGCACACCCTTGTTCCAAGTGTATATCGGAATCAGTCTCATATCCATTTCAAGAAAATAAATCGGTCAGAACAGCCGTCCGTTCCACTTGGCGGCGAGCCGCTCGCGCTTGAACTGCTCTTCGAGCCGGGCAAACTGGGCCTTGGTGTCAAGCGTGAAACTGCCCTGCTGAATCCAGGCGAAATAGGAAGGCTCCGTCTCAAAGACCTTGCGGGCGGATTTGCCCTTGTGCTTGCCGAAATTGATGAGGATTTCTCCCTGTTCGTCGAGAATCAGGTGGCCGGAGAAGTCCACGTATTTCTTGCCCACGAAAGCGGCCAGGGAGGCGACGTCGTTCTTGAGCACCTGCTCGCGGTTCTCGTCCGGGGTCTGATAGCGGTCCAGCTGCGCCTTGAGCACTTCGTAGGTGGCAAGGGTGTCGGCCTCGGCGCTGTGGGCATTCTCGAAGTTCTTGCCGCCGCAGTAGAAACGGTAGGCGGCGCGCAGGTTGCGCGGCTCCATCGTGTGGTAGATGTTCTGCACGTCCACCATCAGCGGACTGTGCAGGTCCACGCCCAGGTCCTTGCCGGCCAGCTTGACGCGCTCGAACTCCTCGGCGAGCATCGGCAGGTCGAACTTGGCAGAATTGAAGCCCGCGAGATCGCTGTCCTGTAGCCACTGCGCCACTTCGTCCGCGACCGCGAAGAAGGTGGGGCAGTCCACGAGCATGTCGTCGGTGATGCCGTTCACCCTGGACGCGTCCGGATTGATGGGGCGCTGGCAGCGGCGCTCGTAGTCCCAGGGCTTGATTTTCCAGGTCTTGATGCGCTGCTCCCCGCCCGGGAACACCTTGACAAAGCTCAGCTCGATGATCGAATCGGCAGGGATGTTGAGGCCGGTGCTTTCGATGTCGAAGAAAAGCAGCGGCCGGCTCAGATTCAATTGCATGGCGACGCTTCTTTAGGAAACCATGATCGGCATCAGGATGCCGCAGATCTTCTCGCTCTCCTCTTCCTCCTCGGCCGGTACGATCAGGGCGGCGCGGCGCGGGTCCGCGAATTTGATCACGACGGTCCCGCAGGTCATGTTGCTCAGGATTTCGATCAGGAAGGAGGACTTGAAGCCGATGCCCAGTTCGTCGCCGTTGTAGTCGCAGCCGAGTTTCTCATAGGCGGCGAGGGCGAAGCCCAGGTCCTGGGCCGTGATCTCGATCTGGCCGGGCTTGAGCTCGAACTTGATATGGTTGGAGGCCTTGTTGGCGCACACCGCCACGCGGCGCACGGTGTTGAGCAGCTGGGCGCGGTCGATCTTGAGGATGTTGGCGTTGTTCTGCGGGATGACCTTGCGGTACTCCGGGAACTTGCCGACAATCAGGCGGCAGACCATCATCGTGGCGCCGAAGGAGAAGACCACCGTGGAGGAATCGAAGGAGACGGTCACGTCCTCGTCGTCCTTGTCGATGATGCTTTTCAGCACGCCGGCCGGCTTCTTGTGCAGGATGAAGGAAGCTTTCTCGTCCGTGCGGACCTCGCGGGTGGTATAGCAGATCAGTTTGTGGGAATCGGAGGCCACGAGGGTGGTGCTCTCCGGCTCCATGTCGAAGAAAATGCCGTTCATCGCCGGGCGCATCTCATCGTCCGCCGTGGCGTAGATGGTGCTGCTGATGCCCTCTGCCAGCACGCTGGCCGGGATGGTGGCGGTCCGTGCGTCTTCGCCCGCGCCCTTGATCTCCGGATAGTCGGCGGCCGGGAAATAGGGGAGGGAGGAATTGCCGTTGCTCCAGATGCACTCGAATGAACCCTCGCCCGTGGTCTTGACCGTGATGGGCTGGTCTGGCAGCGCCTTCAGCAGGTCCGTCATCTGACGGGCCGGGACGGCGATGCTGCCCTCTTCGGCCGTGCTGTCCACGGCGACGATGGTGCGGAGCGTCAGCTCCTGGTCGGAGGCGGTGATCTCCAGCTGGCCGTCCTTGAGGACGAACAGGAAGTTTTCCAGGATGGGGAGGGCGGTTTTGGCGGGAATCGCCTTGGACACATCGAGGATGCCCTTGAGCAGTCCGGCGCTTGAAACGTTGAATTCCATATCAGGTACTTTTTAGTATTTCGTTGAAAAATGTTTATTCGCAAAATTAAGAAATAATCTTGGATTCTTGGCACATATTTTGACTTTTTACTGCCCGGAAAAAATTTTAAAGCGATATAATATGAAAAAAGGTGTTTTAACCGTCGTACTTTCCGTGCTCGTAAGCGGCCTGACCGCATACGCCATCGTGAAGAACACCGCCCCCGAGGCGGATCAGCCCCAGCAGCAGATTGTCTATTCCCAGGACGGACAGGCGGTCCGGACTGTCAATTTGTCACTTTCCGACTATCCTGATTTTACCTATGCGGCCGAGAATGCCGTTCAGGCCGTGGTCTATGTGAAAGTGACCGTCAGGAGCCAGCAACAGCAGATTGACGATCCGTTCTTCCGTTTCTTCTTCGGCGACGAATACGGCCGCGGACAGGGGCGTGAGCGTCAGGGGAGCGGGTCCGGCGTGATCATCCGCCCGGACGGCTACATCGTCACGAACAACCACGTGGTGAGCGGCGCCACCAAGATCGAGGTGACACTCAACAATAATAAAAGCTATGAAGCGACGGTGATCGGCACCGACCCGGCTACGGATGTGGCGCTGATCAAGATCGACGCCACCGGCCTGCCCGTCGTGCAGTTCGCCGACTCCGACAAGCTCCGCCTTGGAGAGTGGGTGCTTGCCATCGGCAGTCCGCTTGGCGAGGAACTCCGCTCGACCATCACCGCCGGCATCGTGAGCGCCAAGGGCCGCTCGATGCCCAACTACGATGGTCAGTTCAAGATCGAATCCTTCATCCAGACCGATGCGGCCGTGAACCCCGGCAACTCCGGCGGCGCACTGGTCAACAAGCAGGGCGAACTGGTGGGCATCAACACCGCCATCGTCTCCACGACCGGCTCCTACAGCGGTTACTCCTTCGCCGTACCTTCCAACATCGTCAAGAAGGTCGTCTCCGACCTGATCGACTTCGGCTCCGTCAAGCGCGCGATGCTCGGCATCACCGGCGGCACGCTGAACGAGGAGTACGCCAAGAAGGTGAACCTCCCCGTGCCCGAGGGAGTGTATGTGAGCGAAGTGGTCAAGGGCGGCGCGGCAGACAAGGCCGGCGTCAAGGCCGAGGACGTGATCCTTAACATCGACGGCACCAAGACCGCCACGATGCCGGAACTCCAGGCCAAGGTCAACAGCTTCCATCCGGGCGACAAGGCCACGCTGAGCGTCTGGCGCGGCGGCAAGACGCTGGAGATCCCGGTTGAGTTCACCGACGGCAGCGTCAAGGACGGAACAGTGAGCAGCGACGGCACGGTCGCCTTCTACGGCGCCCAGCTCAAAGCCGCGGACAACGGTGTGCTGATCGTCTCCGCCGGCAACGGCAAACTGGCCCGCGCAGGCGGCGAGGACGGCTTCGTGATCCGCTTCGTTAACGACCAGAAGGTCTCCAAGCCGCAGGATGTCATCGACATCGCCAAGAAGAGCAAGCGTTCCATCTTCATCGAGGGCGTCACGGCGAACGGCCGTCCCGGCTACTTCGGCTTCGGCAAGGACGAGTAGACAGTTGAAAACTAATTGAAAAAAATCCCGCGCAAGTGTGAAACTTACGCGGGATTGTTCCGTATAAAAGGGTGTATGAGACAGCTGAAAATCACAAAATCCATTACCAACCGCGAGAGCGCGTCCCTGGACAAGTACCTCCAGGAGATCGGCCGCGAAGAGTTGGTGTCCCCGGAAGAAGAAGTCGAACTCGCCCAGCGCATCCGCAAGGGCGACCAGGAAGCGCTGGAGAAGCTCACCCGCGCCAACCTGCGCTTCGTCGTGTCCGTGGCCAAGCAGTACCAGAACCAGGGCTTGAGCCTCCCGGACCTGATCAATGAGGGCAACCTCGGCCTGATCAAGGCCGCAGAGAAGTTCGACGAGACCCGCGGTTTCAAGTTCATCTCCTATGCCGTGTGGTGGATCCGCCAGTCCATCCTGCAGGCCCTCGCCGAGCAGAGCCGCATCGTGCGCCTGCCGCTCAACCAGGTCGGCTCGTTGAACAAGATCAACAAGGCCCTCGGCAAGTTCGAGCAGGAGAACGAGCGCCAGCCGTCCACGGACGAACTGGCCGACATGATCGATATCCCGAAGGACAAGATCGCCGATACGCTGCGCGTGTCCGGCCGCCATGTCAGCGTGGACGCCCCGTTCGTCGAGGGCGAGGACAACAGCCTGCTGGACGTGCTGCCCAACGACGATTCGCCGAGCGCCGACCGCGGCTTGACGAACGAGTCGCTGAGCACCGAAATCGAGCGTGCGCTGCAGATCCTCACGCCGCGCGAGCGTGAGATCATCAAGAGCTTCTTCGGCATCGGCTGCCAGGAGATGACCCTCGAGGAGATCGGCGAACGCCTGGACCTCACTCGGGAGCGCGTGCGCCAGATCAAGGAGAAGGCCATCCGCAAGCTCAAGAAGCCGTCCGCCAGCAAACTTCTCAAGACCTACCTCGGCTGATGACTCCGGAGCAATTTCTCGCTGCGAAGGCCTCAGAGGCCGTCAAAGCCATTTACGGCGCCTCCGTCGAGGCGTCCGCCATGCAGGTGAGCGTGACCCGCAAGGAATTCGAAGGCGATTTCACCCTGGTCGTGTTCCCGCTGCTGCGCGTCACGCGCCAGAGCCCGGACGCCACCGGCGCCGCCATCGGCGACTGGCTGGTGGCGAACTGCCCCGAGGTGAGCGCATACAATTCCGTCAAGGGATTCCTGAACCTCAGCCTGTCCAATGTCTACTGGCGCGAGGCGCTCGCCGCTATCGCCGGGGATCCGGCCTTCGGCCAGCTGCCCGCCACGGGCCGCCGCGTGATGGTCGAGTTCTCCTCACCCAATACCAACAAGCCCCTGCACCTGGGCCACATCCGCAACAACCTGCTGGGAGCCTCCGTCTCCGACCTGCTCAAGGCCGCCGGCGACGAGGTGATCAAGGCCACGCTCGTCAATGACCGCGGCGTACACATCTGCAAGTCGATGTATGCCTGGCAGCAGCGTTTCGACGGCGCCACGCCCGAGAGCACCGGCAAGAAGGGGGACCACCTCGTGGGCGACTGCTATGTGGAGTACGCCAGGATGGAGAAGGAGGACCCTTCCGCCATCGACAAGGTCCACGAAATGCTCGTCAAGTGGGAGGAGGGCGATCCCGCCGTCCGCGCGCTCTGGGAGATGATGAACGGCTGGGTGTTCGCCGGCTTCGAGCAGACCTACAAGGCGCTCGGCATCACCTTCGACCGCACCTACTATGAGCACGAGACCTACCTGCTCGGCAAGGAGCTGGTGCAGCGCGGCCTGGATATGGGCGTGTTCGTCAAGGATCCCGACGGCTCCGTGTGGTGCGACCTCACCGCCGACGGGCTGGACCGCAAGCTCCTGCTCCGCTCCGACGGCACTTCCGTCTATATCACGCAGGACCTCGGCACCGCCGAACGCCGTTTCAGCGAATACCGGCTCGACTCCCACATCTATGTGGTGGGTGACGAGCAGAACTACCACTTCCAGGTCCTCAAGCTGATCCTGAAGAAGCTCGGCTTCGACTGGGCCGACCAGATTTTCCATCTGTCTTACGGCATGGTGGAGCTCCCCGAAGGCAAGATGAAGTCCCGCGAGGGTACGGTGGTCGATGCCGACGACCTCATCGAGAAGATGTACGAAGAGGCGAAGGCCACTTCCGAGGAGAGCGGCAAACTGGACGGCATCAGCGACGAGGAGAAGGAGCGGCTCTATCGCCAGATCGGCCTGGGCGCGCTCAAATACTTCATCCTCAAGGTGGATCCCAAGAAGAAGATGCTCTTCAATCCCAAGGAGTCCATCGACTTCAACGGCAACACCGGTCCCTTCATCCAGTACACCCACGCGCGCATCTGCTCGATCCTGCGCAAGGCAGGAGAGCGCGGCCTCACCTCCGCCCTCAATCCTGCGGTGGAGCTGAGCCCGAAGGAGGTGCGTCTCGTCAAGATCCTGGGCGCCTATCCGCAGAAGGTGGCTGAGGCCGCCGCGGCCTTCTCTCCCGCCGTCATCGCCAACTACGGCTATGACCTGGCGAAGGAGTTCAACCAGTACTACCACGAGACCCCGATCCTCAAGGAACCGGACGAGGAGGTGCTCAAGATGCGTCTTGAACTGATCTCCACGCTGGCCGGCGTCCTGCGCCGGGGCATGAAGATCCTGGGCATTGACTTACCGGACCGAATGTAGCATCCCGACCTCCGTCAAGGAGGTCCAGAAGCTGGGTTGGGACTATATCGACGTCATCTTCTTCACCGGAGACGCTTTCGTGGACCATCCCAGTTTCGGCACGGCCTGCATCGCGCGGTACCTGGAGAAATACGGGTACCGCGTGGCGGTCGTACCGCAGCCGAACTGGCGCGACGACCTGCGTGATTTCCGCAAGCTCGGTGCGCCGCGCCTGTATTTTGCGGTCAATGCCGGGGCGATGGATTCCATGGTCAACCACTACACGGCCGCCAAGCGCCTGCGCCACGACGACGCGTACACGCCGGAGGGCAAGGCCGGCCAGCGGCCCGACCGCGCCGTCACCGTCTATACCAAGATCCTCAAGCAGTTATGGCCCGATGTGCCGGTGGTGATCGGCGGCGTGGAGGCTTCGCTCCGGCGCCTGACCCACTATGACTACTGGGACAACCGGCTGATGCCTTCCATCCTGGTGGACAGCGGCGCCGACTGGCTCTGCTACGGGATGGGGGAGCGCCCGATGCTCGAGCTCACCCGCGCCATCGAGGCCGGGCGGAACCGTCGCCAGATCGAGAAAATCCCCCAGATTGCTTTTTACCGTACCGGTAAAGTCACCTTCAGCTCCGCTGCGCCGAAGGCGACTGATCAACAGGCCGAGGAGCCGCTGGTGCTGCATTCGTACGAGGAGTGCTGCCGGGACAAGCGGGCGTTCGCGGAGAATTTCCGCGAGATTGAAATCCAGGCCAACGTGCTGCATCCTAGGACCTTGATCGAGCCGGTGGGGGAGGGGTATGTGCAGGTCAATCCGATGTATCCTCCGGCGACCACCGAAGAGATGGACGCCTGCTGGGACCTGCCCTTCACCAAGCTGCCGCACCCGCGCTACAAGGGCAAACGCATCCCGGCCTACGACATGATCAAGGACTCGATCATCACGCACCGGGGCTGCTTCGGCGGCTGCAACTTCTGCACAATCGCCGCGCACCAGAGCAAGTTCATCCAGTCGCGCAGCGAGAAGTCGATTCTCGACGAAGTCCGCAAGCTGGCTGCAATGCCCGAGTTCCACGGCAACATCTCCGACCTGGGCGCCCCTTCGGCCAATATGTACGGGATGCGGGGCCGCAACCAGGACCTGTGCGCGAAATGCCGCCGGCAGTCGTGCATCTTCCCGGGGGCCTGCCCCAACCTGGACCGCTCGCATGCGCGCCTGCTGAAACTCTACCGCGAAGTGGATGCCGTCAAGGGCGTCCGCCATTCCTACATCAGCAGCGGCGTCCGCTACGACCTCTTCCTGGACGAGAAGGGCTTCCTGGACGAAAGCGGCAAGCCGTACCTGCGGGAACTGATGCTCAGGCATACGTCCGGCCGCCTCAAGGTGGCGCCGGAGCATACGGAGGACAAGGTCCTGAAGTATATGGGCAAGCCGTCCTTCCGCCTGTTCGAGCGCCTGCGCAGCGAATTCGACAAGATCAACCGGGAAAACGGCACGCATACCGAACTGGTCCCGTATTTCATCTCCTCGCATCCGGGCTGCACGCTCGAGGATATGCGGCGCCTTGCGGCAAATCCCTGTCTCAAAGGCATTTGGATGGAACAGGTGCAGGATTTTATGCCTACGCCGATGACCACGTCATCGGTCATGTTCTGGTCCGGGATCGATCCCCGGACGATGAAGCCGGTTTTCGTGGAGCGTGATTCTTCGAAAAAAAAGGCGCAGAAGGCATTGTTTTTCAGAAAAAAGTAAACTATACTTGCAGCAGCAAACCAAACCACATCTACTTTTATGGCACCAGACAACAAAAAACGTCACATTGTCAGCTACGAAAATATGTCCCCTGAGCTGGCTGCAGCTTTTGCGGAAAAATACCCGAAAGGCTTCAGCGATTATCTTCCCGACCTCACCAAGTATACCAAACCCGACGGCACTCCCTTTTATGCCGTGCTGGTCGAGATACCGGATGCCATCTATCTGGTCAAGATCAAGGTACAGATCGACAATCCCGACGACATCGAGCGCTGGCTCGAGGGCGAGGAGGAGGCGGAAGTCGAGTCCGTGGCCGGAGCCTCTGCTGCGTCCGATGCCGACGGAGAGACCCTGCCGGATGACAACATCTCCCAGTATGGCGGAGATGACGACGGTGCGGATGCGTAGTGAAGCCCCTGCTGAAAAATATTCCCGAACACAGTAAATTACTGTTGCTCAGTCTGATGGTCGGCGTGCTCTCGGGGTGCGCCGCCGTCATTCTCGACTGGGCCATCCACGCCCTGCGGCATCTGCTCGAGCGGGGCTTTTCCGGCGGCGGATATGACTGGCAGTACCTGATCCTGCCCGGAATCGGCATGCTGATCTCCCTGCTGCTGGTGCGCTATGTGGTCAAGGACAACATCGGCCACGGCGTGACCAAGGCCCTGCTGGCCATTTCACGGGGTGACTCGAAAATCAAGCCCCACAACACCTGGTCCTCGATGCTGACCTCCAGCATTACGATCGGCTTCGGCGGCTCGGTGGGCGCCGAGGCGCCGATCGTCTATACCGGCGCCGCCATCGGCTCCAACATCGGCCGCGCCTTCGGCCTGTCCTACCGCGGCATCACGATGCTGCTGGGCTGCGGGGCCGCCGGCGCCGTGGCGGGCATCTTCAAGGCGCCGCTTGCGGGCGTGCTCTTCACGCTGGAGATCCTGCTCTTCAATGTGTCGCTGCAGTCCCTGCTACCGCTGCTGGTCTCCACGATCTCCGCGACGGTCGTTTCCTACATTTTCCGCGGACAGACGCCGGTTTTTGCCTGTACGCTGACGCCTTTCTCGATGGTGAACCTCCCGTTCTACATCATCCTGGGCGTCGTCGGAGGCTTCGGGTCCCTGTATTTCCTGCGCACGACGCTTCAGTTGGAGGACCGCATCGGCAAGACGCTGAACCCGTACCTCCGCTGGGGGGTCTGTGCCCTGGCGCTGGGTCTGCTGATCTTCCTCTTCCCGCCGCTCTACGGCGAGGGCTACGATTCGCTCGGCGCCCTGCTCAACGGACAGGATCTGGCGCTGGAGGGGCGCAGCGTACTGTCTTTCCTGCTGGATTGGAAATGGGGCGTGCCGCTCTTCTTCGCGCTCATCTTCTTCCTTAAGGTGCTTGCCATGACGGCGACCAATGCCGGCGGGGGAGTCGGCGGCACCTTCGGTCCGACGCTGTTCGCCGGGGCCATCCTCGGCTTCGTGGTGGCGCGCAGCCTCAATCTGCTGGGCGCTTCCGTCCCGGAGCAGAATTTCGTGCTGGTGGGCATGGCGGCGCTGATGGCCGGCGTGATGCAGGCGCCGATGACCGCCATCTTCCTCATCGCGGAGATCTCCGGCGGCTATGCGCTCCTGATTCCCTTGATCCTGACGGCCACCGTGGCGTTCGGCACGGTGCGCATCTTCGAGAAGTATTCCATCTACACCAAGCGCATTGCCCAGAGCGGGGACCTGCTCACGCACGACAGCGACCAGGCCGTGCTGACGCTGATGCACGTCGATTCGCTGATCCGCGACAAATACCCGCGGGTGCAGATTGACGCGACGGTCCGCGAAGTGGTGAATCTGGTGTCGGACACGGACGCGGCCGTGATGGCTGTCCTTGACTCGAAGGGGCGTTTCCAGGGGCTTGTCGATATCGCCAATGCCCGCCGGGTGCTCTTTGATGCCTCCAAGTATGACGCTCTCCACGTCTACAACATCATGGAGTCTGCTCCGGACTACATCTACGCCGGGGAAAAGATGGAATCGGTGATGGCCAAGTTCGACCGCACGGGCGCCTGGCGGCTTCCGGTCGTGGACCGCGACCGCAGGTATCTCGGCTTCATCTCCCGTTCGCGCCTGCTGACCGCCTATCGCCAGGAACTCAAGGAAATCGCTTCGGAGGACTGACAAAACCAATTATTACTGGATCATATGAAGAAAATCTTTTTATTTGCGGCATTGGCCGCGCTGGTCCTTGCTTCATGCGGGCCGAAGAAGGAAGTTTTGTTCAACGGAGAGAACCTCGACGGGTGGACCAGCCTGACCCGGGACCCGGAACCGGGCGTTGAACTCAACGAGCCGACCTTCAGCGTGCGGGACGGAGCCCTGCGCGTCAGCGGGCAGCCTTTCGGCTACATCCGTACGGAAAAGATGTACGGCGACTACACGCTTCATTTTGAGTGGCGCTGGGACGGTCAGCGGGCCGACAGCGGCTTCTTCAACCGCCTGCAGGAGGGCGACAAGGTCTGGCCGACCGGCATCCAGCTGCAGGTGCGCGAGCGGGATTTCGGTTTCTTTTTCAGCGGTGTGCCCCTGGAGGGGGTCGAGCCCAACCCGAACTGGCGCAAGCCGCCGGTGGCGGAGCAGGATCCGGAATTGCCTGACGGACAGTGGAATGAGACGGTGATCGTCTGCCAGGGCGGCAAGATCAGCGCCACGGTCAACGGCGTGCTGGTCAACGAGGCCGTCGCCGATGCGACGGAAGGCTACATCGGCTTCCAGAGCGAAGGCGGTGCGATCGAGTTCCGCAATATCTACCTGACGTTCTGATGCGCGTCGTCATCCAACGGGTCCTTTCCGCGTCGGTGACCATCGGCGGGGTACGGAAGTCGGAGATCGGTCCCGGGCTGCTGATCCTGCTCGGGATCGGCCCTGAGGACGGGCAGGAGGACATCGACTGGCTGGTCCGCAAGGTCGCGGGCCTGCGGATCTTCGACGACGAGGCCGGGGTGATGAACCGGAGCGTCGTAGAAGCCGGGGGAGAGGCCCTGGTGGTGAGCCAGTTCACCCTGATGGCCTCCACCCGGAAAGGCAACCGGCCGTCCTATATCGGAGCGGCTGGCCACGAGATCGCAATTCCGCTTTACGAAGCCTTCTGCGCAGCGTTATCGGATGCCATCGGAAAGCCGGTCGGCACCGGCGAATTCGGTGCGGACATGCAGGTCGCCCTCGTCAACGACGGCCCCGTTACCATCTGCATCGATTCCCGCAAGCGGGAATAATAGGTTGCTCGCCCGGATTACCCGGGCAAAACGGGCGACCCCTCCTGAAATCGAAGGGGGTGGCCCGGAAACCCTATCTTTTCCGGGCGAAGCTTAAAGATATTCTTCCAGGATCTCGCCGACGTGCGCGCCGTGGAGGTGACGCCGGAGGATGGTGCCGTCCGGTCCGAAGAGGATGATGTGCGGGATGCCGCTGATGCCATACGTCTCCATGGCCTCCAGGTTAGGGCAGTAGATCTGGTCCCAGGGGAGTCCGAGCTCCTGCGCGGCCGCCCGCGAGACTTCCGGCTTCTCATAGTTCGTGATGCCAAGCAGGAGGACATTCGAGCCGTTGTATTTCTTGTAAACTTCTTTCAGGTAGGGCATCTCGGCGATGCAGGGCTGGCACCAGCTGGCCCAGAAGTCGGCGATGACGTATTTCCCTTTGCCGACGAAATCGGAAAGACTGACGGTGCCGTTCTCGGTTTCAACGTGGAAGTCGGCAAACGGCATTCCTTCCCGGGTCCGGAGCCGGGCCTGGACATCGCGGAGGATCATCTGCATGCGTGCCGTCTCCACGACTCCGGGCTCCAGCGTGCGGATCAGGGAATCCAGTTGCTCGTCCGAATACAGGCCTTGCAGATAGGATACTCCATAGGCTCCCAGGAAATTGTCTTTCTGTTCGTCGATATTCTTGCGATGGAGTTCCTGCAGGCTTTCAAAAACGGGACGGGCCAATGCCGCCACGGAATCAATCTGTTCCCTGGGTGCTCCTGCCTGCTGTAGTGCCATTTGTTTTGAGCTCAGGCGGCGCATTTCTGCGTAGACCTGCTCGATTTCCTGCATTTTGTAATTGAGGGACTTACGGTTGGAAGAACGGAGATTCGACCCTTCTGGCCGGAAAGTCAGGGTCAGTTCGGACCCGTCCGGGATAACGGCCAGATTTACCTCCTGGCCGTCAATGCGGCAGGTGAATGTGGCGACCACGGCCTTATTGGTCGGGAGTTCATAGGAGAATCCGTTGTCTTTCAATTCAATGCGCTCGTTGAGATTGCCGTCCATCATATAGACGCCGGCCCGGTCGGCCGTGCCGCCCTCGACGCGCCCGGTGATCCGGGTGGTTTCGGAGACCTTGGGGCTGCAAGCCGTAATAAGCAACAGGAGGGGCAGGGGGAAGAAAACCGTTTTCATATCATGATGCATGAATATGGCCTCAAATCTACAAAAAGTTATGGTTTCCCGGATGTTTCTGACATAAAAATCATTGCAGTCATCCGCTCCACGCCGCCGTCGGCGATCTCCCGGCCGCGGGAACCGGGGGCGAAGGCCGCCTGGGCTTTCTTGTACCAGCTTAGCGCGGTTTTGTAGTCCTTTTTGTACTCGTAGCACTGGGCAATCATGTAGTAGGCGGAATAGTGCTTCGGGCTATATTCCAACATCTTCTTGTATTGCTCGATGCAGAGGTCCCAGCGGCCGTTCCGGTAGGCGGACAACGCGTAGTTCTGATGTGCCGCGATGGTGTTCGCGATGGTACGCTGGTCCGGGCTGAGCATTTCCAGGGCCTTGTCGTACCAATTCTCCCAGCCCTGGACACGGATGTCGGAATGGAGTTTCGCGAGGGTCAGGGCCAGACCGACGTCGGAGGAGTCCCGCTGCCAGGCCAGCCTGTATTCTTTCATCGCGTCTGCGAGAATACCGATCTTCTGGGCGCATTGGCCGAGATAATAATGGACCGCGTAGCCGTCTTCGCCGAGCCGGTTCATCCGCATAAAGGCGGCCTCCGCCTCCGTGTAGTCGCCCTTGGAGAAATGCGCTAAGCCGCTGACCGGCAGGATGGTCAGATTGTCCGGCTCTTCGGCAAGGAATGCGCTCGTCAGCGAAAGGACCTCGTCGTATTGCTCCCGGCCCAGCAGGATACCGCAGAGCTTGTTGAGCACGGATTCATTGTGTGCCCGGCGGGAGAGCGCCCGGCGGTAATACCATTCCGCGGAATCCCGCCGCTCCAGCTGGTTAAAGGCGTCGCCGACCAGCGAAAGCACCTGGGTGATGGAGTCCCGCTGCAGGACACCGTGTCCGAGGCCGATGACCGGCTCAAACTGCTTGCCGCGGTACAGCAGGCTCATCAGGCGGAGCTGGTAGAGCGTCTTGTCCGGCTGGAGCCCGGAGAGTTGCGAATACAGCTCCAGGGCGCCGGCGGTATTCCCGCTCTGGTAATGGCAGTCCGCCAGCTCTTCCAGCAGCGCCGGCTTCGGCCCCTGCTCCCGGATCATGTCCGAGAGCAGGGCCGTCGCCTCGTCGTATTTCCAGAGCTGCTTAAGTTCCCGCACGGCCGTCAGGTCCTGCGCATACAGGGCCACCTGCATCAGCAGCGCCAGAATGCCTGTTAAAGTGCGATGGTTCATTATCAACGAGTTGAAATGTAAGTTGTTGAGAGTCGGATCATTTCAGTTGGTAGATGACCGGGAACTGGACGCTGACCTTGACAGGCTTGCCGTCCTGGAGGCCGGGTTCCCAGTTGGGAGAGGAGGAGATGACCCGGACAGCTTCAGCGTCAAGCGACTCGTTTACCCCGCGCAGAACCTGGACATTCCGGACCGCGCCGTCCTCGCAGACATCGAAGGCGACCAGCAAGCGGCCCTGGATGCCGGCTTTCTTGGCATCTTCAGGATAGTTCAAGTGCTGGGAGACCCATTTGGAGAAGACGTTGATGTCGCCGCCCTGGAAGGTCGGTTTCTGCTCAATCAGGCTGAAAGGGACGGTCCGGCCCGTGGTATCCGGCATTGCGGCAAGGTCATCGACGGCGATGATCCCGCGGGAGGACTGTGCCGGATTCTGTACGTGCGCCCGGGCGGGGTTGCACAGGAACATCGTCCCTGCGAGGAAGGGGAGGAGCGCGGCGTAGGCGAGGCGCATCCAGCCCGAGGTGGGTTTGTGCTGCATCATGTTGATTCGTTGTTTGAGTTTGGCGTGGTTGAAGCCGTTGGCCAGGGAGAAGCGCTGCTCTCCCACGGCTTTCCGCACCAGAAGTAATTGATATTGAGTAGCATCGATGCCTTGGTTGAGCAGGCCCTCGTCGGCCTCGTATTCGTGCAGGAGCCGCAGCTCCGCGCGTGCGATCCACACCAGCGGGTTGAACCAGTGCAGCGCCGCGACCGCCGTCAACAGTCCCACGTCCAGCGAGTGGCGGCAGCGGATGTGCTGCTGCTCGTGCGCCAGGATGGTGGGGTATTTCTCATAGTCGCTGCAGCTCATCACGACCCGTCGGCCCCAGCTGAAGGAGGGGACGTCGCGGTCCACGAGCGTCAGGCGGCAGCCCTCGCAGGGGACGGTGGTTCCGGCGCGGATGATGCGCAGCGTCCGCAGGACGGACAACAGGCAGGGCAGCAGGACCGCGGCGATGCCCGCGAAATAGAGGACCGAGAGCCAGGGGAAAGGTGTTGCCGCAGTCGCGGAAACGGGGACGGCGGCTTCCTGCGCCAGAATCGCTGCAGACATCGGCGCTACCTCGGGCAGCATGACCGTGCGCAGCCGCAGCAGTGGCAGCAGGTGGCAGAGCACCGTGCCGAGCAGCAGCGCCGCGCGGTTGAAGCGGAAGAGCGACGTGCGCCGCATCACCAGCAGGTAGAAGGCGTAGAAGATGGCCAGATACAGGCTGGCGCGCGCCATATATAAGAGGAACGGGGTCATGCCTTGCGCTGGTTTTCGATGGTGGCGATCAGTTGCTTCAGCTCTTCGAGGTCCATCTTGTCGTCTTCGACGAACTGGGACACGAGCAGGGAGTAGGAGTTGTCGTAGTAGCGTGCGACCAGCTCGCCCACCGTACTGCCGCGGTATTCCTTTTCGCTGATGGCGGGGGAGTAGCAGAAACTGTTGGCCATCGCCTTGCGCTTCAGGAATCCCTTCTCTTCCAGGAACTTCACTTGGGTGGCCACGGTGTTGTATGAGGGCTTCGGGTCCGGGATCCGGGCCACGATGTCGCGGATGAACAGGTCGCCGTTCGCCCAGACGATCTGCATGATTTCTTCTTCTTTGGCAGTGAGTCTTGCTTTCATTTCCTATTGGTTTTCTTTTGCAAATATAGACATATTTTTTTATATCTCCTAATTATTATAGGAGTTTTCTTATAAAATTTCGGATTGCTTTTTTGCGCCTCAGTCGGAACGCGAAATAAGCCTTCCTCCTTCGGCTTTTCTTCTTTTGTTTCGGACTTGATCCGGGATAATCTGTCAGTCCTTTCCGCCGACGGCCAGGTGACTGCCGTCCCGGATGCTACAAAATGCATCCGGGACGCCACCACCTGTCCGTTTTCGGCTTACGTGGAGGATTGTCGGGAGAATTGTGTATCTTTGCACACTTATTAGTGATGGAATGAAAGTTCTGTTTGTCTGCAATAATGCCTATAACCCCGGAAACGGTCTGAGCGTTTCCATCCACAATACCATGCGCAAACTGCGGGAACATGGGGTGGACGCCCGTCTGATGGCGGTGCGCAACCCCGATCCCGAAGGTCCGCAGCCGGACTTCCCGCTGGGGCATTTCAAGTTCCCGATCTTTGAGCCGATCATCTATGCCAACGGGTTTGCCTACGCCCAGATCGACCGGACGAAAATCACGGAAGCCCTCGAGTGGGCCGACATCGTCCACATCCAGGAAGCGATGCCGCTGGAGAACGTGGTCGTGCGGATGGCGCGGAAGATGGGCAAGACCCTCACCGGCACCTTCCACCTGTACCCGCAGAACGTCCTTGCCAACCTCGGCTTCCCCAAACGGAATTTCGTGACCCCGTTCCTGCTGGACAACTGGCGGGGGCTCGTCTTTAACCACTGCACGGACATCCAGTGCCCGACGTCCGTGGTCCGTGATTATCTGAGCAGTCACCGCTTCAAGGCGCGTCTGCACGTGATTTCCAACGGCATCGACATCCCCGATGAGCCGGTCCGGGCCACATCCGTGACGCCTTCTCCGGTCGTGGACGTGCTGTGCATCGGGCGGATGTCCGCCGAGAAATCGCAGAATACGCTCCTCGAGGCGATGCGTTACAGCCGCTATGCCGACCGGATTCATCTGATTTTCGCCGGCCGGGGCCCCAAGGAAAAGCGCTACCGGAAAATGGCGCGCCGCCTGGAGGCGGAAGGCATCCTGAAGATCCCGGCGACCTTCGGATTCTATTCGCACGAGGAACTGGCCGCACTGGCCCGCAAGTCCTATCTCTATGTCCACTGCGCATGGGTGGAGGTGGAAGGTCTGTCCTGCCTGGAGGCCCTGCGCGAGGGGCTTGTCCCCGTGATTGCGGAGGGCGAACTGATCGGCACGTCCGTTTTTGCGCTCACTCCCGAGAGCCGCTATCCGGTACAGGACAGCCGGGCGCTGGCCGAACGTATTGACTGGTGGATCGAGCATCCCGAGGAGCGCAACCGGATGGCGCAGCGCTATGCAGACTCCGCACGCGGATACAAGAACGACAAAACCATTGATGCCCTGATTGCGATGTTCCGCCAGGCCCTTTCCGAAAAGAAATGATGAAACATCCCATAGGCTGCCTGCTGCTGGCTGCGCTGCTTTGTTCCTGCTCGGCGGCGCGTTATGTCCGCGGCCCGCAGAGTGCAGATATCGAGGCCCGCACGGGCCAGCGGGGCATTATCGAGGCCGTGCGCTATCCCAGCAGCGAGCCGCGCCTGAGCGAACGCCGGATGGTCGTCTACCTGCCGGAGGATTATTACCGGGACACGCTGAAACGCTATCCGGTGCTGTATCTGCTGCATGGGGCGCGCGGCAACGAGATCACCTGGGCCGACAGCGCCGATGTCTTTCGGCGCCTGGACTCCCTGCAGCTCTCCGGCAAGGCGAAGGACTTCATCCTGGTGCTTCCGAACGTGAACAACTATTTCAGCGACAAGGACTACAAGGATGGCCATGCCGTCAACGCCCTCCGCGCCTTCTTCCTGCTGGACGGAGAAGTGGAGCGCCATTTCGTGCACGATGTGGTGGAGCGGGTGGACAGCCTGTACCGGACGGTCCCGCAGAAGAGCGGGCGCGCCCTGGCGGGGATGTCCAGCGGAGCGCTGCAGGCCCTGTACCTTTCGGCGGGACATCCGGACGTGTTCGACTATGTCGGGCTGTTCTCTCCCTATACGCATCCGACCATTGCCGCCAAGCGCCACGATGATGTCTACGACGCCCTGTGGTGGCGGCTGAAACGGCAGTTCGCCGATCCTCCTGCCGCCTACAACATTTATATTGGCAAGACGGACTTCTTCTATCCGCACATCCTGCTCTTCGACAAACGCCTCACCCGCAAAGGGTATCCGCACAAGACGGTCATCGCCGAAGGCGGACACGAATGGTACAACTGGATCGACTTCTACGTCGATTTCGTGCAGGATTTATTTCAGTAGGCGGAGAGAAATCCGGCCACGGTCGAGATCGACGGCGGTCACGGCCACCCGTACCTGCTGGTGCAGTTTGACCACTCGGGTCGGATCCGTGCCGCGCGGCCCCATCTGCGAGACGTGAACCAGGCCGTCGTCGTGGATGCCGATGTCCACGAAGGCCCCGAAATTCGTGATATTCGTCACAATCCCGGGCAGTTCCATCCCGACCTTGAGGTCATCGATCGTGTGGATGTCCTCGGCGAAGGCAAATTCGGCCGCCTGTTCGCGCGGGTCGAGACCCGGCTTGGCGAGTTCCTTGAGGATGTCGTTCACGGTCGGCAGGCCGGCCTGCGGCGTGACGAACTCCTGTGCCCGGATTTTCGCGCAGAGCTCCGCATTGCCCACCAGTTCCTTCGTGGTGACGCCCAGCGACGCTGCCATCCGGTCCACGATGCCGTAGGATTCGGGGTGTACGGCGGAGTTGTCCAGCGGGTTCTCCGCTCCGCGGATGCGAAGGAAGCCCGCGCACTGCTCGAAGGCCTTCGGGCCCAGGCGCGGGACCTTCTTGAGGTCCGCACGGCTGCGGAAAGCGCCGTTCTCACTTCGCCACGCGACGATATTGCCGGCCAGCGCGGGGCCGATGCCCGCCACGTAGGCAAGCAGGTAAGGGGAGGCCGTATTGAGATTGACGCCCACGGCGTTCACGCAGCTCTCCACGGTATTGTCCAGTTTCTCCTTGAGCAGCGCCTGGTCCACGTCGTGCTGGTACTGGCCGATGCCGAGGTTCTTGGGGTCGATCTTGACGAGCTCCGCGAGCGGATCCATCAGGCGGCGGCCGATGGACACGGCGCCGCGTACGGTCACATCCTCGTCCGGGAACTCTTCGCGCGCAATTTCAGAAGCGCTGTAGATGGAGGCACCGTCCTCGCTGACCGTCCACACTTTACATCCTTCCGGAAGGTGGATGCGCTTCAGGAAGTCCTCCGTCTCGCGGGAAGCCGTGCCGTTGCCGATGGCGACGGCCTGGATCCCGTAGCGGTCCAGCATCTGCTGTACGGCCATGATGGACTTGACCTTGTCGTTCTGCGGGGGGTGGGGATAGATGATCGTATGGTACAGCAGCTTGCCCTGTTCGTCCAGGCAGGCGATCTTGCAGCCGTTGCGGAAGCCCGGGTCGATCGCCATCGTGCGTTTCTGGCCCACGGGGGCGCTGAGCAGCAGCTGGCGCAGGTTCTCCCCGAACACCTGGATGCTCTCCCGGTCGGCCTTCTCCTTGGCTTCGCGCAGCACCTCGCCGCTGATGGACGGTTCCAGCAGGCGCTTGAACGCGTCTGCGGTGGCTTCCTTGATCTGGTCGGCGAGCGGTCCTGCCGGATAGCCGTGCTCCTGGCAGAAATCATAGTAGATCTTGGCTCCGCATTTCTCTTCGTCCGCGTCGATGCCGATTTTGAGGAAGCCTTCGTTTTCGGCCCGCAGGATGGCGAGCAGATTATGGGACGGGATGCGGTCCAGGGGCATTTTGAAGTCGAAGTAGTTGCGGTACTTGGCGGCTTCGGCGCTGTCACGTCCGGCCTTGGTGACGGCGGTCGTGACCCGGCGGCGCCGGAAGATGCCGCGCAGGTTCTCGCGGATCACGGCGGTCTCGCTCAGGCGCTCCGCGATGATGTCGCGCGCCCCGGCAAGGGCGGCCTGCGTGTCCGCGACCTTGCCTTTCACGAACTGGCGGGCGTCCTGCTCTGGCAGGCGGGTCTTCACGTTCCACATCAAGTCCGCCAGCGGCTCCAACCCCAGTTCCCTGGCCACGGTGGCGCGGGTGCGGCGCTTGGGCCGCCAGGGGAGGTAGAGGTCTTCCAGCTCCGTGGAGGAGACGCAGTTCTCGATCCTGAGGCGCAGCGCATCCGTCAGGGCGCCTGCTTCGGAGATGGTCTTCAGGATCGTCTCCTTGCGCTTCTCCATCTCGCTGAACACGTCCACCCAGTGGCGCACTTCCGCCACTTCCACGTCGTCCATGCCGCCGGTCTTTTCCTTGCGGTAGCGGCTGATGAAGGGAATGGTGTCGCCGTCCTCGAAGAGCCCGGCGCAATTCTCTACCTGCCAGTCCTTCAAGTTCAGCAGGCCGGCGATGTGCTGGATATAGATTTCTTTCATTTCGATGCGGGATGGATTTTGCGGAAGCGCAGGGCCAACACGCCCCAGAACGCCTCGCCGAAGATGCTGCCCGACATCTTGGAGGTGCCCTCCTTGCGGTTGACGAAGATCACGGGGACCTCGGCGATGCGGAAGCCCAGCTTGCGGGCCGTGTATTTGAGTTCGATCTGGAAGCCGTAGCCTTTCATCCGGACTTCGTCCAGGTTGATGGTTTCCAATACCTTGCGGGAATAGCAGACGAAACCGGCCGTGCTGTCGTAGATCCGGAATCCGAGCACGGTCCGGACGTAGAGCGAGGCGCAGTAGGACATCATGATGCGCCCCAGCGGCCAGTTGACCACGTTGATGCCGTCGCAGTAGCGGGAGCCCACGGACATGTCCGCTCCGCCCTCGGTGCAGGCGGCGAGCAGCCGCGGCAGGTCCGCAGGGTTGTGGGAGAAATCGGCATCCATCTCGAAGACATAGTCATAGCCGTGCTCCAGGGCCCATTTGAACCCGGTCACGTAGGCAGTACCGAGTCCGAGCTTGCCGCTGCGTTCGATCAGGTGCAGTCTGCCGGTATAGGCCGGCTGCAGGGCCTTCACGGCGGCACCGGTCCCGTCGGGGGAGCCGTCGTCGATAACCAGGACATGGAATCCGCCCTCCAGGCCGAACACGGCGCCGAGGATCTTGGCGATGTTCTCGATCTCGTTGTAGGTAGGGATGATGACGAGTTTCTTTTCCATATCCTACAAATATAGTCAATTAATTTTAGAATCCGAAAGCGACGCCGATGGTCCAGTAGTGGAGTGCCGTGCTGCCCTCCTGCAGTGTGCGCATCGACCGGGGATAAAACTTGGCATAAATGCTCAGGCCGTAGAACGAGACGTCCGCGATGAACCCGTAGGTGAAGGTGCTCACCCGCGCATTCGGTTCCATGACGCTGTAGCGTCGTTCTCCCAGCTGGTAACTGTCCCTGACGCTTCCCCAGACATTGAGCCCCACCTCCGCGCCTATGCCGACCGCGAGTCCGCTGATCACCCCCTTGACGAGCAGGGGAGCGCTGAAACCCAGGATGTTGATCCGGGCGGAATTGCGCGAGACATCTCCTCCGGCGAAATCGGCGAAGGGGACCGCTTGGACCTTGTGCTCCGCATCCAGCATGAAGGCAGCTTTCTTGGCGTTGAAATGGTTGTATTTGAAATCGATGCCCAGGTCGACGCCCAGGTTGTCCAGCGGGGCGAGGGAGAGTTTGACCAGGTTGACGAAGAGCTCGCCGCACAGGACTCCGCGCGGTTCGAATTCGCTTTGCGTCACGATGTGGAAGCCGTAGCCGACATGGCCGAGCACGGCGAAGTCCACCGTGCCCGTGCCGTTGGTGACCAGGATGAGGCGGTTGTCTCCAAGATCGCTCCGCTGGGCGGATGCGGCCAGCGGGACGAGGGCAAGCAGGAGGATGAGAAAACGCTTTTTCATCTCTTTGTCTCAAATTAAAGACAAAGGTAGTATTTTTTCAAAAAAGTTTCCTATATTTGCAGTCCCGTTTGGAGAGATGCTCGAGTGGCTGAAGAGGCACGTCTGGAAAGCGTGTGACCGTCCAAAGCGGTTCCAGGGTTCGAATCCCTGTCTCTCCGCAAGGCCTTGCAGAATGACTGCGAGGCTTTTTTGTTTTTATTTCCGCCCGTTTTGCCGTATATTTGCAATTATGCAGTTCGACAGCATCGTCAATGTGCGGGACCTGGGCGGTCTTCCGGCGGGCGGCGGCATCATCAGGCCGGGCCGCCTGCTCCGTACGGCCCACCTGGCCGAAGCCTCGGACGCCGATGTCCGGAGGCTCGCTGAAGAGTACCACCTGCGCAAGATCTTTGATTTCCGGACCCTGTCAGAAGCCAGCGCCATGCCGGACCGGGAGATCCCGGGCGCGGAGCATATCCTGCTTCCCACCCTGGACCAGGAGGCCGAGCGTGCCACCGGCGACGCCGTGCCGGCGGAGACCTGGCTGGACTTGCCCCGGCAGATTGTCCGCCTGTCGTTCGAGGAGCGCTTCCAGCGCAAGGCGCGGGAACTCTACCCCTCCCTGGTGCTGAGCGAATTTTCGCAGCTCCAGTACGCCGCCTTCCTGAACATGATCCTGGAGACGCCGGACGGAGCCGTGTTGTGGCACTGCTCGCAGGGCAAGGATCGCACGGGAATCGGCGCCGCTTTCCTGCTTGGAGCCGTCGGCGCGGACCGGGAGACGATCGTGGCGGACTTCGACCGCTCGAACACCGAATACGCCCCGCTGGTGCAGCGCCTCTGCCGCGAAGTGGAAGCGATGGGCGGCGGCGAGAAGGAGAAGGACGTCGTGCGCGCTTTCATGGGCGTGAGCACCAAGAACTTCTGCAGCACACTCGATCTGATTGAAAAAGAATGGGGATCGCTGCAAGGCTACTTGAACGAACTGCTCGGCATCACCCGGACAGATATGCAGGTATTACAAAGAAGATACATACAGTTATGAAGACCGACCAACAATTCGTGATCACGCTCAACCGTGAGTTGGGTTCCGGCGGCAGGACGCTGGGACGCCTGCTGGCAGAACGCCTGGGCGTACGCTACTACGACAAAGCCGTCATCGAGGGCCTGATCAAGCATTTCAACATCCCCGTGGAGAAGATCGAGAAGGAAAAAGGCCGTCCACACAACTGGTGGACAAGTTTCTGCGACGCCATTGTCCCCGCCCCCACGCTGGACCTTTCGGACGATTTCGGCCTCGTCACGGCGGACAAGCTGTTCCGCGTCGAGAAACAGATCCTGACCGAGATCGTGGATGCGGAATCCTGCGTCGTGGCGGGCCGCACGGGGCATTTCATTTTCCGGGACCACCCGAACAAGCTGTCCCTCTTCATCCACGCCTCGCTGGAGTACCGTGTGCAGCGGGTCATGGAGCGCCAGGGCCTCTCCGAGGAGGATGCGCGCAAGGCCATCGCACGCGTGGACACCGGCCGGGAGAACTTTACGAAGCACTTCTCCGGGACGAGCCGC
This sequence comes from Bacteroidales bacterium, assembly GCA_017458145.1. Taxonomy (GTDB): domain Bacteria; phylum Bacteroidota; class Bacteroidia; order Bacteroidales; family UBA932; genus Cryptobacteroides. Next base: position 40,617 of record JAFTGA010000049.1, on the reverse strand, counting down.
TACGACGCCCGCTGCTACGACCTGGTCCTGAACATGGACAAGCTGAGCGGAGAGGACGCCGCGGATATTGTCTTCGACTATATCAGGAAGTCCGAATAACCATTAATCCTGCTGCGCCTCGTAACGATCCAGGGCCTCGCTCATCAGGGCGCGGCCCTTTTCGGCTATCTCCCCGGCACGGGAATAGCCATAGACTCCGTGGTAGGAGTCGAACGGCAGGTTCACGAGGATGTCCGGCGGACAGAGCGCGATGCCCAGCTGCGCAATGGTGTGGTTCATGATCCCGAAACTGCGCTGCAGGATGCTGACGTAGTTGTCATCCGCGGCGACGGGCAGCCGGCCTTCGCGCCCGGCGGTGAGCAGTTCGCGCTCCCGGCGCCCCCAGGCGATGCGTTCCCGGATGAACTGGCCTCCGATCTCGCGCACCGACCGGACTTTGCCCAGCAGCGAGTCGCCGGAAGAGAGCGTGTCCTTGAGGCTGGACTGCGCCTCCTCATAGAGGGCGTCCTCGCGCCTGGCGATCCTGCGGCGCGTGTCCAGGAAACTGCTGATCTGTTCCGCGTCAATGCGGTTCACGTTGAAACCGACCAGGATGTCGTCGCCGCTGCGCTGCACGCGGTTCAGCGGAAAGGTATTGGCGAGCCCACCGTCCACCAGCGTCCGTCCCTGCCAGCGGACCGGGCGGAACATCGACGGAATGGAGATGGAGGCGCGGATGGCGTCGAAAAGCGGCCCCTCGCGGATGACCACCTCCTCGCCCGTGAACAGGTCCGTCGCCACGGCGGCGAAGGGGATCGGCAGATCCTCGATCCGCACGTCGGGCACGCGCTGGCGGATGGCGTCGATCACCTTCTCGCCCTTGACCAGGTAGTTCCTGCTGGGCGTGAAATCCATCAGGGAGACCACCTTGACCGGATCCAGGCCATAAAGCCACTGCTTGAAGGGTTCCAGCCCGCCGGCCGCAAAGATGCCGCCGACCAGCGAGCCGGCCGAAGCGCCGGCCACGGACGTGACGGTGTAGCCGCGTTCCTGCAGCACTTCAATGGCGCCGATGTAGGCGAACCCCCTGGGGCCGCCGCTGGCGAGGGCAAGGGCAACGTTCTTCGTCTTCATCCGGCAAAGTTACGGATAATTCCGTGAATATGTCCTTTTATGTCGTCGCATTGATGCCGCATTGTTTTTTTGATAAATTGGCTTAACTTTGACCACAAACTACAAGACCAATTATTATATGCATTCCCAACTCCGTTCCCTTGCGCTCTGCGCCCTGTTCTTCTTTGTATCCAGCCCGGCTTTCGCCCAGCCGGGCGGCGTACTGCAGCCCGAGCAGCGGGACCAGCTGCGCAAGCAGCAGACAGCCCCGCAGGCGGCGCGGCCGGCGCCTCAGCAGGCCCGCCGTGACCTGCTCCGCACGACGGATCCCGCCTTCTTCGGGACCGACGAGGCGCTGCGCATCGGAGACCAGGTGCTGGCCTGGCAGCGCGTGACGGGCGGCTGGCCCAAGAACATTGACATGACGCGCCGCCTGACGGACGCCGAGCTGGCCCGGGTGCTTGCCGACAAGTCGCGCACGGACGATTCCACCATCGACAACAATGCCACCACCACGCAGATGATTTACCTGGCGCGCCTCTGGCAGGCCACCCGGGAGGACCGTTTCCGAGCGGGCTTCCGCGCCGCGGTGGAATACCTGCTCTCGGGGCAGTACGAGAACGGCGGCTGGCCGCAGTTCTGGCCGGATATGACGGGCTATCAGGTCCATATCACCTACAACGACAACGCGATCGTCAATACCCTGGAGCTTTTCCGGGACATCTATTCCGAGCAGGATCCCTATGGCAATGGATTGACTGACAGCGCGCTGCGCGAGCGCCTCGTGGCCTCCTTCGACAAGGGCATCGCGTGCATCCTCTCCACGCAGATCCTCAAGGACGGACAGCCGTCGGTGTGGTGCCAGCAGCACGACCGGCAGACGCTTGCCCCCGCGCCGGCCCGCGCGTTTGAACTGCCTTCGTACTGCTCGTCCGAGAGCGTCGGGATCGTGCGTCTGCTGATGAGCCTGCCCGACCCTGACGAGCGCGTCAAGCGGGCCGTGCACGGGGCGATGCGCTGGTTCGACACCTACAAGCTCACCGGCCTGCGCGTGGAACGGACCGTCGAGAACGGCGTCCGCAACACGCGCCTGGTGGAGGACCCCGCCGCAGAACCGGTCTGGGGCCGTTTCTACGACCTGAAATGGTGCGAACCCTATGTCTGCGACCGGGACGGCATCGCGCGCCGCCGCCTGGAGGAAATCGGTCCGGAGCGGCGCAACGGCTATGGCTGGTACAACAGCAGTGCCGCGCAGCTCTATCCGCTCTACGATGCCTGGGCGGACAAATATGATCCGCGCCACAAGGTGAAGATCAGTCTTGCCACGCCCGGAGCCAACCGCAACGGCACCATCGAGATGTTCCGCCGGCCGGTCATCGAGCGCAGTGCGTTCGACGCCGTGGTGATGCCCGGACAGAGCATCCAGGCTGCGATCGAGAAGGCGCCGGAAGTCCCGGTGGAGCCTTTCAAAATATTGATCCTCAAAGGACAGTACAATGAAAAAGTGATTCTTGACCGGCCGAATATCGTGCTGGTGGGGGAGGACCGCGACGAGACCGTGATCACCTGGGCGGAACTTTCCTCGCGGCGTGTCATCCGGGAGTATAAGGGCAAGCCGGCGGGCAACGGCGTCATCGTCCTGCAGGAGGGCGCTGACGACTGCGTGATCAGCGGCCTGACGGTGTATAACAACTACGGCACCACGGTCGAAGAGACGACCTCGCACCAGATGGCCATCTACGGACGCGCCACGCGCACGATCGTGATCAACTGCCGTGTCTGGGCCGACGGCAACGACGCCCTGTCGCTCTGGGCTCCGGACAGCGGCGGTATGTACTACCACGCCGACCTGGACCTGCGCTGCCGCGGTGTGGACTTCCTCTGCCCGCGCGGCTGGTGCTACGCCACGCGCTGCTCGTTCTATGGCGACGGGATGGCGATGATCTGGCATGACGGCCGCGGCGACAGCAGCAAGAAACTGGTGATCACCAATTCGACCTTCGACGCCAAGTCGCCGACCCTGCTGGGCCGCTACCACCACGACGCGCAGTTCTATCTGGTGCACTGCACCCTCTCGGAGAATGTCGTCAACGGCAATATCCACTATGCCTATTCCGACAAGGTGCTGGATCCCTGCGTCTGGGGCCAGCGGACTTATTATTACAATGTCACCCGCCAGGGCGGCCACAGCGGCTGGCTGCGCAACAATCTCAGCGAGGCGCCCGGCGCTCCGGAGCATTACGCCGTCACGGCTGCCTGGACCTTCAACTACGCATGGGATCCGGAGCAGCGCATCCGCGATCTGTGGGACGTCCTCGCATACTGACGCCGCTGAAGGGGATGCAGGGGGTTATGGATTACTTGGCGATTATATCCAATCGCCAGGTGATTCCGATGTCGAAATTGTTGACGCCGATCGTGCTGCTGCGGAAATAGACGGCGTGCAGGCGGAGCCGGTCGCGGTTGGGGAGCGGGAAGAATTCCACGCCGCATCCGGCGTAGAAGTTTTTCGTGCCGGGCGCCACGGCGAGGTCGAGCGCGCGCCCCTGGTCATCCACGTTCTCCAGCGCATTGCTCTCGTAGCCTGCCTTGGCGCAGAGGTTCCATTTCCCGACGCTCCAGATGATTTTCGAGATGACGGTAAAGTCGGAAAAGAAGCGTTTCTGCCCGGCCCCGGCCCGGTTCATCAGGTCCACGTCGATGGCGAGGCCGCCCCAGACCATGTGGTTCCCCAGTGCGATGTAGTTGATCGTGCGGTGGTACTCATCCTGCACGAAATTGACGCTCCAGATCGTGTGCCACCACGGGGCGAATCCGCCCGTCCAGGCGACGTTGTAGGCGTACAGGCCCTGGAAGCCCAGGGAGAGGGGAGAGTTGCAGACCTGCAGGACCAGGTTCTGTCCCGGCAGGAATTCGTATTCGGCATTGACGCCGAAGGCGAATCCCTGGTAGAGATTGTTGCAGAAATTGGAGTAGTAATAGACGTCGATCGGCACGGCGTCGAATTCGTAGCCGCCGATCAGCACGGCGTTTTTGCCGACCGAAAAATGCCAGCGGGGTGCGGCGTGCCAGCGAAGATACAGGAAGTCCGTGGCATTGAACATGTTCCGCTCGTCGAAGACTTTCTTGTTGAGCCGCTGGCGGATGCGAAAGTCCAGCTTGTCCGTCAGGTAGCCGCGGACGTTGAGATTGAAGTGGTCTCCGGTGAACTGGCTGTTGTATTTGCCGGCGTCCAGCTCCTGGTGGAACGACGCCCGCATATCGAGATACAGCTGGGTGACTGCAGGCTGTCCTGCTGCCGTCGCTGCCAGCAGGAGGGCGGTCAGGGTGGAAGTCAGGAATCGTATCATAATTCGTTGGAAAGCTTGCTGAGGAACTTGATGAACGCCAGGTCGTGCCCGCCGTAGTGTCCGAAGTCAAACTGCACGTTGCTGTGCCTGAAGGCTTGCTCAGCCCGTTCTGCGTTGACAAAAGGGACTGTCTTGTCATCCCGGCTATGGAACAGATAGACGGGCGCTGCGGGCTGGAAAGACAGCGTCGAATTGGCGGCCAGGGCTTTGTACAGGCGTGCCGTCTGTTCGTTGGTCTTGTCCCGGCCCTGGTCCGTCATGATTTCGTGCAGATGGGAAGCGTGGATCAGGAGATTGATTTCCCGGACCGTATATTTCTTGGAATTGATCCACTCGTCGTAGTGGGCCAGCAGGCTCGGCTGGAAGAAATCGGCCAGATCCAGGCCCAGTCTCTCGCCCTCGTTGATACCCTGTACGATCATCGGCAAGGCACAGGGAATGCCGATTTCGTCATTTTCCGTAGAGATGTCGAAGGTGGCGCACAGGTCGTGGGGACCGCCGCCTGCATAGGCTTTCTTGACGGGGAGTTCGTCTTTGAATTCCTGCTGCAGGATGGACATCACGGCCAGGGTGGTCGAGCCCCCTTGTGAATAGCCCATCAGGATTACTTCCGGATCCTTCGGGGCACGGCCGATGTGCTCCAGGTAGGGCTTCACGGCCAGCGCCATGTCCACGACGCTCATGGCTGTGCTGCGGCAGTGCATATAGGGATGGATGCGGCCGGCCGTGACCCCGAAGCCGATGTAGTCGGCGATGGCCACCGCGTAGCCCTTGCCGGCCAGGATGCCTTCTATCGGAAAGGCTTCGGAAGGGGCCTCGCTGTTGGCTCCGATCGTGTAGTGGCTCACGAGGATGAGGTTCTTGACGGGGCCGGACGAGGGCAGGATCAGTTTGCCGGACTGGACGAGGGGCGATCCGTCGATGTCGTGGCCCTGGTAGGTGCCTGCAATCTGGACCACGCGGTTGCTTCTGAACGTCCCGAACAGGTCGCGGATCAGGCTTGTTACGCTGGTCCTGGCCATCTTGGTCTCCAGCGTGTCGCCGCAGTCCGGGGTATGAATCTCCGGATTGAGGGTATTCTCCTCCGTAAAGAGGGAGGAGGTCTTGACGGACAGGACCTTGAACAGGTCGAAGTCGGCATATTCCAGGTCGGGCTGCCGGCATGCGTTCACGAGCAGGCCGGAGAGCACGAGCAGGGCGATGGTCAGTCTTTTCATATCATTACCAGCAATAGTTGACACTGACGCTGAGCAGGCGGGAGCCCAGCATATACACGCGGCTGGCATCCGAGAGCGCTGCCATGAAGCCCAGTTCGGCGGAGCCGGACCAGTGCCCCTTTCCGACCTGGACGCCCAGGAAGTTCAGGTTGAGCGCCGGGGCGAACTCTGCATGCCGCTCGTTGTCGAAAGCGACCGTCAGGCCTGCACCCAGCCCGGAATAGAGCCGGACCCATTCCCGGTTGAAATAGGAGAAACGCACATTGGGCAGCAGGGTGAGGTCATAGTTGCGGGAGCGGAAGTGGGTCTCCGTGGTCCAGAAGATGCCCTGGAAATCCGCCAGCATGCCTATGCTGACGAGCGGGGTGAACTGGTAGCGGTATTCGGCGAAGATGTGCCCGGTGTAGCCGAGGTCGCGCTTTTCCGCGAGGGGATAGTCCATCTGGGGAGCGGCGGGGTACCGGTGTGTGGAGCTCGGGTGGAAGGCGATGGTCTCGAACAGCATGTCTCCCCAGCCAAGCCGTACCTGATGGCGGGACGGGTCCTGTCCTCGGCCGGGAACCGACAGAAGGAGGAGCAGAAAGAGGGGAAAAAGACGTTGCATCCGTTTTTTTGGCAAAAATATGAATAAATGCTTACATTTGATACTCCAAATCCCAATCGCGTTGTATGAAAAAGAAACTCCTGGCATCCGCATTTCTCGCCCTGGCGTTCGCCATTCCGCTGTTATCCGTAGTTAACGGCCAGTCCATCAACAATGTACTCAAGGACCTCCGTTTGGAACTGAGAGCGGTCTTCATGCAACGCGAGGAAGTGCAGAAGCAGTTTGACAAGAACTACGAGCGCGAGCACAAACGGATGGTGAATATCCTCACCGCGTCCAACGAGCTCTCGCTCCTCCTTTATACGCAGGAACAGGACAGGACTTTCAACCTGGCCTACGCCCTGAACAAGGTCACTTCGGCCTATAAGGACTTCAGCAGGAACAGCAAGCCGTACGACCGCAAGGTACATGAACTGGATGTAGAGGTGGACCGCTACGCCCGTCTGATCGAGGCTCTCCGGCGGCTCCCGCCCCAGATGGAAGACAAGCCGCTTTCGGTAGTGCCGGACAGCCTGCTGTACCGCAACGATTCCCTATACCGGGAATTCTCCGACATGGCGTCTTCCCTGGAGAAGGAGGTGATTCGCCTTGCCGTCACCGACTCCACCGCTTCCCCGTTTATTCTGGACAGCGAGGGAGAGATTCACCGGGATTCCTGCATCCTCTATGCCTCGGAACTGCTGAAAATGCATGCCGACAACCGTGCCACCCTGCAGGCGGACAGCACGCACTACCGGGCGGCTTTCCTGCGCATGAAGGAAGCCTACGACTATGCCCAGTCCCGTTACGATGACTTGGAGAAATATGTCTTTGCAGACGGCCAGACCCCCTACCTGGACATCCTGTCCAGCCCCGGTTTTTATTGGGACAAGGTGAAGATGGACCTGGGCAAGCAATACAATTTCTGGGACACAAGCGATGACGAAAGCGTCACCGTGACCATCGAGGTGGGAAGCGGGGAAGAAGAGGAGGAAAGTGAAGACTACTTCCAAACCGTATCAAGCAAGGAACTCAATTTCATGCTGGTGGCGTTTAGCCTTCTGCAACTCATCATCCTAGGCTTTTTCTGGGGCGTGGCCAGAATCCTGATATGGCTGCTGGGCAAATGGAAAAGAATCGCCCATCTTTTTCCCAAGAACCGGCGTTTCCTGCTCTCCATGCTGTTTGGAACCATCATCTACTTCCTGGTGCTCGGTTTCAGCCTGCAGGGAGATGGTTTCGTCGATCTGGGTGCCAGGCATATCAACACCTTCCTGTGGCTTCTTATCGCCATTTCCGGCTCCCTGCTGCTGCGTGTGAAAGCGGAGCAGATCCGCCACTGCCTGCGGCTCTATATTCCCACCATCCTCATCGGCCTGTTCATCATTGTCTGCCGCATCAGTTTTGTCCCGGACTCCTTCCTGAATTTCCTGCTGCCGCCCATCCTGGTCATTGCCATCTTGCGGCAACTGTTTTTCAGCATCCGGGAAAGCTCCAAATCGACCTCCATCGACAGCGTCCTGGGCTGGATCTCCCTGAGCATCTATGTGATCGCTTTCGCGTTTTCCTTCTTCGGCTACATCTTCGTGGCCCTGCTCATCCTGGTGTGGTGGTATTTCCAGCTTGCGGCTCTGCTCTCAATCTTCTGCCTCGAGGACCTCGCGGAACGATACAAGGCGCGTTGGCTGGACAAGCGCGTAGTCGCCCTGCGCAAACGCATCACCTATGTCGGAGGAGATGACCGGGAATCGCTGCTCTTCGGGGCCACCTGGTTCTACGACTTCGTCAAGGGCGTGGCCATTCCCGGCCTGCTGCTGGTTTCCCTGCCGATCTGTGTGCGCCAGTCCCTGGACATCTTTGATTTCAACGACCTGTTCGATACGCTTTTCTACAATCCTTTCGTCCAGCTTTTCGACAAGAACGGCTTTGAATCGCTGCGCATCTCGGGCAAGAGCATATTTGCGCTGATTCTCCTGTTCCTGTTCCTCCGTTATCTCAACCGGTCCATCCATGCGGTATGGCGTTTTGCCAGGTATTCCGCCTTCATGCGCAAGCACAACCGGAATTCCATCCGGCCCAACGAAATCAACCTGTCCCTGGGCGACAGCATCATCAGCGTCCTGGTCTGGATGACTTACATCGTCGTGGTGGTCACCGTGCTGAAGATTCCCGTCGGCTCGCTGACCCTGGTGGCCGGCGGTCTGTCTGCTGGTATCGGTTTGGCCCTCAAGGATATCATCAATAATTTCATCTACGGAATCCAGCTGATCGGCGGCCGCCTGCGGATCGGTGACTGGATCGAGTGCGACGGCGTTCGCGGCAGGGTGGTTTCCCTCAACTATCAGTGCGTCGTGGTGGAGACCCTGGACGGCACGGAGATGTCCTTCCTCAATACCTCCCTCTTCGGCAGGAACTTCAACAACCTCACCCGCAACAACTCCTACGAACTGACTAAAATCACGGCCGGCGTGGCCTACGGGACGGATGTCGAGAAGGTCCGCGAACTGCTCACCGGGGCAATGAAACAGCTTCAGACCCAGGACCGGTACGGACGGGAGATCGTGGAACCCAAGTACGGGATCCAGGTGGTGGTCGGCGGAATGGTGGACAACACCGTGGAAATCCTCGTCAAGCAATATGTGCTGGTCCCTGAAAGAATCGCATATGTGGACCGCGCCCAGGAGGTGATTTACGGAACCCTGGCCGCCAACGGCATAGCCATCCCGTTCCTGCAGTGCGACGTGCACCTTGTGGAGATGGGCGGAGTCGAACCGCCGTCCAAACAAAGTCCCAGGTAGCTTTCTACACGCTTATTCTTTCTTTGGTTGTCGGCCCGCGGCTGCCGAAAGACAGGCCACCGGGGGCTTATCCTCTGGGTTCTTAACGGTCCTTAGAGGCGTCCGGGCCGCGCATCCGGTTTTGATGATACCCCTGGATCCAGACTGAACCGGCCTAAAGCTGGAGGGATATACGTCGTGCCGCAGCCTTGGCGGCATCGATTAATGCTTAATCTCTTGGAGATTAGCAAGCGTATGAATAGTTGTAGTTGCCAGTTATGGCTCGAAGACTGGGATTAACGGGCCAGCCTCCTACGCCCGACGTGCTTACCATCCGAAATCAGTGCTGTCAAAACCAGAACATCCCCGAATGATCATTCGGCCTCACGGCCTGGTGGGAGATACTGGGTTCGAACCAGTGACCCCTTGCTTGTAAGGCAAGTGCTCTGAACCAACTGAGCTAATCTCCCGTTCTTTTCCTGTCAAAGGGTTGCAAAGATAGCTTATTTTTGCATCCCCGCCAAATTTTCAGGCTTTTTTCCTGCCCTAAAGCGATTAATTTGCTAAATTTGCGTCCGCATTTTAAATACAGGATTATGACTTACAATCTGGAAAATAAAACCCTGCCGGTCCTGTTGCTGACCGGCTACCTCGGAAGTGGCAAGACGACGCTCCTGAACCGGATTCTCACCAACCGCCGCGGCATCAAGTTCGCCGTGATCGTCAATGACTTGGGCGAGGTCAATATCGATGCTGACCTGATTGAGAAGGGCGGCGTCGTGGGCCAGACGGACGACAGCCTCGTGGCCCTGCAGAACGGCTGCATCTGCTGCACGCTGAAGATGGACCTCGTGGCCCAGCTGGAGGAAATCTCCCGGATGAACCGCTTCGACTACATCGCCATCGAGGCGAGCGGCATCTGTGAGCCCGCGCCGATCGCGCAGACGATCAATTCCTATCCGCAGCTCGCGAAAATGTCCTATCCCGGCGTCGCCATCCCCACGCTGGACTGCATCGTCACGGTCGTGGACGCCCTGCGGATGAAGGACGAATTCGACTGCGGCAAGGCCCTGCAGCGCGAGGATATCGACGAAGAGGACCTGGAGAACCTGGTGATCGAGCAGATCGAGTTCTGCAACATCGTCCTGCTCAACAAAGCCTCCGAGGTCACGCCCGAAGAGCTGGGCCGCGTCAAGAGCATCATCCGCGCCTTGCAGCCCCAGGCCGAGATCATCCCCTGCGACTACGGCGATGTGGACCTGGACAAACTGCTGAACACCCGTATGTTCGACTTCGACAAGGTGGCGACCTCCGCCGCCTGGATTGCGGAGATCGAAGGCGACGACGACCACGATGACGACGATCACGATGAGCACGAGCATCATCACCATCACCACGATGAGGAGGAAGGGGAGGCCGAGGAATACGGCATCGGGACTTATGTCTATGAGTCCCGCCCTGCGCTGGATATCAACAAATTCGACTACATGGTCGCAAAGAAATGGCCCCAAGAGGTCATCCGGGCGAAAGGCCTCTGCTATTTCAGCGCCGACACGGACAAGTGCTACCTCTTCGAGACCGCTGGCAAGCAGAAGACCATCAAGGACGCCGGCTACTGGTTCGCCACGATGCCGCAGGACCAGCTCCGCGAGATGATGGCGCGCGACGCCAAACTCCGCCGCGACTGGGATCCCGAATACGGTGACCGGATGAACAAGATCGTCTTCATCGGCCAGCACCTCGACCAGGACCTGATCGAGTCCCTGATGGACGGCTGCCTGGAAGCCTAAAGCAGGAAGAACAGCGCCACGCCGGTCATGCTGACGGTCACGCCGAGGATTTCCTTCGGCGTGATTTTTTGTTTGTAGATTAGGGCGTAAGGGAAGAGGATGAGCACGGGGGTGAGGGCCATCAGGGTGGAGGCGATGCCGGCGCGGGCATACTGGACGGCCATCAGCGACAGCGAGACGCCGATGAAGGGACCGAAAAGGGTGGTGAGTGCCGTGAACTTCATGCCCGCGCGGTTGTGCATGGCGCCGCGCAGCTGGCCCAGCGAACCGGTGAGGGCCATCAGCAGCAGGAAACCGGCGGTGCCCGTCAGCGAGCGTATCATCGTGGAGGCGAAGGGCATGGCCCAGCTGAAAGCGGCCGGGGCGTCCGCCGGCAGCGCCGCGGCATAGTGCTGCATGCCGATCTTGCTGAGCACCAGGCCCACGCCCTGGCCGAGCCCGGCGCCGATGCCGAGCAGGATGCCCTTGAGGGGGAGTTTGAGCGTGAGCTTGTGCCCGCCGTCCTGCGAGCGGACCAGGATGGAAATGGCGATGCCGGTCAGCGTCACGGCCATCGCGAGCCAGGATTTCCAGGAGAGGGTCTCGCCGAGCAGCGCCCAGCCGGCGATGGCCGCGAACGGGGGAGCGAGCGTCATGAAAAGTTGCCCGAAGCGGGCGCCGATCACGATGTAGGAGTTGAACAGGCAGAAATCTCCGAACACGTAGCCCACCAGGGCGGAGAGGCCCATCCAGAGCAAGGTGGCTCCGTCCGCGAAGGCCGGGTAGGGGCGCCCGATGGCGATCCACAGCAGGGCCGCAAGCAGCATGGCGGAAAAGACCATCCGAAAAACGTTGGTGCTCATGGCACCGATGCGGTGGCTCGCCTGGTCGGCGAAAAGGGCGGTCGCCGTCCACATCACGGCGACGACAAGCGAAATGATTTCTCCAAGATATTGCATACACTCCTGGCTAACGGCCGCCAAAATTACGAAAAAAAGAGTATCGTTGTCAAATGGATCCGAAATACCAGAACAAAAACCTGACATCTTTCACGGATATTTTCCTGTATTTCGTGCAATAGCGGTTTTTTTTGCGTATCTTTCGCAGAGAAACCTGCTATTGCCGTGAAACGTTTATACTTCCTGATTCCCTTCATCTGCCTGCTGGCCTGCGCCGCGGCCTTCGCCCAGACCGATACGCTCCGCTACGTCGTGCGGGGGACTGTCCGGGATGCCGCAGGCGGCAAGCCCCTGGCCTATGTGCACGTGACTCTTCCGGGCACGAACTACGCGACCGTCACGAACCAGGACGGCACTTTCGTCATCAAATCCGCCGCCGCGCCCCGCGCCGCCTCCTTCTCCCTGCTGGGCTACAAGGTGCTCACGATGCCGGCGGACCGGGAGCGCACGATGCAGGTCCTCCTGTCGCGCGGCGAGTTCACGCTCGATCCTGCCCAGGTCATCACGGGCGAGCCGCTGGCCCTGTTGCGCGAAGCGATCTACAAGATTCCGGAGAACTGCCCCGACGAGCCGGAACTCTTCGACTGTTTCTACCGGGAGACCGCCCAGAAGCGCCAGCGCTTCATCTACGTCTCCGAGGCCGTGACCCGGATGTACAAGAGTTCCTTCCGCACCGCTTTCGGCCGGGACCGGACGGCGGTCGAGAAGAGCCGCCTGCTGACGAGTCCGCGCCGGTCCGACACGCTGGCGGTCAAGGTTATCGGCGGCCCCACGCAGGCCGTGGACCTGGACCTGGTCAAGCACCGCGCCCTCTTCCTGAACGACGCCGACCTGGAGGACTATGTGCTGGAGCTGATGGAGCCCGTGATGATCGACGACCGGAGGCAGATCGTGATCAGGCTGACCCCGACGTACGTGTCGGAATATGCCCAGCAGCACGGCTTAATCTATATCGACCAGGAGACGATGTCCTTCACCCGGATCGAGGCGTCCCTGGATATGTCGGATCCGGTCAAGGCCACGCGCGTGATGCTGATCCGCAAGCCGGCGGACATCCGGTTCAAGCCCAAGGAAATGTCCTTGCTGCTCAACTACAAGCGGGAAGGGGACAAGAGCCGCCTGAGTTATGTCCGCACCGTCTTCCGCTTCAACTGCGACGCCCGCCGGAGGCTCTGGAATACCGAATTCACGGCGATTGCGGAGATGGTGGTGACCAACCGCCATGCCGGTGCGGAGGCCGTCCCGATCGACCGGACGGAGAGTTTCCGCAGCAGTGACGCCCTGGCTGACAAGACCCGGGAATACACGGATCCCGATTTCTGGAAGGACTACAATATCATCGAGCCCACGGAAAGCCTGGAGCATGCCCTGGGCCGTCTCCGCAAAGAATAACGCCGGTGCTCTTGTATTCTTGCCCGGAATCTTTTATTTTTGTTATCGGTTAGTTATTGTCAATCATGTCAGATAAAAGATTGTTGCTGGGCGATGAAGCCGTGGCCCTGGGTGCCCTGCACGCTGGGCTTTCCGGTGTCTATGCCTATCCGGGCACGCCTTCTACCGAGATCACCGAATACATTCAGCAGAGCCCCCTGGCGCGTAGCCGCGGGGTGCGGAGCCGCTGGTGTACGAACGAGAAGACGGCGATGGAGGCGGCGCTCGGGATGTCCTATGCCGGCAAGCGGGCGCTGGTGTGCATGAAGCATGTCGGCATGAATGTCTGCGCCGACGCCTTTGTCAACGCGGCCGTCACGGGTGTGAAAGGCGGCCTGGTGGTGCTCGCGGCGGATGATCCCTCGATGCATTCTTCTCAGAATGAGCAGGATTCCCGTTTCTACGGGAAATTTGCCATGATCCCGGTCTTCGAGCCGTCCGGCCAGCAGGAGGCCTACCGGATGATGGCGGAGGCCTTTGCGCTCTCCGAGTCGCTCCGCCTGCCCGTCCTGATGCGGCTGGTCACGCGCCTGGCGCATTCCCGCGCCGCGGTGGAGGTGGGGGAGGCCCTGCCCCAGCAGCCGCTTTCCCCGGACGACGAGCGCACCCGCTGGGTGCTGCTGCCCGGCAATGCCCGGCGCCAGTATGCCTCGCTGGTGGAGAAGCAGCCGGAGATCGCGGCGCTGGCGGAGGATTCCCGGTTCAACCGGCTGGAGATGCCCGATCAGGTCGGGCATGACGGGTGCCGGGTCGGGCAGGCCGGCGTTGGCGTCATCGCCTGCGGGATCGCCTATAATTATGTCCGGGAATCCGCCCCGGCGGACCTTCCGCTCCTGAAACTGTCCCATTATCCGCTTTCGGCCCGGCAGGTACGCGAACTCGCGGCCGCCTGCAGCCGCATCTTGGTGGCCGAAGACGGACAACCCTTCGTCGAAGAGCAGGTGCGGGCGCTGCTGGGTGCGGACTATCCTGTCTGCGGCCGCCTGACGGGGGACCTGCCCCGCACGGGCGAATTGACGCCGGACTGCGTGGCTGCCGCCCTGGGCGTGGCGTCCGCCGCGACGTTCCCGCCTGCGCACAACCTGGCCGTCCGGCCGCCCCAGCTCTGCCAGGGATGCGGCCACCGGGATGTCTATGCCGCCTTGAACCGGGTCCTCGAAGAATTCCCGGGCGCCCGGGTGTTCGGCGATATCGGCTGTTATACGCTAGGCGCCCTGCCGCCTTTCCGTGCCATCGACACCTGCGTCGATATGGGGGCCTCGATCACGATGGCCAAGGGGGCTGCCGATGCCGGCCTGCGTCCCGCCATCGCCGTGATCGGCGACTCCACCTTCACGCATTCCGGGATGACCGGCCTGCTGGACGCCGTCAATGACGGCTCCGCCATCACCGTGATCATCAGCGACAACCTCACCACGGGCATGACGGGCGGGCAGGACTCCGCCGGTACGCACAAATACGAGGCCATCTGCCTGGCGCTGGGCGTGGAGCGGGAGCACCTGCACAAGGTCATTCCGCTGCCCGGCAACATCCCCGAGATCACCCGGATCCTCCGCGAGGAGATCGCTTACGAGGGCGTCTCCGTCATCATCCCGCAGCGGGAGTGCATGCAGACGCTCGCCCGCAGGAACCGTCAGAAAAAAGGAAAGGCATGAAACGAGATATAAAACTCTCCGGCGTGGGAGGGCAGGGGATCCTCACCATCGCGACCGTCATCGGTGAAGCCGCCACGGCGGCGGGCCTCTATCTCAAGCAGGCCGAAGTCCACGGCATGAGCCAGCGCGGCGGCGACGTGCAGAGCGACCTGCGGCTGGGCACGGAACCCGTGTGCAGCGACCTGATCCCATTGGGCCAGGCCGACCTGATCATCTCCATGGAGCCGATGGAGGCCTTGCGCTACCTACCGTATCTGGCCCCGGACGGGACGGTCGTGACCGCCAGCCGTCCGTTGGTCAACATCCCCGATTATCCCGACGAGACAGCCCTTCTGGCCGAGCTGGACGCCCTTCCGCACGTGGTGCGGCTCGACATCGAGGCCGTGGCCCGGGAACAGGGCCTCCCCAAGAGCGCCAACATGATCCTGCTTGGGATGGCCGCCCCGTTCCTTTCCCTGCTGCGTCCGGAGCAGCTACAGGAAGCCGTCGGCCGCGTATTCGCCCGGAAGGGCGAGGCCGTCGTTCAGGCCAACCTGGATGCCTTCCGGCTGGGCCTCTCCCACACGTATCAAGTTAGTAAGTAGTTGTATATGATCTGGAATCCGAACAAAGAATGCATGGGCCGCGATCAGATGCGCGAGCTGCAGGGCAAGCGTCTGCACAAGATCGTGGAGTATGTCTATCACAATGTCCCGTTCTACCGTCACAAGCTGCAGGAGATGGACCTCTCGCCGGATGACATCCGGACGATCGATGACATCGTGAAGCTCCCGTTCACGACCAAGAAGGACCTGCGCGACAACTATCCTTTCGGCCTGCAGGCGGCTCCCGCCGATGAAATCATCCGCATCCACGCCTCGTCCGGCACCACGGGCAACCCCACGATCGTGGGCTACACCCGCAAGGACATCAGCGTCTGGAGCGAATGCATGGCGCGCTGCCTGACCGCCTACGGTGTCGGCCGGAATGATGTCTTTTCCGTCTCCTACGGCTATGGCCTGTTCACCGGCGGCCTCGGGGCCCACAACGGCGTGGAGACCGTGGGCGCGGCCGTCGTGCCCGCCTCCACCGGCAATACCGAGAAGCACGCCCGGCTGATCCGCGACCTGGGCATCACGGGCATCGCCTGTACGCCGTCGTACGCCCTGTACCTGGCCGAGACGATGGACCGCCTGGGCATCACGCGGGACCAGATCAAGCTGCGCGTGGGCGCCTTCGGGGCGGAGCCCTGGACGGAGAACATGCGCAAGGAGATCCAGGACCGGCTGGGCCTGAAGGGCTTCAACCTCTACGGCCTGAGCGAGATCATGGGGCCGAGCGTCAGTTACGAATGTGACGAACAGCACGGCTCGCACATCAACGAGGACCATTTCTTCCCGGAGATCATCGATCCGGTCACGCTGGAGCCGCTGCCCGCCGGGCAGACGGGCGAACTCGTGTTCACGACGCTGACCAAGGAGGGCATGCCCGTGATCCGTTACCGGACGCGCGACCTGTGTTCGCTGCTGCCCGGCGAATGCCCCTGCGGGCGCACCAACGTGCGGATGTCCGCCATCCAGGGCCGCAGCGACGACATGCTCATCATCCGCGGCATCAACGTCTTCCCGTCGCAGGTGGAGAGCGTGGTGCTCACGATGAAGGAGTTCGCTCCGCGCTATCTGCTCATCGTCGACCGCATCAACAACCTCGACACCCTCATGGTGCAGGTGGAGCTCCGTCCGGACGTGTTCAGCGCCACGCTGGATACGCCGGCCGCCATCGACGAGCTGGAAAAGCGCTTCGCGGCCAAGCTCAAGAGCGTGCTGAGCATCGGTGCCAAGGTCCAGATCAAGGCGCCCGGCACCCTGGAGCGCAGCGAGGGCAAGAGCGTCCGCGTCATCGACAAACGTAAACTGTATTGACACTGAGACTACTATGACCATCAGACAGTTATCCATTTTCATCGAGAATCAGTCGGGCACCTTGCAGAGCGTGCTCGAGAGGATGCGCCAGTCGCGGATCCAGATCATCGCCTGCACCATCGCCGACACGGCGGAGTACGGGATTTTCCGGATTATCTGCAGCGAGCCCGACCGGGCCTGCAGCGAGCTCAAGGCGGCCGGCGTGGCCGTCGCCATTTCGGATGTCTTTGCCATCGAGCTGGACAACCAGCCCGGCGGCGCGGCGGACGTCGTCGCCATCTTCAGCGAGGCCGGCATCGGCATCACCTATATGTACGCCTTCCTGCTGGACGGGCGGGGGATTATGATTTTCCGTACCGACCGGCCGGACGCGGCGCGCGAAGCCATCGTGCGGAGCGGCCTTCGCTGCCTGGGCGAGAAGGACCTGCCCACCCACGTCTGAGCCATGTCCGCTTTTCGCAAATACGGCACCTGTTTCTTCGAGGCCTATGCCCGGATCGAGCTCTCGACCCTGCTGGGGCGGGAATTCGAGGACCTGCTGGACCGTGACCGGCCCGACCTGCAGTCGCCCGACGGGCGGCGGCTGGGGATCGAGGTGACCCGAGCCATGGAACAGAGCAAAACCGCGGCACAGCAGCTCCTGAAAGAGGTGTCCGGCATCTTCCCTGCGGCGGAGCGGCGTGATCTCGAGGAAATCGTCCGGACGGGCTATGCCTACGGTCTGCGGAACGGCGAGTACATCGGCGCCCGGGAACTGGGCTACTGGCAGCTGGCGCACCCGCTGCGCAACATCCTCAGGAGCAAGGTCTCCAAGGCGGGCAACGGCTTCTACGGGCAGTATGACAAGATGGGGCTCTTCGTCTTCTGCAAAGACAATCTGGACGAGGAGCTTGCGGCGCAGACCTGCCGCTACATGATGCAGCTGCAGGCGGACCAGGAGATCCGCTACAACCGCCTGTACCTGGCGGACATCAATGATTTCTTCGTGTGCAACCTCGACGACGGCCTCTCGTTCGACGCCCGCCTGCTCTCGCTGGCCGTCACGCAGGAACAGCGCCGCGACTTCTACCTCCGCGCCGTTCAGGCGCAGCTGGATCGGGAATTATAGGAGTTGGATGGCGATGTGTGCGCAGGCCTCGGCGTCGGCGAGGGCGTGGTGGTGCCGCCTGAGGTCGTAGCCGCAGGCGGCGGCGACCGTCTGGAGCTGGTGGTTGGGGAGCGTATGGCCGAAATGCCGCCGGGAGGCCTGCAGGGTGTCGTAGAATTCGTAATCCGGATAGTCCATCTGATAGACGCGGTGCGCGGCTCGCAGGCAGCCCTCGTCGAAGCGGGCGTTGTGCGCCACCAGCGGCAGCCCCTCGATGCGCGGCGCAATCTCGGCCCACACGTCCGGGAAACAGGGCGCGTCCTCCGTGTCCGTGGCGCACAGCCCGTGCACCCGCTGGCAGAACCACTGATAATATTCCGGTTCCGGATGGATCAGCGCGTAGAAGCGGTCCACGATCTCCCCGCCGCGCACGATCACGACCCCCACGCTGCACACGCTGCACGGCTGCTCGTTCGCCGTCTCGAAATCTATGGCTGCAAAGTCGGTCATATCGGATTCTTCTTGTGACAAAGATAATCCCAAATTCTGAATTTCGTGGCTCTTCCTGAATTAATCCTATAACCGACGGAGATAATGGCATCAAGATTATAAAAATCAAGTTACGAGATACAGTCCTGGATCCTTCTTTTCGAACCTGTTCCATTTTGGAACAAGTTGCCTCTTTGACAAGTTCTCCCTCCGCGAAAATATTGCCAAGATGCCTGGTAATAGCCTGCGTGTTGACGCCAAATAATTCGGCCATAGCGCGCTGCGTAGCCCAAATTGTCTCATTAGCAGCGTCCACCAAAGCCTCCATGCTCACCAGTCCGTCCTCGGACTGATAGATTACGATATCGTTTCTTTCCTCCATAGACGCATAGATATGGCTCATTTTTTTCTTTGGCAAATCTTTGCAAGATCGGCGGCTTCTTTCTCTGTCATTCTTTCAGAATCATAAGGTTCAGAGACCTTCTTTCAGGAACTTTCTCAAAGAGAGATGCGTGATGCCGTTTTCGTCACGCTGCCTCCGACATTCACCGCATACCCCAGGAAAAGGAGGGGCTTGAAAACGGCATTTTCAATAACCTTCTGTATGTAAGAGTCCATTGCTCGGAAGCCCGGAGGTTGCGGAGGTCGGGAAGACCGCCGTAGTTCAGATAGGTCATCAGGTTTTCATCGCTATCCTGAAGTTCATGAAACTGGAGAAATTTGGCGTATGTAAGCGGATGGATACGTATCTCCATGTAACGGCCGGACAGCCGGGGGCCAGTTCTCCGGAAAGCATATCTGAATCACTGCCGGTAAGAATGACATCGGTTTTATCCTCCGTGTACCAGTTGCAGACACAGTCTTCGAACTGAGTAATATTTATTGTCTACGAACAATAAAAACGATTAATAATTCATTTTCTTTGTCCGTGGACAATATAATTATTCGTTTTTACCTATTTGTGATTGCCTCCAGACTGTAATGCTTTGTGTTGTATGTCTTGCCGTCCTAAGCAGGATGTGCAGTTTTTGCACACACCGTTGTTGTACTCCCAGCATCAGCCGGAACCCCACGTCCATTTTGCCACAGATCCCGACCTTGGCGACAACCTGCGCGTACGACGGATCTGCAGCCGATGACGGCCTCTATTTCGCAATGCTCAAAGGAAGAACTGGCCAGAGACGCCGATGGAAGATACCCTTAATATCTTAGATAATAACTGCGGACCTTTTCAATGACGCCATTGCGAATGCGTTTGTAGGCCTTCACTTTGACGACTCTTTGTGCCTCTATCCTAATGGAGTAGAGAACGAATCTTGGTCTTGTCCTTCTTTTCATACAAATGTAACTTAATAGCTGTAAGGACAACGACTCCCTCGTAGCAGCACCTCCCCTCGGTAGACGAAAAAAAAGAAGACGGACATCCATTAAGGGTGGGTGTCCGTCTTTCAAAGTTTGCTATTAAGTGTCATTTGTATGACAATGCAAAAATACAAAAAAGATTTTATTCAACAAGTCTCTCTATTCAAATAACCGCCTTGCAAGGATTCGCAGATAGTTCGTATCTTTGTTTGTTCGGACAACCGGTATGCCCCGCATCATCTTCCATATCGACGTGAATTCCGCCTTCCTGAGCTGGTCGGCGGTCAAGTTGGTGCAGGCGGGGGAGGCGGATATCCGCCTGGTGCCGTCGGTGGTCTCCGGGGACCCTTCCGACCGGCGGAGCATCATCACGGCGGCGTCGATGCCGGCCAAGAAGCTGGGCATCAAGACGGCCCAGCCCGTGTCGATGGCCCTGCGTATCTGCCCTTCGCTCGTGATCGTGCGCGGCGACTGGGCGTGGTACAAACAGTGCTCGCAGGGATTCATCGAGATCTGCCGGAGCTATTCGCCTGTCCTTCAGCAGTTCAGCATAGACGAGTGTTTCATCGACATGACCGGGCGCTGCGAGCCGGAGGCGGCCGTGGCTGTGGCTGCGCGGCTGAAAGATGAAGTCAGAACCCGGCTGGGCTTCACCGTCAACGTGGGCGTCGGCTCCAACAAGCTGCTCGCCAAGATGGCCTCCGACTTCGAGAAGCCGGACAAGGTGCACACCCTCTGGGAGAGCGAGGTGCAGCAGAAAATGTGGCCCCTGGGTGTGCGGGACCTGCTCTGGGTGGGCAAGAAGACGGAAGAGCGCCTGACGGCCAACGGCATCCGCACCATCGGGGACCTGGCCCGGCTGGGACAGGGCTCGCTGCGCCAGATGGTTGGGGAGAAGTTCGCCCTGCAGCTGCACGAATTCGCCAACGGGCGGGATGATTCTCCGGTACACACGGAATCGGAGGAGGCCAAGAGCGTGAGCGCGGAGCGCACGTTCCCGCGGGACCTGTCCGATCCCCGGGACATCGACCGGGCGCTCTTCAACGTGGCCTGTATTGTGGCGCACCGCATCCGGAGG
Source organism: Bacteroidales bacterium (assembly GCA_017458145.1). Classification (GTDB taxonomy): domain Bacteria; phylum Bacteroidota; class Bacteroidia; order Bacteroidales; family UBA932; genus Cryptobacteroides. Next base: position 19,867 of record JAFTGA010000049.1, on the reverse strand, counting down.
TATCATTTCCGCGCCGCAACGGTCTCGATGTTCATCAAGTACAAGGATTTCTCCGTGGTGCAGAAGCAGTGCCAGCTGGAGCAGTCCACGGACGTCACGGCCCTGATCCTGGGCGCGGCGCGCCGCCTGCTCGCCGAGGCCTGGGACGGCGTCACGCCGCTTCGCCAGGTCGGCCTGGGCGTGAGCAAGCTCACGCACGATTTCTACGAGCAGATGTCCCTCTTTGAAGATCCGAAAATGGCCTTCTACCGCGACTGGGACCGGCAGTACGACGAGCAGCGCGCCGAGGATGCCCGGACGCTGGCCTACGAGCGCAAGGCTTAAGGCAGGTCTTCCCATTCCCCGTACATCTCCGGCTGGTCGGCCAGGTGCCGCCGGGCGGTGTCCTGGATGACCTCACCGAAGCCGGTGAGCGCGGCGAAGGGGGCGAACTGCGCAGCGCGGTCGAGGCGGGGCATGCGCGGATGGCGCTGCGGCTCGGGCCGCGGCAGGTCGAGGATGTCGTCGTAGCGGTGGTTGAAATCGCCCGTCATGCCTTGTGCCCTCCGATCTGCTGGTTGCGTTCGCGCGCGGTGGCGCCTTCTTCGAAATTCATCCCCTTGAGGATGGCGTTCTTGCCGAATTTGCGGCGGATGGCGAGGATGGCCTCCTGGCGGCTCCGTTCCCGCTCCGGGGCTTCGGCGGGCTCCTCGAAGAGGTCCAGCTGGACGCCGTCCAGCTGCTTCTCATCCACGACATGGGCGGCGACGACATAGACCCGGCGCACCTGCAGGGCGGGCTCGACGATGCGGTCGAACAGCTCCATCATCGTGTCCGTGATCAGGCGGGTGGACGAGCTGGGGCGGGGGAGGTGGGCGGAGCCGTGGGCCGGTTTGGGCACGGGCCGGCCGTACCAGTCGTCCACGACGGCGCCCCGGTAGCCGCCGGAGCCCGCCTGCCGGACGGCGCCGCTGTCGTAGCCGACGCTAAGCACGAGCTGGTCGGTGACGAGGCCCTTCTCTACGAGGTCCAGCACGAGCTGGTCGGTCATCTCGCGCACGATCAGCCTGGCCTTGTCGAACGGGTAGGGTTCGGCGAGCACCTGCCCCACGGACAGGCTGTTGGCGGCGGGCCGGTAGGCCTTGATGTCGGCCATCGTGCAGCTCTCCCAGCCCCAGGCGTGGTCGATGAGCAGTTCGGCACCCACGCCGAAGATCTTGTAGAGCACGTCTTCGTTGTAGAGTTCCCAGGGCTTGCCGATCGAGCAGCGGGCGATGTCGCCCATGGTGTAGAGTCCGGCGGCTTCGAGCCGGGCGGCGATGCCGCGTCCCACGCGCCAGAAGTCCGTCAGCGGCCGGTGCGTCCAGTACTTGCGGCGGTAGGATGCCTCGTCCAGCTCGGCGATGCGCACGCCGTCGGCGTCGGCGGGGGAGTGCTTGGCCTCGATGTCCATCGCGATCTTGCAGAGGTAGAGGTTGGGGCCGATGCCGGCCGTGGCCGTGATGTGCGTCTCCTGCAGGACCTCCTGGATGAGCTTGCGCGCAAAATCGTGCGCGGAGAGTCGGTAGGCCTTGAGGTAGTCCGTGGCGTCGATGAACACTTCATCGACCGAATAGACGTGGATGTCCTCGGGGGCGATGTAGCGCAGGTAGATGCCGTAGATGCGGCCGCTGACGGCCATGTAGTGCGCCATCTGCGGAGTGGCGACGATGTAGGAGAGTTCCAGCGACGGGTCCGCGAGCAGGGCGGCGTGGCTGGTGGAGCTGCCGCGAAATCGCCTCCCGGGCGCGTGGCGGCGCCGTTCGGCGTTGATCCGGGCGACGGCCTGCACCACTTCGAAGAGCCGGGCGCGTCCCGGGATGCCGTAGGTCTTGAGGGAAGGGGAGACCGCCAGGCAGATGGTCTTCTCGGTGCGGGAGGCATCCGCCACGACCAGATGCGTGTCCAAGGCATCCAGGCCCCGCTCCACGCACTCGACGGAGGCGTAGAAGGACTTGAGGTCAATGGCGATGTAGGTGCGGGGCTTCACAATACAAAAATAATGAAAGCTCTTCGTTTTTTTGTATATTTGAATCGAAAAAACGCATGCCTTTATGATCAAAGTTGCCATTGTCGGATCCGGCCGGATCGTCCCCCAGATGCTGGAGGCCATGCAGACCGTGCCGGGCTGGGAAGTCGTTGCAATCTGTGGGCGCAGCCGGGAGAAGGCCGCCCGATTCGGGATCCCGGACGTCTATACGGACTATGCGCAGATGCTGGCCCGCCGGGACATTGATTTCGTCTATATCGCCCTGCCGAATTCCCTGCATTTTGCGGCGGCGAAGCAGGCCCTGCTCGCAGGCCGGAATGTCCTGTGCGAGAAGCCGTTCACCTCGACCGTGGAGCAGGCGGAAGAGCTTTTCGCGCTGGCGGAGGAGCGCGGTCTCTGGATCTTCGAGGCCATCTCCAACATCCACCTGCCCAATTTCCGCAAGGTGCGGGAACTGCTCCCGCAGATCGGTCCCGTGCGCCTGGTCCACGCCGACTACGACGAGCATTTCCCGCGTTACGACCTGTATCTGGACGGCGCGGAGATCCCCGTGTTCTCGCAGGAGTATGAGGGCGGTGCCTTGCGCGATATCAACATCTACTGTCTGCACGTCGTGCTGGCGCTCTTCGGCCGGCCGGACGCGGTGTCTTATGCCTCCAATGCCACCGGTCGCAACGCTGTCGGCACTTCGGGTGTGGCTACGCTCACCTATGGAAAACAGGGCCTGGTGGCCGTCTGCACGGCTTCGATGGATTCCGCAGGCCCTCACGGCTTCTTCTTCCAGGGGGAGAAGGGTGCCATCCGCGTGGACGGCCTGCCGAACTTCTTTACCCGGGTGGAACTGCTCCTGCCCGGAGCGGAGCCGCAGGTGTTCGAACTGAACCGTTATGAGCACCGGCTCTGCCACCAGCTGGAGGTGTACCGCGATATTTTCACATCCGGCGACCGTGCTGCCGAAGCGCGTCTGCATGCGCAGACACGGCTGATCACCGAAACGCTTGTGCGCTGCGAGGCCTCGCAGAAGCCCGGATTATGATGCGCCGTAGCCTGCTCCTGCTGCTGTTGGCCCTGCCGTTGCTGGTGTCCTGCCGGGGACGGCAGGGAGCCGGAATGCCTGAGGCGCTGCCGGAACCTCCGGATGCGCCGACGCCAGCGCTTTTCGAACCGGAATTCTCGCAGCAGGCGATCCCGCCAGAGGTCGAGGCGCGGATGCGCGGCAAATCTTATCCGCCGGACGCGCAGATTTCCCTGTCGGAACTGCGCTACCTGCGGCTTTCCTACTTTGATTTCGAGGGGCGGCGGCAGACCGGCGAGATGGTCTGCAACGCCGCCATCGCGCAGGACCTGTGCGAGATCTTCCAGGCGCTCTATGAGGCGCAATATCCGATCCGGAGCATCCGCCTGGTGGACGATTTCGACGCCTCGGACGATGCCTCGATGGCCGCCGACAACACGTCTTGCTTCAACTACCGTACGGTCCCGGGGCAGCGGAAGCTTTCCAAGCACGCCCGCGGGCTCGCGGTCGATGTCAATCCCCTGGAAAACCCGTACATCAACCGTTCCGGCCGGGTGATGCCGCCGGCGGGAGAGGCCTACGTGGACCGTACCCGGGATTTCCCGCACAAGATCGACCGGGAAGACCTGTGCTGCCGGCTCTTCCTCGCTCACGGTTTCAGTTGGGGCGGAGCCTGGGCGCATTCCAAAGACTATCAGCATTTTGAGAGAGTGAAATAATGATACAAGCTGTTTTTCGCTGGGGCCTAGCGGTGGCCTTTCTCCTTTCGGTGACGGAGCTTTCGGCGCAGCCGTTTGTCTTTACGCCGCAGTGGACGGCGCAGGCGCAGTTCGCCGGGTACTATGTTGCGCAGGAAATGGGCTTTTATGCCGAAGAAGGCGTGGAAGTATGCATCGACCATCCGTCGGCCTCGCGTTCCGCCATCGACCGGATCCGCTCCGGCGAGGCCGATGCGACAACCCTCCAGCTGGCCCAGGCGCTCGAAATTGTTGACAACGGGATTCCGCTGGTCAATATCCTGCAGACTTCGATGAACAATGCGATGGTGATCGTGTCCCGCCGGGGCTGCAATCCGCTCGAACAGCGGGGTGCGCGGGTCGGGATCTGGAACACCGGGTTCGGCCAGCTCGCCATCTGTATGAGCAAGAAAGAGCACCTGGACTACGAGTGGGTGCGGTTTGTGAGCAATGTCAATCTTTTCGTCGCCGGCGCCCTGGATGCGACCCTGGCGATGAGCTACAACGAATATTATCAGTTGGTCCAGACCGGAATGGAGCTTTCCGAGTCCAATATCTACCGATTCAGCGACCACGGCTACAATGTCCAGGAGGATGGTGTCTATATGACCCGGAAGTCCTTTGCCAAAGACCGGGAGCGTGCCGTGCGTTTCGCCCGGGCCAGCCGGCGCGGCTGGGAGTGGGCGGCGGAGCACCCGGACGAGACGCTGGATATCGTGATGAAATACGTCGAGGCGGACCATATCGCCACGAACCGTGTTCTGCAGAAGCTGATGCTCGATGATGTGCTTCGTCTGCAATTGGACCGGGATTCCGGAGAGCGGGCGTTCCGTCTGCGCCCCGACATGGTGCAGAAGGCCAATGACCTGATGCTCGAATACGGAATGCTCCGCAAGGAAGTGAAATATGAAGATTTGCTGCCCCGATGAATATGCTTCTTGATAAATTCCGCAGGTCCTTGCCGGCACGCCTGAGTGTATGGATCGTCCTCTTTGTGACCCTCGTGTTGCTTGCCGCCCTGGGCTATCAGTTCTACACTTCGCGCCGGGCCGTGCGGCGGGAAGCCATCGCACTTGCCACGCAGCAACTCAACAACGTCGTGCTGCGTGTCAACAATATCCTGGATGATGCCCGGATTGCCGCGGACAACATGGACTGGCTGGTCTATGAGCATCTGGACGATCCGGATATGATGAACGTCCTGGCGCGCAACCTGATTCTCAACAATCCCCAGCTGCAGGGCTGCTCCATCTCTTTCGAGCCCGGGTTCTATCCGTCCAAGGGCCGGTATTTCTCGCCTTACGCCTATTATGAGGACGGCTCCGTCCTGTTGCATCAGGAGGGGAGTGACGACTACCAGTATTTCTATATGGACTGGTACCAACTGCCCAAGCTGCTGAACCAGCCGTGCTGGACGGAACCCTATATGGATGTGGATCCGAAAGACGATACGGCCGAGATGGTCACGACCTATTGCAAGCCGCTGACCGGGTACGACGGCCGCTTTGTCGGGGTCCTGTCGGTGGACCTCTCGCTCTCCTGGCTGTCCGAGACCATTTCTTCGGTGCGCCCGTATCCCAACGCCTACAGTATCATGATCGGCCGGGGCGGCTCATACCTGGTGCATCCGGAGCCGGAGAAACTCCTCAACCAGTCCATCTTCACCCAGACCTTGCTGGTTCCGGACGAGAAGCTTTCCGAACTCGGCCACGCGATGCAGCGGGGTGAGTCCGGCATGCGGGAATTCAGGATTGACGGCAAACGCGCCTATGTGTTTTTCGAGCCTGTCAAATCCACGGGCTGGAGTGTGGCAATCGTCTGTACGCACAGCGACATCTTCGGCGGCTATCATCGTCTGCGCCGGACAATCAACGCCATCGTAATCCTGGGCCTGCTGCTGATTTTCTTCGTCGTCATCTGGGTGGTGTCCCGCGAGCTGAGTCCGCTCAGCCAGCTGGTCGAACAGACTTCTGCCATTGCGACCGGACACTTCGACGAACAACTCCCGCCTTCGGACCGTGTCGATGAGATCGGGCAGCTGACGGAGGCGTTCGGCAATATGCAGACATCGCTGGTGAAATACATCGACGAACTGACGCGCACGACTGCCAACAAGGAGCGCATTGAAGGGGAGATCCGCATCGCCCATGACATCCAGATGGGGATGGTGCCCAGGGTTTTCCCGGCTTTCCCGGAGCGGAAGGATATCGACTTGTTTGCTTCGATGACGCCCGCCCGGGAGGTCGGCGGCGACCTGTACGATTATTTTATTAAGAGCGGAAAGTTCTATTTCTGCATCGGCGACGTGAGCGGCAAGGGCGTGCCTGCCAGCCTGTTCATGGCCGTGGCCCGCAATCTGTTCCGTGTTGTCGGCCGGCAGGGCCTGTCGCCCAAGATGATCGCTCACCAGATCAACGAGACCCTGGCTGCGGACAATGACCAGATGATGTTCGTGACGATGTTCATCGGGGTCGTGGATCTGGAGACAGGAGCGATGGAATTCTGCAACTGCGGCCACAATCCGCCCGTCCTTTTCGGTGACGGAGCTGCCCGTTTCCTTGATGTCAAGCCCAATACGCCGCTCGGAATCGCTTCCGGATTCTGGTTCGATGAGGAGCGGATCGCGGATGTGCGGGACCAGTCGTTCCTGTTCTACACTGACGGTTTGAACGAGGCGGAGAACCGGCAGCACGGGCAGTTCGGGGAGGATCGTGTGCTGGAGCAGCTGCGCGGTCCGTTCGTCTCGGCGAAGGAGACGATCCTGGAGATGAAAAAGAAAGTCGCCGGCTTTGTCGGCGATGCCGAAGCCAGCGACGATCTGACGCTATTGTGCCTGCGGATCAGCAAGATCCGCGCGCAGGCCTAGATTTCTTCTTCCGTGAGGGTTTCCGGGTCCTTGATCTTGCGGACCGGGTCGCAGGTCAGCCCGATGCCGAGTTTGTTGAATGTCTTGCGGTCCACTTCGCTGAGCATGACGGAGGAGTGGACCTGGGCGCCCAGCAATCTTGGGAGCTGGCTCAGGGCCAGTTTGCAGTTCTCGTCCAGCAGACTCAGCATGGAGATCAGGACCAGCACTTCGTCCGTGTGCAGGCGCGGGTTGTGTCCGTGCAGGTAGGTCACCTTGGTCTTCTGGATGGGCGCAATCATCGTCTTGGGGATCAGCTTGACATTGTGGGCAATTCCGGCCAGGTGCTTGAGCGCATTGAGGAGCAGGGCGGCGCTGGGACCGAGCAGGGGAGAGGTCTCCGCCGTCAGGATGGTGCCGTCTTCCAGTTCGATGGCCGCCGTGGCGCCGCCGGACTTCTCCAGACGCTCATGGGCGGCTACAGTGGTCCTCCGGTAGGCCGTGGTGATTCCCGCCCGCTTCATGATCAGCGCCAGGCGGCTGACCTCGGCCTCCGTCGCCTTGCCGTCCGCGAAATTGCAGATGGCCGTATAGTAGCGGCGGATGATCTCCTGTTTGGAAGCTTCGCGGCAGACCTCGTCGTCGCTGATGCAGGGTCCGATCATGTTTACGCCCATGTCGGTCGGGGACTTGTAGGGTGAGGTCCCGTAGATATCGTCGAAGAGGGCGTTCATCACCGGGAAAATTTCTACGTCCCGGTTGTAGTTGACAGCCGTTTCACCATACGCTTCCAGGTGGAAGGGGTCGATCATGTTGACATCGTCCAGATCGGCGGTGGCGGCCTCGTAGGCGATGTTGACGGGGTGGTTCAGCGGCAGGCTCCAGACCGGGAAGGTCTCGAATTTGGCGTAGCCCGCCTTGACGCCACGCTTGTTCTCCTGATAGAGCTGGCTCAGGCAGACATCCATCTTGCCGCTTCCGTGGCCGGGCGCCGTCACGACCACCAGCGTCATGGAAGTGACCACGTAGTCGTTCTTGCCGAATCCTTCGTCGGAGTCGATCAGGGCCACGTTGTGGGGATAACCTTCGATGGTGTGGTGGTAATAGACGGTGATGCCCATTCCTTCGAGCCGCTTGCGATATGCCTCGGCGCTGGCCTGGCCGTTGAAGTGGGTGATGACCACGCTGTTGACGCTCAGCCCCCGGTCCATGAATTCGTCGCGGAGCCGGAGCACGTCCATGTCGTAGGTGATGCCCAGGTCATTGCGGATCTTGTTCTTCTCAATGTCCACGGCGCTGATCACGATGATGATCTCTGCGTCGTCTTTCATCTGCATCAGCATTTTAAGCTTGCTGTCCGGCTCAAAGCCCGGCAAAACCCGGCTGGCGTGGTAGTCGTCGAAGAGTTTGCCGCCGAACTCCATGTAGAGTTTATCGCCGAATTGGGCGATGCGTTCTTTGATTCGTGCTGATTGGATTTTGAGATATTTCTCGTTGTCGAACCCGTATTTCATTTGCTCATTGATTTGAATACGGGTTACAAAAATAAATCCTTCGCCGGAATTGTGCAAAATTATTTTTCTTTTTTTCTAAATTTGTCGGTCATTATCCTGCAATGAAACGCAAAGTCAAGTCCTTTTCCGCGCGGCTTACCTGGCGCATCGTGCTGATGCTGCTGGCGATCATGTCCGTCATCTCCCTGATCATCTATTTCCTGACGGCAGCGACGGCTACGCTCCTGACCAGCGAGCGTTATCAGAATGTAATGGAGATAGCCAATGAGCGCGTGGAGTCCGTGCTGAATGCCGTGGAAGTCTCTTCGGTCAACAATGTGTCGGAAATCAGAAAGCATCTCACCCGGCCTGACGAGCTGTTCGATGCGTTGGAGAGTGAACTGGGCTTGAACTCCCACATTATCGGAGCGGCGATGGCCTTCACGCCCAACTTCTTTCCGAGGATTGGACGCTGGTACGAGCCTTATGTGGCGAGGCGTGACAGCGTGACGATAGAGCGGCTGCAGATCGGCTCGGCGGAACACGATTATTTCACTTTCGACTGGTACCGGAAGCCTATGGAGTCGGGCCGGGGCTATTGGTCTGAACCTTATTTCGACAGCGAAGGTGCCCGGACGATGTTGTGTACCTATTCGCTCCCCGTGCAGGACGGGCAGGACAGGACGGTGGCCGTATTCGGTGCGGACCTGTCGCTGGCGTGGCTCACGGAACAGATGGAGGAAGATGACCGGCGGGAGAACAGCCGCTCGGTCTTTGCGCTCGCCATGGACTCGCCCTCCGTCGACTGGAAAGACGGCAAGGCGTCTTACAGCGTCATTCTGGGACGACGCGGCGAATACATCGTCCATCCTGACAAAGACCGTATCCTGGTGGATCACTTCTTTGACCATGTGGATACGCTGGTCGCCCCGGATTCGATCCGGGAGGCCAGGGAGATGATGCAGTCCGGCCGTCCCGGCTCCGGCCTGCGGATGCGGATCGATGGAGTCGATGCGGCGGTTTATTTCTCCCGGATGGCCCGAACCGGCTGGACCATGGCAATCATCGTGCCCCGGGAGCTGATCAAGCGACCGGGCTTCATTATCGGTGCGATTGTCCTGTTTTTGATTGCCGCCGGTCTGCTTGTCATGTTTGTGTTCAGCTATCTGACCATCCGCAAATCCGTCCGTCCGCTGCGCAAGCTGGCCTACTCCGCCGACGAGGTGGCCAAAGGGAATTTCGACACGCCGCTCCCCAGGATCCGCCATCGCGATGAAATCCGTCTGCTGCGTGATTCGTTCGAGGACATGGAACATTCGCTCAAGCAGTACATTTCCCAGCTCACCGAGACGACTGAGCAGAAGGCCTCGATGGAGCGCGATCTAAGCATTGCGCGCGGGATCCAGATGTCGATCCTGCCCAAGCCGTTCGTGGCCGAATCCGGCCAGGAGGGGGTGGAGATTTTTGGCCAGCTGACGCCGGCACGTGCCGTCGGGGGCGACCTGTATGACTTTTATATCCGGGACGGGCGGCTGTACTTTTGTATTGGGGACGTGTCCGGCAAGGGCGTGCCCGCGTCGCTCGTGATGGCCGTGACATGTGCGCAGTTCCGCATGCTGTCCGCGGGCGAGGACAGCCCGGAGCGCATCGTTTCTGCCATCAACAAGTCTCTCGCGGAGCGCAACGACGCCCTGATGTTCGTCACGCTCTTCGTCGGCGTGCTTGACCTGCGGACCGGTGAACTGCAGTACTGCAATGCCGGCCACGATGCGCCGATCCTGCTTGGAGCGGAGATGTCGGACGTGCGCTATCTCGAGGTTGATCCGAATCTTTCGGCGGGTGTGCTCGCGGAGCAGACGTATTCCTTGCAGAAGCAGACAATTACGCCCGGTACGACGATATTCCTCTATACGGACGGTCTGACCGAAGCGGAAGACTCCGCCCACGCGCTCTTTGGCGAAGAGCGTATTTTCAGAGCATTGCGAGCGGCCGGATCCGTCGCACCCGCGGACCTGGTCGGGAAGATGACCGGCGCGGTGCGGGAATTCGTCGGAGACGCCGAGCAGAGCGATGACCTGACGATGCTGGCCATCCGTTTCCGGAAAGGGGAATAAATTCACACCCATGCAAACTGCCAGGACTTTGTCTTAAGCGTTGGATTGCAGTTCGTTCTCGATAGTGGGAAGGAGTTGATAATCGGCCGGGAGCCAGTTGACGGTGCGGAGTTCATCGGCCCGGAGCCAGCGGGCGGCTTCGTGCTCGTTCAGATGCAGGGAGTCGTTGAGCAGGGAGCACATGTAGCAGTGCATGGTCAGGTGGAAAGCGGGATAGTCCCATTCAATGGTTGTAAGGAATTTTTCGACATTGATTTCCGTGTCCAATTCCTCCCGTATTTCGCGGCGGAGCGCCTGGATCGGGCTCTCGCCAGGCTCGATTTTGCCGCCAGGGGCCTCCCAATAGTCCTTCCACTCGCCATAGCCCCGCTGGGTGGCAAAGATCCTGTCACCCTTCCGGATAATGGCGGCCACGACTTTGATGGTTTTCAGCTGGTCCCGCTCAGCGACGGACTCCTTCTTTCCGGCCTCGCGGAACGCTATCCGTCCTGCCTTCGCCACGAGTCCCCGTTCTTCGAGCTTTCTGAAGCGCTTGGTGTTCAGGATGCTCCAGGTGCTGCCTTTCTTCCTCGGAGAGATCCGCTGCGCTTGCCGTCCCTCATCCAGGCGCTTGACTGTGGAATCGATCCATCCGAAGCAAAGGCACTCCTCGACGAGGTCCGGGTAGGGGACTGCGCCGTGGCGGGATTCCTTGCCGCGCGTCGTCGCCACCCAGCAGTAGGGCGTCGTGCTATGGTTCTCCTCAAGCCACTGCCGCAGCTCGGCCCGGTCGGAGAACTCAAACAAAGGTGTGGTGTCCATGTCGCCGGATATAAGGGATGTTTCCATTACAAAGGTATGCTTTTTCTATGATTTGTCAATAGGGGAGATAGGAGTCCTTCTGCGATGCTTGCTTTCTCATGTGGAAAGGATTGTGTAGTTTGTGAGGTCTCAACAGTCCTGACGAACGTCATTCCCGGCTTGACCGGGAATCTTTCATCGCACGTCAGCCCCCGCCTCTCTGTTTCAGTTGTTGCACCAAGTCTGCAGAGACTTGGCATGTTTGGTATAAGGTACCAATAGAATAAAAACAGACCCGCCTACTTAAGCATTGTTAAGAGGCTCGGCGAGTTCTAGTGATGCAAAGATGCAACTTTTTTGATTCTTGCAAAAATTTTTCTGAGAATCAGCGCTTTGTTCCGAGCGCTTATCCTCCGGCGTATGGCTTTAAGCGTTCCGACTTATAATAGAGAACTTTTTCTCAAGACAGGCCTCTTGAGCCACTCTGTGCGGTAGTTTAAAAGACTTTAACAACCGCTCCTACACGAGGTGGTTGTTGTCCAGCTCCTATACTTCGATTTCAAATGTCCGATTAAATCGGACATTTGAAAGATACCCATCATGAACAAGCAGATCATTTCCCGATGCGGGAAATAGGATAAGTCTATAACTTATTGTAAATAAATACTTTAACTTTTTTGACCTTTTCACGTTTGTCCCCCTGCTGTCCCCGAATTTTTTGAGGCCCCAAACTTTTTTCGTGAAAAAGTCCTTCGGGGGACAAAAAAAGTAAAGGTGCGTCCCCGCATGGCAGCAGGACTGCACCGGGTGTTAACAATAGAAGTCTGGCATCAGACCTCCGGTGGCAAGGGTACGAAATTTCTTCGAGAAGCATAGATGGCTTCCGTCAAGGTGGCCGAGTGGGTATGTTGTAAAAATTGCGTAAATTTGCTTCGATAAATACAAATCTATTTTGTTCTTTTTGCTCCTTACGGCCTTTTCGTGTGAAAAACCAAATACGGATGATGTAATCCCCAATGTCCGGGCCGATTATGAGGGAACCGTAAGCGTAGTTTATAACGGTGAATCGTATGATACTCCCGGCATTAAGGTGAATTATTCGCCGTCTGAGGACGGTCGTACGACCGTCCTCACCATCTACCAGATCAAGTTCGTCCCCCAAATGCCCGTTACCATCGACGTTACCATCCCTGCCGTGCCGATTGTAAATGAAGGATCCTCCATTGTGTTTTCGGGAGATAGTATCGTCCCTTTAGCTATGGGAGGAGAGGTTCCCCGTTATCTGGTCACCGCCCTCAGCGGCATCGCGGAAAAGGACGGCATCCGTTTCAGCCTGAACTTCGGTGCGTATCCTACCTCGTATTCATGCGTTAAAACCGTGGAGTGATGAATTTCGGCGGTAAAATCGTTGGGGATTAAATTTTTACAAAAATATCGCTTGCGATATAAAAATAAATGTCTATATTTGCATCGTGAATGATATAAACAAAAATATAGACATTATGAAAAATATTTACGATTTCAAAGTCCGTAACAACAAAGGAGTTGAAGTGGATTTCGCCCAGTACGAAGGAAAAGTTTTAATGATTGTCAATACCGCATCCAAATGCGGTTTCACTCCTCAATATGATGGCCTTGAGGCCTTGTATCAGAAATACAAGGATCAAGGGCTCGTTATCATAGGATTCCCTTGCGACCAGTTCGCCGGCCAGGAGCCCGGCAGCAATGAGCAGATAGAAGAGTTCTGCCGCCTCAACCACGGCGTGACCTTCCCGCTGATGGCCAAGACCGAGGTCAACGGCGCAAACGCCGAGCCCATTTTCGAATACCTGAAATCACAGGCTCCCACCGAGGAGTACAAAGGACTCAAGGCAAAGGCAACACACGCAATGCTCAAGGGCATCAGCAAGAGCGTAGAGAAGGACAGCGACATACTCTGGAATTTCACCAAATTCCTGGTAAATCGCGACGGCTTGATTGTAAAGCGCTATGCACCCACCACTGAGCCTAAGGATATCGAAAAGGACATTAATTCTATGCTGTAATGATCAAAGAAGCATTCCGTCTTGACAACCAACTCTGCTTCAGGCTATATACCGCATCGCGCCTTCTCACCCAAGCCTATAACCCGCTGCTGTCGGAATTTGGTCTGACATACCCTCAGTATCTGGTGCTGCTGGTCTTGTGGGAAAAGGACGCCCAGCCTGTCAATGACATTGCCAAGCGACTTTACCTGGAAACCAATACGGTAACTCCTTTGCTCCAGCGAATGGAAAAGGAAGGTGTTATCACTCGCACGAAAGGGAAACAAGACGCCCGCCAGATGATTGTATCTCTGACCCAAAAGGGCAAAGGCTTGCAGGAGTCTCTCACAAATGTGCCCTATGCTGTTGGTAGTGCTGTTATTTGCGAGAGCGTCACTCCCGAAACCGTTCCAGGGCTGTTCCGGATGCTGGACGATATCATCGAAAAATTAAATAGCAGATGAACAACCTCTCCGAATACATGAGTAACAGCATTCGCCAGATTATGGCGAAGGCTTATAAGAATGTCCTCTCCAATCCTCGCGAAGCAAGATTTGCCTGGCGTATGCAGCGGCTGTTCGCCAGGTCTGAAACCCGCCGGAAAACAGTATTCGAAGAAGAAGGGTTGGAGGTGCCGCCTTTCCTGATCAGCAGTATCGCGACTACCTGTAATCTGCATTGCAAAGGCTGCTATGCCCGCGCCAATGGTATTGCTGCAGACACGGATGCTCCCGCAAAGGAGACGCTCTCCCCGGATCAGTGGAAAGCGGTATTCGCAGAAGCGGCGTCGGTGGGCATCAATTTTTCTCTTCTGGCCGGTGGTGAGCCGCTGACCCGCAGGGATATTTTGGAATCTGTGTCCGAGGTTGACGAAATGATATTTCCTGTTTTTACCAACGGAACGCTCATCGGGAACCGTTATCTTGAGTTCTTTCGCGAGCATCTGAACATGGTGCCTGTCATCAGTATTGAAGGATCGGCCGTAAACACGGATGAAAGAAGGGGCGTGGGCGTATTCCAACGTGCTATCAAGTCAATGGAAATGCTAAACAGGGAGAATCTGTTTTTTGGTGCCAGCATAACAGTTACTACTGAAAACTATAAAGAAGTAACGTCATCGAGATTCATTGACTCGCTGCGAAAACTCGGCTGCAAAATCATCTTTTATGTTGAGTATGTCCCTACGGAGTCCGGCACAGAGTACCTTGCTCTGAATGATGAACATATCGCCGACATGGAGAGCATCTTGGAACAACGCCGTTCGGAGTATGCCGACATTATCTTCCTCTCATTCCCTGGGGATGAAAAAGAACTTGGCGGGTGCCTTGCCTCCGGCCGCGGCTTTTTCCACATTGGTCCGGACGGCTCCGCCGAACCTTGTCCTTTCTCTCCCTTCTCCGACGGAAACGTGATAGAGATCGGCATACGCGGAGCACTCCGTTCGCCGCTGTTCAGAAAACTCCGCGATGCCGAAGCACTTGGCTGGGAGCATACGGGAGGCTGCACCCTCTTTGAACACCGCGATGAAGTAGAAGCTCTTCTAAATCAATCAAAAGCATCATCATAATGAAAACAGCCATTCGTTATCATTCAAAATTCGGTCATTCGAAGATGATGGCCGATGTCATCGCCGGCGTGGCAGGAGTGACCCCTGCTACCGTTTCTGCCCCTATCGTCGAATGTGTTGACATTCTCTTTTTGGGGGCGGGTATCTTTCTTGGGAAGGTCGACAAAAGCGTTTCGTCATTCATCGAGAATCTTGATCCTTCCAAGGTGAAATGCGTGGTCCTTTTCGGCTCGAGTGCCATCATCGACTCTCCCGTGCCGCAGATGCGGAAGAAACTTGAAGCTCGGGGCATTGCCGTGGCGGAGAGGTCTTTCTCTTGCAAAGGGGCTATGGGACCCGTATTTTCCGGGCATCCAGACAAGGATGACCTGAGTGCCCTGAAGAAGTTCACTGAATCGTTCTATATCTAATATCCGATAGTATGAAAACTCCCAGTATCATAGCGGCTCTGGCGGCCGGTATCATCGGCCTCATGTCATGCATTTCCTGCGCACCCGGTTCCACATCTCCTCTCTATGGCTTCAAGGCCGTGTCCAATCAGGAAGAAGAGGTGGACTTTTCCGCGTACAAAGGAAAGGTGCTTTTGATTGTCAATACGGCTTCCAGATGCGGCTTTACCCCGCAATACGATGGTCTGGAGGCGTTATATAAGAAATACAAGGATAAAGGCCTCGTTGTCATCGGCTTCCCTTGCGACCAATTCGGCCACCAGGAACCTGGCACCAGCGAAGAGATTGCCGAGTTCTGCCGACTGAATTACGGTGTCACCTTCCCGCTGATGGAGAAGACGGAAGTGAATGGCGAGAATGCATCACCGATCTTCAAATGGCTTTATGCTGAGAAGCCTTTTGCCGGATTCGGTGACAGCGAAACTGCTCAGTTCATGGATAGAATGCTCTCTAACCAAGATCCCAACTATGCTTCCAATCCCGACATCAAGTGGAATTTCACCAAATTCCTTATAGATAGAAAAGGCAGGGTAGTGGCCCGCTTTGAGCCAACCGTCGCCCCGGAACAGATGGGTCAGTGTATAGAAGATCTTCTGCAATAAAAAACGTTTATGATTATGAGAATCCTGAAAGCAATCGTTAAGGTCCTTCTGGGGCTATTTATGGTATTTGCCGGGCTGAATCACCTAACTGTAGCCCGGGAAGAATTCGTAGCCCAGGTGCCGGTTTGGATTCAATTCTCACCTGGTTTTACAGACTTCGTTGTCCTGGCCTCCGGCGTGATGGAAATTCTCCTGGGACTGGCCATGCTCATTCTATGGAAAGAGCGTTCCGGATGGGCGGGTGCTGCTCTTGCCATTTTCTACGTACTCATTTTCCCGGGCAATATCAACCAGTACGTAGAGCACATCAATGCCTTTGGCTTGAATACAGACCAAGCCCGCCTTATTCGCCTGTTCTTCCAGCCCGTCCTCATCTTCCTGGCACTGTGGTCAAACAACGGCTGGGCAACCATCAAAGTCTGGTGGCGCTGGTTTACTGGCTTATTTAGACACAAACCCGGGCAATAAAAACGTATTGAAACGAAATGAAAAGGATATTGTGATAACACGAGCCTTTATGCAGGACGATAAGGTATACTGTACAGATAACAATGATTCATCGCTTTTCACAGCGTTTCATAGTGTTTCATTTTTCATTTTCCGATGCAGGAAATAGCATAAACCTATAACTTATTATAAATAAGCGCTTTACATTTTTGACCTTTTCACGTTTGTCCCCCTACTGTCCCCGAAATACTTGAGGTGTCCTCGTTTGTAGGCGTGCTTTTGCCATCGGGGGACAAGAATTAATCGTTCTGTCCCCGACGAACAGAATTGAAGTGTTCGGGACAAACTATCTCCGTCTCAATAGAGGATAAACCGCACATCGTATGTTCCCCCATAGAGCCTGATTACTCTCTGTCCCGAATGCCATTCTGTATATTTCATTTTCCCGTTGGTAGCTGGATACAGCGTTCCTGGACCGACAGAATCCGTGATAATCCCAGCCACTTGCTCATACTTCTCTTTCGGGGAAAACCCTGAGTTATAGTCCAATCGTGACCAATCCATAAAAACAGCAGGAATTGATTTGTCAGATTCTTGCACCCAGTATTCGGAATCGACCTTATATGAGTTCCCGATTAGTTTGGATATGATATCGATGTGGAAGTTTTCGTGTTCGTCAAAGATTTCTTTTGGCGGGAAGGAATTCCTGTTAGATTCCAAGTTCAGATAACTGACTTCTCCACCCAGGTCTTTTTCTTCGTGAAGAACTCTTTCTAATGTTAAATCGTCCCAGTTCTTTAGATAGAACGAGAATAGTTCACGAAAACCATCCTGCTCTACAGTGTGAAGCCCGCTGTGGTCATAACACAGTTTGATCAGGGAGTTACCATCGTGAGCAATATCTATCAACTCTGAGCAACCAGGTTCTACATTTAGCAATAGAAGCAACTTTTCGTCGGGTGAAGATGGACACTCCCGATACTTAACTGACGAAGCAATGCAGGGAAACTCATCAAGAAGACGGAAGCGGAGATGAGAAATACCTGCATCCTTGTCAAAATGGTGTACTGAAGACAATGTGTCTCCATCCAATTTAACCAGTTCCAAACCGGATGGGGTGTTAAGGGCAAAAAACAGAGTATCGGCAGCAATAAACGAATCTACAATAATCGTATCCGTCTTTGCAAAATCCGACAAGTAAAAACCACCGTCATACCAAGTTATTCCACTTTCCTCATGTTTTTCTATGGCTGGATTCTCGTTGTCAAATTGAACTATTGGAGAGAATGTATGATTCATAGGAGAGTAACCCGCCCGGTGAAAATGAACTGCGATTAAACGGATGTCCTTGGCTCTCTCATATGTCGTTAAAGAATCGCAATGAAAACCGATAGAGGGGTTATTTAACTCATAGATTCTTGTTTCGTTGATAACATAAAAGGTGCTGTCGATACGTCTAACGTTGCCGGTTAATTCGACGAACGCATACTCATCTTTTGACTGCTTATCAATAAACCAGGTAACTTCACCGAATTCTCCGTGATAGGCATACTTCACCGTCCAGTCATCATCTTCAAATTTAGTCCCGCTATCTTCATTTCTGAAAGAATATGACGACCACTCCCAGCTCTTCGGATTGAGGCTAAAGAATCGTTCGTCTTTTAGTTTCATAACCAAGGTGTCGTTCTTATTTGAGATTGACGTAAAGTCATACGCTTCATCGGGGAGGGGAACGTGCATGGTTTGCAGTTTATCCTCGGAAACTGCCATTAATATAGAATGGGAGGCATTGAAATCGCTTCGCGTTCTCTCGTGAAAACAGACATAATAATAACCGCCACATTTCTTGACATCCCATATGCTGACCTCTGAAGCAGGAAGCACATAGTCTTTCAAGTTAAACCAGATGCTATCTTGAGGTTCATTGACGAATCCGTGAGCGCGTTGCTTTTGGTGTTCACATGAGACAATGAGTGAGACAGCCCAAAAAAACAATAATGGTAGTGCTTTGATCCTTTTCATAATCTGTTGTGTGTAAGGTGTCCTTGCATTAAATGGCTACTCTACGGAAGCGAGTCTGTAATTCTTCAATGCGACTGATAAGGGCATCGAATGGCATCGCAGAGCCATAGATGTAACCGTTCACCATGTTATCGTTATAGTCGCGGCGAAAGGCTTCAAGGGTTTTCCCTTTGGGGACAAAGTCAATGACGGGAGGGTAGTCAAGATCGTAGTTTACATAGCCGAGGTGATAGAATTTGCGGCGGTGTTCAACAATGGCACGGTAGAGGTCGATATCCTGGAGTGCTGTCTTCCCATAGTCAGTATCCATCAGCTTCTCCAGATCATATAGATGGCGACTCATCCTGCGGAAACGAGGCTGCTCTTTCTGGAATTCCTCGTTGAGCAGAAAGGCTTTCTCCAGGAAAGTGCGAGCCGGTGTAACGGTGCGGATAATGGTGGAGAGTTCCTGGTCCAACTCGGGGAACCGATCGTGGATAAGGGTTGTGATAGGCTTCTCCTCGAAAGGCTCTGACATGGACAGACAACTAATCTCTATCTTGACGCTGGGGAGAATGTCACCTTCATAGGCGGGGAAGATGCTGTCGTACGCTACTTGAATAACGGTAGGATCACTGTCGGCATCAATAGGCTTGCGTCCTTCGGCCGTCGGCACAGTGGTCTGATTACTGACGGTAAAGCCTGTCAATCCAATCTTGGCGAGTTGCTGGCCAAGCTCCTGCGAAAGCGTCCCGTGGATGAATCGTCGAGAGGCCTTGCGAAGGTTCTTGAGCTGGGTGTTATTGCCCGCAGCAGCATACTGCAGGCCGAGTACGTCAAGGAAGTACTGACGGCCCAGAGACAGGTCGATGTCTTCACTGAAGCGTTCGATAATGGGCCAGCCCTTGCTGATGGACGTTCCACCCTTGAAGAGCAGGTAATCCCGGCACGAAGTGTTGAACAGGGCTTTGAGGACAGCGGTTACCCACCAGTCTTTTTCTACGGCGCGGTCTTCTATGTTCTTTCCGGCAGCGGTCGTCTGAACTGCAGCCAGACGCTCCGATGCAGTGAGGTTCTTCCAAAGACTCATTGCTTGTCGTTTTTGAGGGTTTTGACAAAGATTCGGCGAATCCAGTATGGCATAGCAGCAAGATCAGCTTGAATGGTGCCAGGTTCTAGATGTGCCAGAATAAGGGTTTGGATGTGGGCAAGGTCTTCTTCCGTGACGTTCCCTTCGCCGATAGCCTTGAGTGCCTGAACAATGAGGCAAGTGTATCGCCCTTTAACGGCGAAGTTTTTGGGAACAGCGCGACGGAATGTTATGGTGCGCCCTCCCAGTTTAATCTTGCGGGCGGAACCGGAAGTGAGAAAGACTGCATTCATCGGCACCTGAGTGGAAAGGCCGAGGATGTTCTGTGCGGTGGCTCCAGTAGGAATTACCTGAGCATTGTCACGTCGGGCAATGGCTTCCGCAATATCTTCGACGGGAGGATAGACCAGGCCGAAGCGTGTTTCCTCAGTCTTTAGGTACACGCCCCTTGAGAGATGATGGATCATCCCTTCTTTGGCTAAATCCGAAAGGATCTGCCCAATGTATTCATCGTCGAATTCCGGGAAGCTGTTGTTGAAGAACAGCGTGCCGTTGGGAGCCTCTTGAATCCGCGCCTTGATGATGTTGATGACCTTGTTTTCCTTTGCCATAAGAAGCAGTTTACTCGGTTATTTTTGCAAAATTACCGATAAAATCCTAAATAGCAAAGAAATCTGAACAAAGAAGGACTAACT
>JAFTGA010000012.1 GCA_017458145.1 Bacteroidales bacterium | reverse complement strand
TCGCGACGGATGGCGTTGTAGATGTCGGGCTCGGACTCCTTGTCGAGCTTGATGACCTTGGCGTAGCAGCCGCCTTCGAAGTTGAATACGCCTTCGTCGTCCCAGCCGTGCTCGTCGTCACCGATGAGCAGCCGCTTCGGGTCGGTGGAAAGGGTGGTCTTGCCGGTGCCGGACAGGCCGAAGAAGATGGCGGTGTTCTCGCCGTTCATGTCGGTATTGGCGGAGCAGTGCATCGCGGCGATGCCCTTGAGCGGGAGGAAGTAGTTCATCATCGAGAACATACCCTTCTTCATCTCGCCGCCGTACCAGGTATTGAGGATGACCTGCTCCTTGCTGGTCACGTTGAAAGCGACGCAGGTGTCGGAACGGAGGCCCAGCTCCTTGAAGTTCTCCACGCGGGCCTTGGCGGCGCAGTAGACCACGAAGTCAGGCTCCTGGTCGAACTCGGCCTGGTTCTGCGGGCGGATGAACATGTTGGTCACGAAGTGGGCCTGCCAGGCCACTTCCATCACGAAGCGGATCTTCATGCGGGTGTCCTTGTGGGTGCCGCAGAAGCCGTCCACCACGAAGAGGCGCTTGCCGCTGAGCTGCTTGATCGCGAGGTTCTTGACCTCGGCCCAGACCTGCTCGGACATCTCGTGGTTGTCGTTGGGGTACTCCGGAGTGTTCCACCACACGGTGTCCTTGGAGTTCTTGTCCATCACGATGTACTTGTCCTTGGGGGAGCGTCCGGTATAGACGCCGGTCATCACGTTGATGGCACCGAGCTCGGTCACCTGGCCTTTGTCGTAGCCTTCAAGGCCGGGTTTGGTCTCCTCATTGTAGAGGACTTCGTAGGTCGGGTTGTAGAGGATCTCGGTCACTCCCTGGATTCCGTACTTGCTTAAATCAATTTTGGGCATAATTTTGTATAAATTTAAAAGTTTATCTTGAATTGACGGGTTCTCTCCTGCAAAAATCGGGCAAATATAGTGAATTTCCGTTACTTTTCCAATGTAATTGCCATCAGACCTACGACCACGTCGTTGGAGAGGGTCTCGAGCGTCAGGGACTGGAGTTTCTTGAAGCGGCGCAGCGGCATCTTGAGGATCTGGGCGGCCCCGTCAGGGATGCCGCGGTCGGTTTCCTTGACGGCGTCGTAGAGATTGTCGTTCTCGGCAGCGGGCAGGAAGTCGAGGGTGAGATCCCGCGAGACGCGCCCGTCGGAAAGCAGGACCCGGTAAGGCTTCTTCGGCGCGGTCCAGAATGCGTAGTCATCGGTGTAGTAGTCCTGCTCGATGGGACACCAGTTGATGGGGTTCTCGAGCGGGAGGACGTCCTGCGTGCCGTCGGCGTAGGTCACGGTGATGCGGGCGTTCTCGATGCGGCTCTGCATGTTGTTGGTGCTGCCGGCCATCAGCAGGTAGGCATGGCGGGCGCGGCCCTCCAGCGGAACGGTCAGGCTGGCCGGGTAGTTGTCCCAGAGGGAGGTGTAGAGGATGTTGTGGCCCTGCTCCGGCGAGCGGAACTGCACGCCCAGGCCGGTGTCGAAGACGCCGCCGCGCAGGGTGGCGCGGAAGCCGTCGTCCTCGATCTCATGCATTTCGTGCGGGATGCACCATTCGCCCACGCCCTGCTTGGGCAGTTCGAGGGTGGTGAACGGCGGGCGCGGGGTGAGGTACTCGTTGCGGTAGATGTCGTCCACGTTGGAATTGAAATACGGACTCAGGTCCACCATCCGGGCCTTGCGCATCGCCTTCGGGGAGATGTCTCCGAGGCCCATCCGTTTCATGTAGCGGGGGGAGGACACATCTGCCTTGGGGGCGCGGATCTTCTTGTGGCTGATGGCTTTGGGTAGTTTGGTGCGGTCCACGGTGATGGTCTGTTTCTGCCCGCTGCCGCCGGCCGTCTCCAGGTAGGCGCCGCCGCCGGCGCCCGTGCGAACGACGATCTGAAGCGGCTGCGGGAAGTGCTGTTCGACCTCATAGATGTCCAGATGGCCTTCGCGGCGGAAGGAGAAGGAGAGGTACGGGGTCCTGATGGAGACTTCGTCCCAGCTGTCCGGAAAGGCGGGATTGAACACGCAGCGGCCGTTGAGCGAGTCCGGGATGATGCCGAACAGGCCGCTGATGATGGCGCGGGAGGTGATGCCGACATTGTCCGCGAAGTCGCGGTAGGCTTCGTTCTTGGCCTTGTCGTAGTAGCTGATCTGGCCGAAGTTGCCGGGACATCCGCCCAGGTACATCTCGTCCAGCAGGTCGGCTTTCAGGAGTTGGAAGCCGGAATCGTTGCGCCCCGCCTGCAGGTAGGCGAGCGCCATGTTGGCGACTTCCTCGTGGGCGACGTTGTTGGTGCTCCAGACATAGGGCATCCAGTCCGTGGTGGAGATGGTGAAGAGGGCCGGATCGGGGGCGGGGAGGGTCAGGCCCAGTTCGCGCACGGCGGCCTCGTCGTAGGTGTAGCGCACCGGGATGCGGGGGATCGAGCGGTCCACGTATTCCGTGGCCTGCCAGGCCTGCTCCGGGGTGCAGGCGTCGCAGTCGATCGGTGTGTAAATGGTCCAGACAGCAGAACTCTTGTGGAGCCGCTTCAGGCCCATATAGTCCTGGAATTCAGCCCAGTAGCCGAGGTCTTTCAGCCACAGCCGCTCGTTCATCGCCTTCAGGATCGCCTCGGCTTCCTCGCGGTACGGGGTGGGGTCTTCGCCGATGATCTCGGCGATGCGGGCGGTCAGCAGGTTCGAGCGGTAGTTGTAGGCGGAAGAGTGCGTGACGGCGCCGCCGTTGTAGTAGAGCGCGTCGCTGGCCCAGATGCAGCAGTAGGCGTCGTACAGGTGGTCGCCGTCCCAGTCGAAATTACGCTTCTCCCACTGATGGTGCAGGACGATGTAGGGCCACATCTCCCGGAGGAATTCCGGATCGGCGTCGTAGCAGAAATGCCACATCAGTTCGTCGATGTAGTTGAGGTTCATGTCGTAGTGGCTCATCTGGTCGGTGCGGCCCGGCAGGCGGCAGATATAGCCGTTGGAGTACATCGGCGTGCCCCACTGCTTCAGGGCGCGGCAGAGGTTGTTGAGCGTGTCCTGCTGGGGCTGCGGGAGGACCGGAGGCACGTCCGTGACCATGCTCTTGGAGTAGGCGCGGAAGTGCGAGACGGCGCGGTCGTTCCAGCCCACGACGTCGGGGGTGTAGCCGCCGCGCCAGCCGCAATAGGGCGTGCGCCAGCCGTTGGCGCCGTGCAGGACGGTCTGCCCGTCCCAGATGCCGTCGGCGGCCGCCATCATCGCGCTGCCCAGGGTGTTGAAGAAGGGATCCGGGGTGTTGATCTCGACCCGGGAGACGAGTTCCATCCGGGCGGCTTCCTCCTTGTCGAAGACGGGCCGTCCCGCGGCGGCGTCCAGCACGATCAGGCGGGCGTTGTCTTCATAATAAAGATAGGTCTCGGGACCGGCCGCCCAGGAGAGGACCGTCAGGTCGGGTTCGCCCTCGGCGGGCTCGAAGTGCTCGCGCGGATCCACGCCCATGTCGCCGTCGCGGTTGAACTTGGTGCCTGCGATGCGGCAGCGCTTCACGGTCAGCGTGGCCGGCCCGTCGAAGCCCTCGGCGGCAAATTGCCAGACGGCGCCTTCCTGGAAGAAGGAGGCGAGGACGGTGATGCGCAGCTGCGCGCCGCCCCAGGCGTCGTCCCGGACGAGATAACTGCGGCGTCCGCCCTGGTAGCGGGCTTCGCACCAGGAGGCCTGGTCGAGCTGCGTCGTTTTCCCTTTATAATCAAGGTAGAACCGGAAGTTCCAACTCTCTGCGCGGTCGAAGGCCGCGAAGACCGGACGGTCGCTCGTCTCCAGGCGGAAACGGGTGTGCGTGCCGTATAGGGGCCGGGTGTAGCGTCCGTCGCCGTTCAGGCAGACGAAGTCCCGTCCGTCGGGGTAATAGCGCATGACGCGCGGTTGGACCGGAGCGGCAAGAGCCGGGGAGACAAGGGCGGTGAGGAGCACCGCGGCGGTAAATAATCGGTGAATTCGCATAATTGCCAAAATTAGCAATTATTCCGGATTCCTGCAACTACAATTCTCCGTCGTCGAGCAGCTTGCGGTAGCGGGCGACGGCGTCGGGCGGCAGCCCGGCCGCCGGATGGGCACAGGCCGCGCGGAACTCCTGGAGGGTGGCGCCGGGGTGCTCCGCCCACCAGCGGCAGATGGCGGATTCGGGGGGTTCCGGGGCAAGCCCGGAATGACGATGGGCGCGGCAGACGTCGCAGGTGCCGCAGTCGGTCGTCTCTTCCTGCCCGAAATAGCGCAGCAGCCAGCGGGAGCGGCATTCCGCCTCTTCGGAAGCATACTCCACCATGGCATCCGCCCGGCCGCGCGCATTCTCCAGCAGGAAAGCGTACTTCTCCTTCTGCAGGTCCACGTTGCCGGGCATCAGCCGGGCGTGGTGCAGGAAGATCACGCTGCATCGCTCTCCGGGGATGTAGCGGATCACGTGTTCGAGCGAGAGGCGGTAGAGCAGCTGGCGCAGCGCGGGAACGCTGATCCCGCAGGCGCTGGCCGTGCTGTCCTCCCGGATGGGGACGGGCCAGGAGAAAATGCCCGTGTAGCGGCGCATCA
The DNA here is from genome assembly GCA_017458145.1 of Bacteroidales bacterium. Taxonomy (GTDB): domain Bacteria; phylum Bacteroidota; class Bacteroidia; order Bacteroidales; family UBA932; genus Cryptobacteroides. Next base: position 19,118 of record JAFTGA010000012.1, on the reverse strand, counting down.
GCACCTCCAGGAGCGTGACCATCTGCGCGTCCGGCAACTCGATGTCATAGAGGAGATTGCGCTCGACCAGGATGCCGACCTGCGTGGAGACCTCCACGTCTTCCGAGAAGGTCAGGTGCTCCGAGCGCTCGAGATATTTGAGCGCATAGTGCACGGAGGCGCGGTTCAGCTTGAAATGCCGGGCGAATTCATCCAGGTCGAATTTGAGCTGGCGTCCGGCGCCCTGCTCGTAGGGAATCTGGAAGAAGATATGCAGTTTCTGATAGATGTCTGCAATGTACTCCAGCGGCGGAAAGGAGACGTCCTGCAGCTGCCTGAGCCGCCGCACGTCGGTGCCGTTCCAGAGCAGCACGGCATAGGCACGCTGCCCGTCCCGTCCGGCACGTCCGGCTTCCTGGAAGTAGGATTCCGGCCCTTCGGGCAGGCCCGCGTGCACGACGAAGCGGACGTCCGGTTTGTCGATGCCCATGCCGAAGGCGTTAGTGCAGACCATGACGCGGATCTCCCCGCGCTTCCAGGCTTCCTGGCGGTCGGAGCGCGTCTGGGCGGACAGGCCGGCGTGGTACCAGGAGGCGGAGATGCCGTTCTGAGTGAGGTAGGCGGCGGTCTCCTCGCAGCGCTGCCGGTGGCGCATATACACGATTCCGGACCCTTCTACGCCCCGGCAGATGTCCAGCAGCTGCCCGCTCTTGTCCTCGCATTGGCGGACGATATAGGACAGGTTGGGCCGCTCGAATCCGCTCTTGAGCAGCAGTCTTTCCCGGAAGTCCAGTTTGTCCATGATGTCTTCCGCCACCCGGGGCGTGGCCGTGGCGGTGAGCGCGATCACCGGGACGTCCAGGAGTTTGCGCAGCGCGCCGATCTGCAGGTAGTCCGGGCGGAAATCGTATCCCCACTGGGAGATGCAGTGCGCCTCGTCCACGACGATGTAGCAGAGCGGAAGGATCTCCAGCCAGGAACGGAAGAGGGAAGTGCCCAGGCGCTCGGGCGAGACGTACAGGAATTTGAAATCCCCGTAGGCGGCGTTGCCCAGGGCCACTTCCACGGCCCGGCGGTCCATGCCGGCGTGGATGGAGAGGGCCTTGATGCCGCGGGCGGCGAGGTTCTGGACCTGGTCCTTCATCAGGGCGATGAGCGGCGTGACCACGAGGGCGATGCCTTCGCGCATCAGCGCCGGGACCTGGAAGCAGACGGACTTGCCCCCGCCCGTGGGCAGGATAGCCAGCACGTCCCGTCCCGCCGCCGCGGCGGAGATGATCTCCTCCTGCATCGGGCGAAAATCTTCATAGCCCCAGTATTGCTTCAGAACCTCTTTCGCTTCCATATCAGACAAAGATAATGGGGTTGGGACAAATCTGCAAAAAAACCGTAATTTTGTGAGGTATGAAATCTTATGTGAATTACTTGCTTTCCGGGGCCCTCTGCGCCTTGCTGGCGGCGGGCTGTGCCCGGGTGACGCACTGCGTCAATCCGCTGACTTATACCGATATCCCGGACAATGACGTGATCCGGGTGGGGGAGGATTACTATATGGTCAGCACCACGATGTATTTCTGCCCCGGCGCCCCGCTGATGCAGTCGCGCGACCTGGTGCACTGGCGGATCGTGGACTATATTTATGACTGCCTGGAGGATGACGATGTCTACAACCTCCGCGGCGGCGCCAATGCCTACGGCAAGGGCCAGTGGGCGACATCGCTGCGCTACGAAAACGGCCGTTTCTGGGCCCTGTTCATCGCCAACGACCAACGCAGGACTTATGTCTATTCTTCCGGACAGATCGGCGGTCCGTGGGAGCGCAAGGTCATTGACCGGCCGTTCCATGACGCGTCGCTGCTCTTTGAGGACGGCCGCGTCTACGTGGTCTGGGGCAACGGCGAGATCCGCATCACCGAACTGGAGCCGGATCTTTCCGCGGTCCGGGAGGGCGGTGTGGACCAGGTCCTCTTCAGTTCTCCGCGCGAGGGGTACGGCCTGCGTGCGGAAGGCGCCCATGTCTATCATATCGGCGACTGGTATTATGTCCTCGTGATTGACTGGCCTTCCGGCGGTCCGCGCACGGAGACCTGCTGGCGGAGCCGGACGCTGCTGGGCGAATACGAGCCCCGGACCATCCTGCAGGGCGAGTTTGACGGCCGCCGCGACGGGGTGGCGCAGGGCGCCATCGTCCAGACGCAGCACGGGGACTGGTATGCCGTGATGTTCCAGGACCACGGCGCCGTGGGACGTATCCCGACCCTGCAGCCCGTCACCTGGACGGACGGCTGGCCCATTCTCGGGGAGGGCGGTACCCCCGTCAAGGAATTCGATGTGAAACTGGCGCCGGACGGCCGGGACTATGTCTGGGCCAGTGATGAATTCTCCGGGACGGAGCTGGCGCTGGTCTGGCAGTGGAACCACAAGCCGCTGGACGGTTGCTGGTCCCTGACCGAGCGTCCCGGCTGGCTGCGCCTGACGACCGGGCAGCTCGCCACCGGCCTTTCGGATGCGCGCAATACGCTGACACAGCGCACTTTCGGTCCTCGATGCACCAGCGAGGTGCGGTTGGACGGCTCCGCCCTCAGGCCGGGCGATTTCGCCGGGTTGAGCGCCTTCCAGAGCTGCCGGGGCGATATCGGCCTGCGCCGCACGGAGACCGGGCTGGAACTGTATGTGGCCCATGAGATGCCGCAGCGCGGCGAGGACCGCACGGCCACGCGCCGCAGCCGCGAGCTGCTCTGCCTGCCGGCGGAGTCGGAACAGGTGTATTTGCGCATCCGGTATGACTTCGACGAAGACCGCGCCTGGTTCTCCTACAGCTGGGACGGCGCTGCCTGGACGGAGTTGGACGACGCCCTCCAGATGCGCTACACGCTCGACTATTTTACCGGATACCGCTCCGCGCTCTTCTGCTATGCCACCCGGGAACTGGGCGGCTGCGCCGACTTCGACTGGTTCCGGCAGTATTAGCGCCCTGCACCCGCTCCGCTTTTCGTACGGGTTCCGGCGGATTTGAATAGGAAAATGCTATATTTGTGTTTGATTAAACCACATATCCGATGACGAAATCCGTTTCTTCTCTGCTGCTGATGCTGCTGTCCACTGTGCTCCTGACGGCGCAGGAGACCGTGTCCGTGCAGTTCTATACGCCCGGAATTGTCCGGATTGTCAAAGGCGGACCGGCGCCTACCCGCAGTTTCGCCGTCACGGCGCAGCCGCAGGCGGTCCCCGTCCAGGTCGTGAAGGGGAAGTCCGCCACGACGTACAGTTCTTCGGCCCTGAAGGTCTCCGTCGATCGGGACGGGACTGTCCGTTTCCTGACTCCGACGGGCCGGCTTCTGCTCCGGGAGGGTTCGTGGGGCATGGAAACGCGTGCTTCCGGCGTGGACAAAGGCGCCTGGACCGTCCACCAGACTTTCCTGCCGGAGGCGGACGAGCCGTTCTACGGCCTGGGCATCCTGCAGGATGGCGCGCTCTCCCTGCGGGGCAAGACCCGCTATATGGTCCAGGACAACACGGAGGATTTCAGCCCGGTCGTCCAGTCCGTGAAGGGATATGGCCTGTTCTGGGACAATCCTTCCCCGACGACGTTCCGCGATGATGCGTCCGGGATGCTGTTTGAATCCGAAGTGGGGGAGGCCGTGGACTATTATTTCATCTGGGGCGGGAACGCGGACGGCGTGATCGCCGGAATCCGTGCCCTGACGGGCCGGGTGCCGATGCTGCCCCGCTGGAGTTTCGGATTCCACCAGAGCCGCGAGCGCTACCGGAGTTCGCGGGAACTGCTGGACGTGCTGCGGGAGTACCGCCGCCGCGGAATTCCCCTGGACGGCATGGTCCAGGACTGGCAGTATTGGGGGAACAACTACCTCTGGAATGCGATGGACTTCCTCAACGACGATTTCCGTGATGCACAGGCGATGATCGACGAGGTGCACGCCAGGCATGCGCATCTGATGATCTCCGTGTGGTCCTCGTTCGGGCCGATGACCCGTCAGTACCGCGAGCTGGAGGAGCAGGGCCATCTGCTGGACATGGGCACGTGGCCGCGCAGCGGACTGCCCGACTGGCCGCCCCGGATGGAGTATCCTTCTGGGGTGCGCCCGTACGATCCGTTCAGTCCGCAGGCGCGCGATCTGTACTGGCGCTATCTGTCGAGGATGTGGGGCATGGGGGTGGATGCCTGGTGGATGGACTCCACCGAACCGGATCACCATACGCTCCGGAGCGACCGGGACGAGGATTTCGAACTGATGACGGCGGAGGGGTCCCTGCGCAAGGTGCGCAACGCCTATCCCATCGCCGCCGTCGGGGGCGTGTATGAGCACCAGCGGACGGAGTCGGCGGACCGCCGGGTGATGATCCTGACCCGTTCGGCCTATACCGGACAGCAGCGCACCGGGGCCCAGGTCTGGAGCGGGGACGTGCCGTCCACCTGGGCGTCCCTCCGCAGCCAGGTGCCGGCCGGACTGGGTTTCGCCCTGACCGGCAATCCCCATTTCAATACGGATCTGGGCGGATTCTTCGCGAATGCCTACAACCGCCGCAATGCGGATGGCAGCGCCGTACACAACGACCGCTTCCGCGAACTGTATGTCCGCTGGATGCAGTATGGCGTGTTCATGCCGATGATGCGCTCCCATGGCACGGAGGTGCCCCGGGAGATTTATCTGTACGGGCAGGAGGGCGATCCCGTCTATGATGCGCTGGTGGAGGCCGTGCGGCTCCGCTACCGGCTGCTGCCGTATATCTATTCTACGGAGTGGGAGGTCTGCTCGGCGGACGGGACTTTCCAGCGTGCCCTCGTGATGGACTTCCCGGAGGACAGGCGGACCTGGCAGCTGGGGGATGAGTATCTTTTTGGCCGTTCCCTGTTGGTCGCGCCGGTCCTGCATGCCCACTATACGCCGGAGGAGACCGGCTTCTCCGAAGAGAAAGCGGATTTCTCCGCCGCCGGATCGCGTGCCGTCTATCTGCCGGCCGGGACGGACTGGTATGACTTCTGGACCGGGGAGCGCCTGCGGGGCGGGAAGACCGTTTCCAGGCAGACGCATCTGGATACCATCCCCCTGTATGTGCGTGCGGGCAGCATTCTTCCGCTCGGACCGGACGTGCAGTACGACGGGGAAAAGCCTTGGGACGAGCTGGAGATCCGCGTCTATCCGGGTGCTGACGGCCGTTTCGTGCTGTATGAGGATGCCGGCGACGGATATGCATACGAGCACGGGGAGTGCAGTGAAATTCCGTTTACCCTGAAGGGCCGGACCCTGCAGATCGGTGCCCGGCGGGGGACATTCCCCGGAATGCCCGCGGAGCGCAAATTCCGCATCGTGACCGTCTCCGGCGGGACCGCCCGGCCTTTGGAGGTGACCTATACCGGCGAGCCGCTGCGCTTCGGACTTTGAAACAAAAGAAGAAATAACTATCTTTACGGGAAATGAAATCATCCAAGATTCTGTTGCTGGCCTTATTCGCCATGCTCGCCGTCTCCTGCGTCCAGGAGGCGGGCGACCAGTTCTACACCTTGAAGAACGCTTCCGGCATGGAAGTGACCGTGACCAATTTCGGCGGCCGTATTTCGGCCATCGTCCTCCCGGACAGGGACGGCATCCGGCGCGATGTCGTCCTGGGGTTCGACAAGGTTGAAGACTATTATCCCGAGAACAACCAGACCGACTTCGGCGCTTCCATCGGCCGTTATGCCAACCGGATCAACCAGGGCCGGTTCACGCTGGACGGGGTGGAATATGACCTGCCGAAGAACAACTTCGGGCACTGCCTGCACGGTGGTCCGACCGGCTGGCAATATCAGTCCTACAAGGTCGTGGAGGCCGATTCCCGCCACATTCGCCTGCGGATGGACTCCCCGGAGGAGGACAACAACTTCCCCGGCGCCGTCACGGCCTACGTGACCTACACGCTGACCGACGACAACCGGATCGATATCGCATACGAGGCCACGACCACGGCCCCGACGATCATCAATATGACCAACCATTCCTATTTCAACCTGTCCGGTGATCCTGCAAACCACAGCATCTGCGACGATGAACTGTATGTCAATGCCTCGACCTACACGCCGGTGGACGACACCTATATGACTACCGGGGAAATCCTGCCCGTGGAAGGGACCCCGATGGACTTCCGGACGGCGCATCCGGTGGGGGACCGCATCGGGGAATTCGAGTTCGAGCAGCTGCGCAACGGCAACGGGTATGACCACAACTGGGTACTGGACACCGCGGGCGACATCAATGTCGTGGCGGCGGAGCTCTATTGCCCGCAGACGGGCATCGACCTGAAGGTCTATACCGACGAGCCCGGCATCCAGGTCTATTCCGGCAACTTCCTGGACGGCACCGTGACCGGCAAGGGCGGGGTGGTCTATCAGCAGCGCACCGGTATCTGCCTGGAGACGCAGCACTATCCCGACAGCCCCAACAAGCCCCAGTGGCCTTCCGTGGTGCTCCGTCCGGGCGAGACCTATCGCAGCCACTGTATCTTCGCCTTCAGCGTGAAATAACTTATTTCTGACCGAATATGTATAAATTCCTGCTTCTTCAGGCTGCAGACCTGAACCGCATCTCCCTTGCGTCGTGGGACTGGATCGTGATCGCCGTTTTCTTCCTGGCGATGGTCTGGATCTGCTGGGATGTATCCCGCAAGAAGAAAGAGACTTCCGGAGATTATTTCCTGAGTGGCCGCAGCGCTACCTGGATTGCCATCGGCGCCTCCATTTTCGCATCAAATATCGGTTCCGAGCACCTCATTGGCCTCGCGGGTACCGGCGCCTCCGCCGGCATGGCCCAGGCCCACTGGGAGATCCAGGGCTGGATGATCCTTATCCTGGGCTGGGTCTTCGTGCCTTTTTATGAGCGGAGCATGGTCTATACGATGCCTGAGTTCCTCGAGAAGCGCTACAACAAGCAGAGCCGCGGCATCCTGACCTGGCTGTCGCTGGCCAGTTACGTGCTGACCAAGGTCTCCGTGACCGTGCTGGCCGGCGGCCTCGCGCTCAACACCCTGCTCGGCATCAACTTCTGGGTGGCCGCCCTGGCCCTGGTGATCATCACCGCCATCTATACCGTCATCGGCGGCATGGAGTCCGTGCTCAAGACCTCCGTGCTCCAGACCCCGATCCTGCTGATCGGATCGCTCGTGATTCTCTGGCTCGGCCTGAAAGAACTCGGCGGCTGGAACGCCATGATGGACATCTGCGGCGCGCAGTGCGTCAACGAATACGGCGACTCGATGACCACGCTGATGCGCAACGGCCAGGATACCGAATTCCCCTGGTACGGCGCCCTGTTCGGCTCCGCCATCATCGGATTCTGGTACTGGTGTACCGACCAGTTCATCGTCCAGCGCGTCCTGTCCGGCAAGGACCAGAAGGAAGCCCGCCGGGGCACGATCTTCGGCGCTTATCTCAAGCTCCTTCCGGTGTTCCTGTTCCTCATCCCGGGCATGATTGCCTATGCGCTCACCAAGACTCCGGATTCCGCCATCGGGCAGCAGCTCGGCGTGGCCCTGGGCCTGCAGGCCGACGGGACCGTGTCCAACCCGGACATCGCCTTCCCGATGCTGGTGAACACCCTGCTGCCGGTCGGCCTCAAGGGGGTGGTGATCTGCGGCATCCTCGCCGCCCTGATGAGTTCGCTGGCCTCGCTCTACAACTCCTCCGCAATGCTCTACACGATCGATATCTACAAGCGCAAGCATCCCGGCACCGACGAGAAGAAACTCGTCACCATCGGCCGTATCGCCACCGTGGTGGTGGTCGTGCTCGGTGTGCTGTGGATTTTCGTGATCCAGCGGATGGGCAAGAGCCTGTACAACTATATCCAGAGCGTGCAGAGCCTGCTGGCTCCGGCCATCGCCGCGGTGTTCCTGCTGGGCGTCTGCTGGAAGAAGACCTCTCCGAAGGCCGGCATGTGGACACTGATCGTGGGCCTGGTGCTGGGCTTCACCCGCCTGATCACCATGATCGTCAATCCACGGGGCCACAACGTTTTCACCTTTATCTTCAATGAGATGAACGTCTATGCGTTCTGCGTGTGGATGTTTCTGTTCTGCGTCGCGCTGGCCGTCGTGGTCACCCTGCTGACCCCGAAACCCTCCGAGTACCAGGTCCAGGGCCTTTGCTTCGGCACCGCCACGCCCGAGCAGAAGGCCGTTACCCGCGCTTCCTGGGGTACTTGGGACATCATCCATACCGTCATCATCCTGGCCTTCACGGTGGCTTTCTACATTTATTTCTGGTAGCCAACCCTGTTATTTGTAACCCCGTCATTCCGGGCTTGACCCGGAACCTGATAAGAATATGTTAGAAGAACTGAAAATCAAAGTCTGCCAGGCAAACCTGGACCTGGTGAAGCACGGGCTCGTGCTCTTTACCTGGGGCAATGTGTCCGCCATCGACCGCAAGAGCGGCCTGGTCGTGATCAAGCCCTCCGGGGTGAGCTATGACAACATGAAGCCGGAGGACATGGTCGTCGTGGACCTGGACGGCAAGGTGGTGGAGGGGAGCCTCAATCCCTCTTCCGACACGCCCACCCATGTCGAGCTCTACAAGGCGTTCCCGAACATCGGCGGCGTGGTGCACACCCATTCGACCTATGCGGCGGCCTGGGCGCAGGCCGGGAAGGACATTCCCAATATCGGCACGACGCACGCGGACTATTTCCATGATGACATCCCCTGCACGCGCAATATGAGCCGTGCCGAAGTCTTCGGCGAATACGAGAAAGAAACCGGCCTGGTCATCGTGGAGCGTTTCCGCGGGATGAATCCGGACGACACGCCCGCCGTGCTGGTCCGCAACCACGGGCCTTTCGCCTGGGGCACGGACGCCGACAACGCTGTCCACAATGCGGTTGTGCTCGAAGAAGTGGCCAAGATGGCGTTCATCTCCTGTTCCGTCGTCTCCGCGCACCAGCTGGATCTCTACTGGGGCTCCTTCGGCCGCGCGCCGAAGATGAACAAGCACCTCATTGAGAAGCACTACAGCCGCAAGCACGGCCCGAACGCTTATTACGGGCAGAAAAAGAAATGATAACACTAAAATACTGATATTATGGCATTTGATAACTGTGAATTATGGTGGGTGACCGGTGCGCAGCTCCTCTACGGAGGGGACGCCGTGGTCGCCGTGGACGGACATTCCAAGGAAATGGTCGAGGGGCTGAACGCCTCCGGCAATATCCCCGTCAGGATCGTTTATAAGGGCACGGCCAACAGCAGCCGTGAGGTCGAAGACGTGATGAACGCTGCCAACAACGACCCCAAATGCGTCGGCGTCATCACCTGGATGCATACCTTCTCTCCGGCCAAGATGTGGATCAAGGGCCTGCAGGACCTGCGCAAGCCGCTGCTCCATTTCCATACCCAGTACAACGCCGAGATCCCCTGGGACAAGATCGACATGGATTTCATGAACCTCAACCAGAGCGCCCACGGCGACATCGAGTTCGGGCACATCTGCTCCCGGATGCGCGTCCCGCGCAAAGTCGTGGTCGGCTACTGGAAGAGCCCCGAAGCCCAGCGCCGCATCGCCGTCTGGGCCCGCGTGAGCGCCGCTCTCGCTGACGCCCGCAAGGTCCGTTGCCTGATGTTCGGCATGAATATGAACAACGTGGCCGTCACGGACGGCGACCGTGTGGAGTTCGAGCAGCGCCTGGGTTATCACGTGGACTACTACCCGGTGTCTTCGCTGATGGAGTATTTCAAGAAGGTCACCGACGTGGAGACCGACGCGCTGGTGGAGGAATACAAGCGGCTCTATACCGTCAAGATCGACGAGACCGGCCCCGAAGTCTATTGGGAGAAGGTACGCAATGCCGCCCGGGCCGAGATCGCCATCCGCCGCGTGCTCAAGGACGAGGGCGCCACGGCCTTTACGACCAATTTCGACGACCTCGGCGACGCCGACGTGGACGCCCCGGACTTCTGCGGCTTCGACCAGATCCCCGGCCTGGCCACCCAGCGCCTGATGGTGGACGGCTACGGCTTCGGCGCCGAGGGCGACTGGAAGACCGCCTGCCTGCAGCGTACGCTCTGGGTGATGTCGCAGGGATTTCCCGGCGGCTGCTCCTTCCTGGAGGACTACACGCTCAACTTCGCGGGAGAGCAGTCCTCCTGCCTGCAGAGCCACATGCTGGAGGTCTGCCCGATGATCGCTAGCGACAAGCCCAAGCTCGAGGTGCATTTCCTCGGCATCGGCATCCGCAAGCAGCCGACCGCCCGCCTGGTGTTCACCTCCAAGACCGGCCCCGGTGCCAAGGCGACCGTCGTGGACCTCGGCAACCGCTTCCGCGTCATCGTGCAGGATGTGGACTGCATCGAGCCCAAGCCGATGCCCAAACTCCCCGTGGCGTCGGCCCTGTGGGTGCCGCGTCCCAGCTTCGAGATCGGCGCCTGTGCCTGGATCCTCGCCGGCGGTACACACCATTCCGCATTCAGTTATGACATCACGGCCGAGTACTGGGGCGACTTCGCGGAGATCACCGGCATTGAGTTCCTGCATATCGGCAAGGATACCACCATCCACCAGTTCAAGCGCGAACTGCGGATGAACGAGGTCTATTATCTGCTGAACAAGGCCCTCCAGTAAGCCATGGACGCGAAAAAACTCATCGAGTCCGGCGGCGCCGTCCTGGGCATCGAACTGGGCTCCACCCGCATCAAGTCCGTGCTCATCGGGCTGGACTTCAAGCCGCTCGCCCAAGGCAGCCACGAGTGGGAGAATCAGCTCGTGGACGGCCTCTGGACCTACAGCATTGACGCCATCCGTCAGGGCCTGCAGGCCAGCTATGCCGACCTGAGCACCCAGGTGAAGGCGGAATACGGATGCGAGATCCGGCGCCTCAGCGCCATCGGCGTCAGCGCGATGATGCACGGCTATATGCCGTTCGGCACCGACGGAAAAATCCTGGTGCCGTTCCGCACCTGGCGCAATACCAACACCGGGCCCGCCGCGGCGGAGTTGTCCGAGTATTTCAATTTCAACATCCCGCTCCGCTGGAGCATCTCCCACCTGTACCAGGCCATCCTGAACGGGGAGGAGCACGTCCCGCAGATCGCCTTCCTGACCACGCTGGCTGGCTATATTCACTGGCTGCTGTCGGGTGAAAAGGTGCTCGGAATCGGAGACGCTTCCGGCATGCTCCCGGTCGATCCGCGCACGAAGGACTACAATTCCCTGATGGTCAGGAAGTTCGACACACTCATTGCGCCGAGGCATTTCCCGTGGAAACTGCGGGACATCCTGCCGAAGTGCCTGCCTGCCGATGCCGACGCCGGCAGCCTGACGCCGGAAGGCGCCCTGCTGCTGGATCCGTCCGGACAGCTGCAGCCCGGTGCCGCGCTCTGCCCGCCGGAAGGGGATGCCGGCACGGGAATGGTCGCGACCAACGCCGTGGCTCCTGGCACGGGCAATGTCTCCGCCGGCACGTCTTCCTTTTCGATGATCGTGCTGGAAAAGGACCTCTCCCGACCCTATGGGATGATCGACATCGTCACTACGCCCGAGGGCGCCCCCGTGGCGATGGTGCACTGCAACAACTGCACTTCTGACATCAACGCCTGGGTGAACATTTTCGCCGAGTTCCAGCGCTTGACGGGGCAGGAGACAGACAGGGGAGAACTCTTCACGCGCCTGTTCGAAGCGGCCCTGCAGGGCGATCCGGACTGCGGCGGGCTGCTCTCTTACAACTACATCTCCGGTGAGCCGGTCACCGGCCTCGCAGAAGGCCGTCCGCTGCTGGTCCGGGGCGCCTCCGACCGTTTCACGCTCGCCAACCTGATGCGCGCGCATCTGTACGCCTCGGTCGGTGTGCTCAAGATCGGCAATGACATCCTTTTCGGCGAGGAGCAGGTGGCCGTCCGGCGCATCACGGGTCACGGCGGACTCTTCAAGACGAAGGGCGTGGGACAGCGTTTCCTCGCCGCCGCGCTCAATTCCCCGATCTCCGTGATGGAGACGGCGGGCGAAGGTGGCGCCTGGGGCATTGCCCTGCTGGCCGCCTTCTGCGTGGACAACCCCGAAGGCCTGTCGCTCGCATCCTGGCTGGACCGGGTCGTCTTTGCCGGGAATGAAGGCGTGCAGGTGCAGCCGGATCCGGTCGATGTGGCCGGGTTCAACGCCTGGATCCGCCAGTACCGGGATTGCCTGCCGGTCGAAGAGACGGCCGTGCGCTGCAAGAAATAGCGATGGAACGCATCTGGGATCCGCTCCGCCGCAAAGAAGTCGCTGCCACACCCGAAGAACGGGTGCGGCAGTGGTTTATCACGATACTCCGGGACAGCGTCGGTGTCCCGGAGCATCTGATGATGAGCGAGGTGGGATTCCGCTTCGGCACCAAACCCTTCCGCGCGGACATCCTGGTCTATGACCGGAACGGCGCTCCGCTGGCCGTGGTCGAGTGCAAGCGCCCCGACGTGGCGCTTTCTGCCGCCGTGCTGGAGCAGGCGATGCGCTACAATTCCGTCCTTTCCGTGCGATTTTTGGTCGTGACTAACGGAAAAATGACGTATCTTTACAGGTTGGAAGGAGATGCGTTCGTGCCTTGCGAGCAACTCCCCGGCTTTGAAGAGATGCTATGTCAACGATAACCGACCAGTTTCTGGACCGTCCCATCTTTCGGATTGTCAGTGAGATCGCCGCGGACAAGGGCGTGCGCGCCTTTGTGATCGGCGGTTTTGTGCGTGATTGCTTCCTGGGCCGTCCCTCCGGCGATATCGACATTGTCGTGGAGGGGAGCGGAATTGATTTTGCCCGGGCCGTGGGGGAGCGGACGCATCAGCACGTGTCCTATTTTAAGAATTTCGGGACAGCGATGCTCCACTATCGAGGCGACGAAGTCGAGTTCGTGGGAGCGCGCAAGGAATCTTATCGCCGCGAGTCCCGCAAGCCGATCGTGGAGAACGGCACGCTGGAGGACGACCAGCAGCGGCGCGATTTTACCATCAATGCAATGGCCTTCTCGCTGCAGCGGGAGGATTTCGGCGCGCTCGTGGATCCGTTCGGAGGCATCCGGGACCTGGATGCGGGGATCATCCGCACGCCGCTGGATCCCGACACGACCTATTCCGATGATCCGCTCCGGATGCTGCGCGCCGTGCGTTTTGCCGCCAAACTTTCCACGCCGGAGCACAGGTTTACGATTGTGCCGGAGTCGATGGCGTCGATGCGGCGGATGGCCGACCGGCTGAAGATCCTCTCCTGCGAACGGATTGCCGAGGAGATGAACAAGATGCTGTCCACGGATTGCCCGGCGATGGCATTCACCTTGCTGGATGAGGCCGGTCTGCTGCCCTACGTGCTGCCGGAACTGCTTGCCCTCAAGGGCGTGGAGACGGTCGACGGCCGCGGGCACAAAGATAATTTCGCCCATTCGCTGGCCGTCCTCACCAACGTTTCGGACGCCTCCGGCAAGTTGTATTTACGATGGGCGGCGCTGTTGCACGATATCGGCAAGCCGGCGAGCAAGCGTTACGACCCCGCGCAGGGCTGGACTTTTCATGGCCACGAGGTGATCGGGGCGCGTATGGTGCCGAAGATCTTCGACCGGCTGCGCCTGCCGCTGGACGAAATGAAATATGTCCAGAAGCTGGTGCGGCTGCATCTGCGGCCCATCGCGCTGGTGGATGAGGAGGTCACGGATTCGGCCGTGCGCCGCCTGCTTTTCGACGCCGGCGACGATATCGACGACCTGATGGTGCTGTGCAATGCCGACATCACGTCCAAGAACGAAGCGAAAGTGGCGCGGATCCGTGCGAATTTCGAGCTGGTGAAGCGCAAGCTGGTGGAGGTGGAGGCGAAGGATGCGATCCGCAATTTCAAGAATCCGATCGACGGGGACTATGTGATGCGGGTCTATGGCATCCCTCCGTGTGCGCAGATCGGGCAACTCAAGGAAATGGTCAAGGAGGCGATTCTGGACGGGGTGATCGGCAATAATTTCGAGGAGGCCGATGCCTACATGCGGCAGCGGGCTCCCGAACTCGGACTGCATGAAGTATGATCGCCCGCTATCTGGACTACCTTTCGACCATCCGTCGCTATTCGCCCCGGACCTGTGAGATCTACCGTGGGGTGCTGGAGGAATACCTGGCCTTCGTTTCCGAAACGCAGGCGCCGGTCGACGACCAACTGCCCCTTGAAACGTCTCGCTTCGCTCGACCCCACCGCTGCGCTTCGCTTGCGGTCCCCCCTCTTACGATGCCGAGGGTGGCACGGTTTCCCGGGGCAGTTGTCGCCTCCACGGCTTCAGGCGTTTCGGCTTCAGACGATACAACTGACCAGACAGCTCTTTCCAACGCATGGCAAGAGAATCTGTCGGTTCAGATGGTCCGGTCGTACGAAGTCCATCTCCTGGATGAGAAGGGGGAGAGCGCGAAGACGGTGGGGCTGCATCTGAGCGTGCTGAGCGGGTTCTGCAAGTTCCTGATGAAGCAGGGACTGCTGGAATGCAATCCGGTGCGGCTGGTGTCCCGCCCCAAACAGGAGAAGCGCCTGCCGGTGTTCTACCGGGAGGACGCGATGCGTGACTATTTCGAGCAGACCAAGGGCGTTCTCGAATACGGGAAGTATGAGGACCAGCTGCGACGGATGATCCTGGGCTTGCTCTACGGTACCGGGCTGCGGCGTGCGGAGTTGATTTCGCTGGACCGGAATTCCGTCGACTTTTCCCGCCGGGTGCTTCGTGTGCGCGGAAAAGGCGATAAAATTCGAGAAATTCCGCTTCTCCCTTCGCTTTGTGATGAAATTTTGCTATATTTACAATCGGTTGACTCTTTGAAATGCGCGGATATTGCCCCGGAAGCTCCGCTCCTGCAGACCCCGGGAGGGGCGCGCCTCTATCCGGTCTATGTGGACCGGGCGGTTAAGGCGGCCCTGGGTGAGGTCGGCGGCATCAGCGGCAGGAAGTCCCCACACGTCCTGCGCCATACGCTGGCGACGGAACTGCTGGACGGGGGTACGGACCTCAATTCCATCAAGGAATTGCTGGGCCATAGCTCCCTGGCGGCTACCCAGGTCTATACGCACAATTCCATCGAGCGACTGCAAAGTGTTTATAAATCCGCCCATCCAAGGGCAAAAAACGATGGTAACCATGGAGATTAAACTCAAGGCCCTGAAGTTCGAAGCCAGCGAGCAGCTCGCTGCCTTCGTGGACAAGAAAGTCTCCCGTCTGGCCAAGTTCTGCGAAGGCTTGACCGAGGAGGTTGAGGTGGCGCTCGAAGACCATCTCAAACAAGGCAAGCTGGCCAAGATCCAGCTCCACATTCCCGGCGAGGAGCTCATCATCGAGCGTGAAGCCGACACCTTCGAGAATGCGATTACGGAGGCTGTGGATGCGATGAAGGAGAAACTCACCCGTGTCAAGGAAAAGAAATTCGAAAACTAGCAGATTATTTTCCCGGGCCGCCGGTCAGGCGGCCCTTCTTTTTGTTCAATCCACTTATGAAAAAACAGTTTTTCCCCGTGGCAGCCACAGCGCTGCTGATTCTGGCCGGGTGTAATTTTTCCGGCGGCGGATCGTCAGACACCCAGGTCAGCAATCCCGGTTTTATTTCCCAGGTAGAGACGGAGGCCGTCCTGGACGGCAACACCGTCAGATATGGCTCCCATTCCTACACGGTTGTCTCCGAGATCGATCCTGCGACGCGCGAGTTCAAGCAGCCCACGGCGTCCGTGACCTTCACCAACTTCCCGGCCAGCTATGCCGAGTTCGAGGCAGTCTATAACGGCCTGCTGGGCAAGAGCCGCGCCGGTGCGGCCGCGATGATCCCGATGGCCATCGAGCTGTACGCCCGGGATGCAGAGACGGGTGAAAAGTGCCTCAAACTGCTCTGCAACAGTGACGCTACGGTCAGCGGCATCACCCGTATCCTCAAGACCAAGCTCGTTCCTTCGGAGTATGCTCCGGAGAATGATTCGTACATCCAGCGCTATATGGCCGCCGCCTTGCTGAAGGGCGCCGTCAATACCAATGCCTATACCCCGGACAAGCCGTACACCGTGGAGATGACGATGTCCCCGAACGGCGTGAAAGAGTCTGAGTTAATGGGCGGGGAAGTGACCTATATGTATATTCTGGCCCACGGGTGGGATTCTTACCAGCGTGGTGTGGAGGTTTTCCTTCCCTTCAATGGAGAGTATTACAAGGTATCCAACTGCCCCTCCTGCTACACGCAGTGCAAGAACATTCGCGGCACCTGGCCCGGATTGGACTAAATCCGCCCCTCGATGTAAGGACAAACTGCTGAATCTCGTCAGAGATTCAGCAGTTTTGCTGTCAATTCGACCAGCAGGTCTCCGTCCGAGACCAGGGTGCTGCCGTCGCCGCCCTTGCCCAGGTAATCGTATTCGCAGAGCAGGGAGACGGCCGCCATCGCCTTGCGGACGGGATAGTTGCGGACAGCCGTGTCATATTCTTTATAGAAATAGGGATTGACGCCTGCGAGGGCGCGCGCTTTGTCTTCAGGCGACGGATAGCCGCCCCGGGCGAGCAGAGCGCCGTATTTGAGGATGCGGCTGAAGTGCGTGAACAGGGCGCTGACCGCCATCGGCATCGCGAACTTCGCGGAATTACCCAGATGGGATGCGATGCTGAGCGCTTTGGCGGCATTCCGGTAGGAGAGCTCCTTGGTGAGTTCGAAGATGCTGAACTGTCGGGAGATACCTACGTTCCGCTCAATGTCCGCGACGGTCACGCGCGTGGTCCCTTCGGGGAGGCTTTTGGTCAGTTTGTCCGTCTCCACGACGAGCGTGGAGAGGTCCGTGCCGGCCGACTCTCCGAGCAGGGCGGCCGCCTGCGGCTCGATCTGAAGGCCGCGCGAAGCGTAGTAGGAAAGGATCCACTCCGGGATCTGGTAGTCGCGCAGGACGGGGGAGTCGACGACCGTGCCCACTTTTGCGGCGGCCTTGTAGAAGGCTTTGCGCTTGTCGGCCGACGCCTTGTGCATCAGGATCACGAGTACCGTGCTGTCCAGCGGTTCGCCGCAATAGATGGCCAGGTCCTCGATGCCTTTCATCTGCTGGGCCTCCTTGACCACGACGAGCTGCCGCTCGGCCATCATCGGGAAGCGGCGGGCCGCGGTGATGACCTGCGCGGCCGTGACTTCCGAGCCGTAGCAGACGGTCTCGTTGAAGTCCTTCTCCTCTTCCGGGATGCACTGCTCCAGAATCGCATTGCAGACCATTTCGGGGTAGTACGGTTCGTCTCCCATCAGCAGGTAGACGGGGCTGAAACGCCCGGCCTGCACCTCTGAGAGGATTTTGCTGCATTGCGCGTCAATATTGACGGAACTCTTGGCCATAAACTTCACAAAAATAAACAAAAAGTTCCTATATTTGTAATAAAACTATCCGTATTTGAAATTTTTATGAAGAGACTGATCACCTTCCTGGCAGGCGCCTGCCTGCTCGCTACGGCATCACTCAGTGCGCAGGATGCCACCATCCGTGTCCATGATGCCGGTTCCGGCGTCACCATCCCGGCCGAGATCTACGGCCAGTTCTCTGAGCATCTGGGGCGCTGTATCTACGGCGGCCTGTGGGTCGGCAAGGATTCCTCCGTGCCCAATGTGGAAGGCTATCGCAAGGATGTCTTCGATGCGCTCAAGGCGCTGAAGATCCCTGTGATGCGCTGGCCGGGCGGATGCTTCGCCGATGACTATCACTGGATGGACGGCATCGGTCCGCAGGACAAGCGCGGCTATCTGACCAACAACAGCTGGGGCGGTACGCTCGAGGACAACAGTTTCGGTACGCACGAGTTCCTGAATCTCTGCGAGATGCTCGGCATCGAGCCGTATATCAGCGGCAATGTGGGCAGCGGAAGCGTGGAGGAGATGGCCAAGTGGGTGGAATACATGACTTCCGACGCCAAGACGCCGATGGCGGACCTGCGCCGCGCGAACGGCCGAGAGAAGCCCTGGAAGGTCAAATATTTCGGTATCGGCAACGAGGCCTGGGGGTGCGGCGGCAATATGACGCCGGAGTACTACAGCGACCTGTTCCGCCGTTACGGCACCTATCTTCGCAACTTTGGCGACAACCGCCTGTTCAAGATCGCCAGCGGCGCGTCCGACTATGACTACAACTGGACCCGCGTGCTGATGAAGAATCTGGTAGGCAGGGGCATGCACGGCATTTCCCTGCATTACTACACTGTGCCCGGCTGGCGGGGAAGCAAGGGTTCCGCTACCCAGTTCTCCGACAGCGACTACTACTGGCTCCTGTCCAAGACCATCGAGATCGAAGATGTGCTCCGCAAGCATATCGAGATCATGGACGAGCTTGATCCGTCCGGCCGCGTGGCGCTGCTGCTGGATGAGTGGGGCACCTGGTTCGACGTGGAGCCGGGCACCAATCCGGGCCACCTGTACCAGCAGAATACGATGCGCGATGCCATCATCGCCGCGCTCAATTTCGACATCTTCCATAAATATACCCGCCGCCTGAAGATGGCCAATATCGCCCAGGTCGTCAATGTGCTCCAGGCGATGATCCTCACGAACGACACCCAGATGGTCCTCACGCCGACCTACCACGTATTCGAGATGTACAACGTCCATCAGGATGCCGAGTTCCTCGAATCCGAGGTGATGACTCCGCACATCAGGACCGAGCGCAAGATGGCCGTGCCCGAGGTGGATGCCACCGTGTCCCGCAAAGACGGCCAGATGCATCTCTCGCTTGTGAACACGGATCTCAAGAGAGCGAAGAAAGTGCTTGTGACCTTTGACGAGGCCGGCATCAGGAGCGTTGTTTCCGCCCGTGTGCTTACCTCCCGGGATGTACGGGACCACAACGACTTCGACAAGCCCGAGGTCGTCAAGCCGGCGGCCTTCAAGGACTTCAAGATCACCAAGGCCGGACTCGAAGTGACCCTTCCTCCGTGCAGCGTCGTAGCCCTCGCGGCAAAATAGCCGACGCCCCACGATTTGGAGGGTGACTAAAAAGTCAATAGACTGATTAGTCACCCTCTTTTTTCTTAGTATATACGGCGCTGGCGGAGGCGCCAGGCAGGCTCACCCTGCAAACCTTCGCTTCGCTCATCCCTCCCACCGCTTCGCGGCGGGCCCCTCCCGTTCACGAGGCCACGGGCGGCCACGGGTTTGCAGGGCGACCT
>JAFTGA010000048.1 GCA_017458145.1 Bacteroidales bacterium | reverse complement strand
GAGCCGGTCGCCGAATTCGTCGCGCAGATCCTCCTCCATCCGGTCGCAGAAGGCGGTCTCGGGGTTGAGGACCAGCACTTGGTGTCCGGCGTCCAGGACGGCGCGCAGGCGCTCGCGGTAGATGGCCAGCCGTCCGCCGCCGGTGACGGCCAGCGGCCTGCCGGGGAGCTCCCGCTGCGTCTGCGGCGCGGCCTCGCGCTGCTCCAGGGCGCGGATCTGCCTGCGCAGTTCTTCACAACCCGCGCGCAGGCGCTCTTTCACGCGTTCGCCGTGGCGCTTCTGCGCCAGGTCCTGCTCCCGGCGTGCCAGCCGCTCGCGCAGGCGGGCGAGCATATCGGCGGCCGTGTGTTCGCTGCGGACCTTCAGCAGGGGATAGGCGGCTTTATAGACTTCTCCCAGGGTGCAGAGATAATAATCGGACAGGAACTGCCAGAAGCGCAGCTCTTCCGGGGTCACGCGGGGCAGGTCTTCCTGCACCTCGAGGACGGGCTGGATACGCTCCGGTGGCAGGTCCGGCTGCGCCAGGCTGCACCAGACCACGCCGTCGTAGCGGCGGCTGCCCAGTTCCACGCACACGCGCCGCCCCGGCTCAAGCGGGGTGGCAGATGAGTAGGTGGGGATCCAGCCGAGCCGGAGCGGCAGGAGGACCCGGACATATGTCGGCGCTGCCGTCATCGTTGCGTTCCGGGCTTAGTCCTTGTCCGGATCCTGGGAATTGGCGGTGCGGGCATAGTCCATCAGGGCTTTCGAGATGTGGCAGTAGCCCTGCGGATTCTTGTCGAGGTAGTCCTGGTGGCAGTCCTCCGCCCGGTAGAAATTCTTGAGCGGCTTGACTTCCACGGCCAGCGGGGCCTTCGCCCGTGCCGCCACGCTGTCGAACACCTGCCGGATGACGGGCAGGTCGGCGGGATCCTCATAGTAGATCCCGGTGCGGTAGCGCGTGCCCTCGTCGCCGCCTTGCTTGTTGAGGCTGGTGGGATCGATGGCCATGAAATAGATCTGGACCAGGCGCTCCAGCGCGAGCACGTCCGGGTCATAGACCACGTGGACCGTCTCCGCATAGCCGGTGGAGTCGGTATAGACTTCCCGGTAGGTGGGATGGGAAATATTGCCGTTGGCGTAGCCCGTCTCGGTCTTGACCACGCCCCGGATCTGCTTGAGATAGTGCTCGGCGCCCCAGAAACAGCCGCCGGCCAGATAGATTTCCTTTGTCATTTCGTCGTGTTATTTTGCGTCGGCCTTGGCCTGGAAGCGGGCGTTGTCGATGATGAAACGCTCGTGGCGCCCTTCTCCGATCAGGCCGCGCTCGTCGTAGGCGGCGACCCGGAAGGTCAGTTTGCGGCGGTCAATTCCGATCAGTTCCGTCTCCGCCCAAACCTTCATCCCCAGTGGGGTGGCGGAGCAGTGCGACACGTCCACGTGCGTGCCCACGGTGCCCTGTCCGCTCTCCAGATACGGCTCCACGGAGTAGACGGCCGCCTTCTCGATCAAGGCGATCATCATCGCCGTGGCATACACCTTCACCAGTCCGCTGCCGACATTTTTCGCCAGCAGGTCCTCGCTTACCACGGTCTCCTCGCGGCCCTGGATGCCGATATGCAGTCCTTTCGTTTCCATATCACAAAAATAAGCGCCAGCCGGGACAAATGCAAATCAATTTTCGTAACTTCGTTCGTCAAACCACAATCCGGAAACGTGTATGGACCCGCATCCTTCCTGCCTGACCTGCCAGTTGCCTCCGTTCCTGCGGGACGGGGACGCAGTGGCTATGATTTCCCCCTCCTATATCGTCCCGCCGGAGCTGGTCAGCGGCGCGGCGGAGGTGCTGCGCAGCTGGGGCTACCGTCCCCGGATCGGGGAGCACGTTGGCAGGGTGCACGCCCGCCGCTATGCCGGCACGCTCGAAGAGCGCCTGTCCGACCTGCGCGCCGCCCTTCAGGATCCGCAGGTCAAAGCCATCCTGTGTAACCGCGGCGGATACGGCGCCCTCCACCTGATGGAGCGGATGCAGCCGGAGGAATTCTCCGCGGAGCCGAAATGGCTTATCGGCTTCAGCGACATCACGATGCTTCTGGAGATGCAGAACTGCGCCGGGGTCGTGGGCATCCACGGTCCGATGGACCAGCAGATTGCTTCCGCCGGCGGGGAGGATCCCGGCAGCCGGCTGCTGCGTGCTCTGCTGCGCGGACGCATCCCGTGCTACGAACTGCCTGCGCATCCGCTCAACCTTCCGGGCCGGGCCTGCGGGACGCTCGTGGGCGGCAATCTGTGCACGTTCTCGCCCGTCCTGGGCCAATGGGCGGACGCCACCCGCTATGACGGCATCATCCTCTTTATCGAGGAAGTGGAGGAAACGATGCACCATATCGACCGGCTGATGCGGATGCTGCGCCTGGGCGGCGTGCTCGACCGCTGCCGGGGCGTGGTGCTCGGTGAGTTTACCGGCTGCGGCGACGAATTCGGCTGCGGCAGCGTGGAGGCGATGCTCCGGCCCCTGCTGGAGCCGCTCGGCATTCCGGTGCTCTGCGGATTCCCCGCCGGACACGGCGGGCAGAACGTCCCGCTGCTGATGGGCGCTCCCGTCACGCTCGACGTCCGTCAGGACGGGGCGTCGCTGCGCTTTGACGTGCCCGGGGAGCAGGTGGAGACTATTCTTTCGTGTCTGACTTGAACACCCCTTTCAGGAAGGATTCGACCTCCTGGCTGTCCGGCACGATCTCCTGGACGGACTCCTGTACATCCTCCACGGCAGCCTTGGCGACGACGGCAGCGTAACGTCCCTGATATTCGCGGAACTCGTTTTTCTCTTCCTGCGACATCGTCAGCTTCTTGGTCTTGAATTCGTCGCAAAGCCTGGCATAGGTCGCATTGGCTTCATCCCACTGCTCCTGAGAGTAGTGTTTGTAGTTGGCCTCGACGTCGGACACGAAGAGGCGCATGTGTGCCGAGAGCGATACGGGGCTGCAGGACACGGTCAGCAGGGCGGCACAAAGCGCCGCGAGAAGGAGGGAAAGGACTTTTTTCATAAGGCGTGTGTTATTGATTGGAATAGCCATGTTCAGTTGACGCGGATCTTCTGTCCAATTCGGAGCTTGTTGGGATTTACTCCCGGATTGAGTTTCAGGATGGCATTGAGCGACTTGCCCTGCTTGCGGGCAATGGCGCCGAGCGTGTCGCCGGAGCGGACCGTGTAGTAGCGGGCGGCGGCGCGTTCCGCCGCACGGCGCTTCTCCTCCTCGATCACCTTCTCGTCGGCGGCATAGACGTCATCCTCTTCGTCGATCGACTCCGGGACATAATGGGAATGGGCGTCCAGGTAGCTGCGGCGCAGCACGAATACATTGGCGCGGAGCTGCCCTTTCTCGAAGTCCACGATCCACTCCGGATCGAAGGCGAAGCCCTTGTAGCGCGTCTCGAAGTGCAGGTGCGGTCCGGTCGACCGGCCGGTGGAGCCGCCCAGGCCGATCTGGTCGCCGGCATGGACCCAGTCTCCCACCTCCACCTCCCGCTTGGACAGGTGGCCGTAGTAGGTCTCCAGGCCGTTCTCGTGACGGATCACGATCAGGTTGCCGTAGCCGCCGCTGTAGTCCGACACGCGGACCCGTCCGTCAAAGGCCGCCACGACCGGCGTACCGGTCTTGTAGGGCAGGTCCACCCCCTGATGGCGCCGTCCATGGCGGTAGCCGAAACGGGAGAACACCTTGGTCTGGTTGGGGCAGACGAAGACACTGGCAGAGTCCACCAGGCAGATCGAATTGCGCAGCGGCAGACTGTCCAGGGGGATCTTGTAGGGATTGGTTGAATTCGGGATCCAGTCCTTGGTGAAGGTGCTGTCGGCAGCCATCCGCTGGATATTCTTGATATAATACCAGGTGTGGTCGTCGCGGAGCACGAGCAGCAGGCGCCCGTCGTCGATATCCAGGGTGTCCACGGGTACGCCCGTCCCCAGCCGGAACGTGCCGGTTTCGGTCCGGAAATCCGCCGGCACCCGGAGCGAATCGCGGGATTCGCCGGCAGCGGCAAGCGAATCCGGCTGCTGGGCGAGCAGCGGGAGCGGCAGGCCCAGCGCCAGGAGCAGGATGATCAGTTTTCTCATGAGCGGATGGCGCCGAACTGCTCTTCCAGCAGGCTGCAGGTCTGGGCGATCTTGTCCCGGAGCAACGCTTCCGTGCGTGCCTCGCAGATAAAACGCAGGTAGGGTTCGGTGTTGGAAGGGCGGATGTTGAACCACCAGTCGGGGAATTCCAGGCGGAAGCCGTCGAAGTCCATCACTTTCAGCGGCGTCTGCTGCGCGGAGAAATGCGCGCAGACGGCCTTCATCGCGCCCGGCTTGTCCTCGAGGCGGAAGTTGATCTCGCCGGAGTTGCAGTAGCCGGCGATCTCGGCGATCTGCCCGCTGAGCGTCTTGCCCTGCTTTTTGAGCGCGGAGACGATGCGCAGCACGATCAGCGAGGAGAGCAGGCCGCTGTCGGAATAGAAGAAATCCTTGAAATAGTAATGCCCGGCCAGTTCTCCGCCCCACAGGCCGTCTATCTCGCGGAGCTTGGGCGCGGCAAAAGCGCGGCCCACGCGCCAGGTATGGAGTTCGGCGCCGTAGCGCGAGAGATATTCGCCCACGGCCTTGGAACTGCGGATTTCCTGGAGCACGCGCGGCGCCTTCTCGCCCCGCTCGCCGCAGAAATACAGCGCCATCATCGCAATCACGAGGTCCGGCGCCACGAACTGTCCCTTCTCGTCCACGAACATCACGCGGTCGGCATCGCCGTCATAGATCACGCCCACGTCGGCGCCGGTCCTGCGGACCAGCTGCTTGAGCGGCTCCACGTTCTTCGCCACCAGCGGGTTGGGCTCGTGGTTGGGGAAACGCCCGTCGATCGTGTCGAAGAGGTATTCCGGCTCCTCGCCGAAGACCTCGTGGGCGAACAGGTTCGCCATGCCGTTCGACAGGTCGAAGGCGATCTTGAGCTTGCTGTAGTCGCCCTTGAACTGCATCATGAAGTCGATATAGTCCTTGTGAATGTCTTTCTCCCGGACGGTGCCGCGGTGCGCGGCGACGGGCGTCGGGCGCCCCTCCTCGATCCAGGCCTTGATCTGGCCGAGGCCCGTGTCCAGGCCCACCGGCAAGGCGTTCTCGCGGCTGACTTTCATGCCGTTGTACTCGGCGGGATTGTGGCTCGCCGTGATCTGCACGGAGGCCTTGTAGCCGTAGTTGGCCGTGCCGAAATACACCATCGGCGTGCTGCTCAGGCCGATATCGGCCACGTCGGCGCCGGCGTCGCAGATGCCCTCCACGAGCGCGTCGTGGATCTCCTGCGAGGACACGCGGCAGTCGCGTCCGACGAGCACCTCCCGGGCGTCCAGCAGTTCAGGAAGGAAGTAGCCGACCTTGTAGGCCGTGGTCCGGTCGAAGTCCACTCCATAGACTCCGCGGATATCGTATGCGTGAAATGCTCCCATGATGCTTCAAAGATAAGGATATTTTTCTATTTCCCGAACTCCCGGAGGATGCGCAGCGTCTCGCCGGTGTCTTCGAGCTCGAAAATCCTGGGGTGCGTCTCACCCCAGTAGGGGGCGTGCAGGACCAGCATCGGCTGGCCCTCGAAAGTCTTGAAGATCATGCCGTGGCCGCCGTTCACGAAGAGGGCCTCGTCCTGCTGGCGCCAGGGGCCCGCGATCTTGCCGGAGTCGGAGATGGCGATGCCGCAGCTGTTGTTGGTGGTCCAGATCATGTAGAGCTTGCCGGTCTTTCCCATATAAAGGTAGGGCCCGTCGGTGACGTAGCCGCTGCCGTCGGGCGGGATCGGGGCGCCCCAGGTGCTGTTCACATAGCTGGCGCGGAAGAGGTTGTGCGGCTCGCCCGCGAGATCGGAGAGGTCGTCCTTGAGGGGGACGCAGCCGACGGCGCCGTCCGTAACCTGCACCCATTCATGGCAATAGACCATGTAGGGGACGCCGTCCTCCACCCAGAGCGTGCCGTCGATGGTCATCATGTCCTGCGGCATCGTGCTGTGCGGCGCGAAGGTGTGGAACGGGCCGTCGGGGGAGTCGGACCAGAGGACCTGGGAGCCGCGCATCACGCGCCCGGTGCGGTACCAGTTGCGCCACTGCTCGGCGAGCGGCTCGGAGGTGTCGAAGGTCTGGAAGAGGTAATATTTCCCTTTGTAGCAGTGCAGTTCGGGCGCCCAGATGCTGTTGATCTTGATCTCGCCCCAGACATCGTCCGGAGCCGTGTAGATGATCTTGGGCCCTTCCCAGTGGATCAGGTCCTTGCTTTTGTAGCTCATCACGCTGCGGCCGGCGGGGCCGACCATGATGTAGGTGCGGGACACGGGATCCGCGAGGACGCAGTTGTCGCGCCAGCGGAGCTGGTCGAGGGTGTAGGTGCCGTAGGCGGGACGGCCGGGGCGGCGCGGCTGCTGGCCCTGCGGCTGTGCGGAGAGGCCCAGCATCAGCAGGAGCCCCAGCGCGAGGGTGAAGATCTTTCTCATAACGGTATGCGAATTGGGTTTATTTCTGCGTCGTCGTGTCCTGTCCGGTCAGCTTGTCGGCCTTTTTGCGCATCTTGGCCGCGCGCTTGGCGCTGTCGGGGTGGGAGGAGAACATTTTCGCGAGGGCGGAGGACTGGCCGCCGCCGGACAGGGAGTTGAGCTTCTCCAGGGAACGGGCCATGCTGTAGGGATCGTGGCCGTTGTCAATGGCGAACTGGAAGCCGAAGGCATCGGCGTTGGACTCCTGGCTTTGGGAGAACTGCGCGTTCACGTAGGCCTGGGAGATGTCTCCCAGCACGGTCCCGGCCAGCTGCCCGTAGCCGCCTGCGGCGAAAATGGCCTCGCGGGCGGCCGAACCGAGATAGGCGCGCTTCATCGCTTTCATCGAGTCCTTGTGGACCACGTGGCCCAGTTCGTGGCCGATCACGGCGAACAGTTCGTCGTCATCCATCAGGTCCATCAGCGCGGAATTCACGCGCACAGAGCCGTCGCCATAGGCGCAGGCGTTGACTTCATTGGATTGGTAGACCTTGAAGTTGAGCGGTTTGCCGTCAATCTCCGTTACCCCGGCCATCAGTTTTTGCAGCCGCTGCATGTATTTGGCGTCCGCCATCGGGGTGTTGGCGTCGGTGTAGGCTACGGACTGGCGGCAGAGCTCGGAGATCTGTTCGTCGGTGATGGAAACGGCGGCGAGGGCCGTGCCTCCGGCGTTGGCAAGATGTCCGTAGTCCCAGTTGATCCGGGAGAGGGTGCTGCAGCTGCAGGCAAGCAGGACGGCGAGCACCAGGGTGAACAGCGGTCTGGTCTTCATACACCAAAGGTACATTCTATTCGACAAAAAAGCAAAAAAAGCCCCCTGATGCCATTGGAAACGTAAAAATATACGATTTGGCATTTTGTTTTAAGAAATGATAGCCGTATATTTGTATTCGATTAGCGCAAGTTCAATCGTGTGTTATTATAGATGGCGCTATGAAAGGACGCAGTCCCGGCTTGTACCTTGGCCGGGACTGTTTGTCTCTTGTTGTCGAGCGAAGTGCGGGTGGCGGGGTTCGAACCCGCACGCCTTGCGGCACAAGATCCTAAGTCTTGCTTGGCTACCAATTACAACACACCCGCAGACGAACTGCAAATATACGAATTTTCTGATACTGCTGAAAGCGCCGACACTTTCCCGCGCGGAGTCCGGGATCAGAAGATCAGGCCGTCCAGCGGGATGTCCCACGGGTCGGTCGGCAGGGAGTCCACGAGGCGGAAGGGGTAGCAGATGCCGACTTTGGGACAGCGGAGAGAGGGTAACAGCCTGTCGTAGAAGCCTTTTCCCCGCCCGAGGCGGGAAAATGCACCGCGCTCGCCAGCGAACGCGACGCCGGGGATGAGCGCCAGATCCACCTCGGCGGGGGAGACGGGCGTGGCGTCAGCCGTCGGCTCCAGGATCCCCTTGTAGCCCGGCTGCAGGCGGTCGGGCGCGTATTCGCGGAGGTCAAGCTCCTGCCCGCGGACGCGGGGGATGACGAAGCGCTTGCGGCCGGCCCAGCCCTCCAGTAGGGGCGCGGTCTGCACCTCGTCAGGCAGCGCCATATAGATGAGGACGCAGTCTGCTGCTTCAAAAGCGGGAAGCGCTTCCACGGAGGCGAGGATGCGCACGGATTCCGCGTCGGCGGCTCCGCTTCGCAGGAAGGCCTCCGCCCGCTCGCGCATCTGCCTGCGGATCGCAGTCTTGTCCGCCGTCATGCCCCCGGATCGATCTGCGAGTCCTTCAGGCCGAGGAAATAGAGAATGCCGTCCAGACCGATCGAGGACAGGTTCTGCTTGGCGTTGGCCTGCACTTTGGGCTTGGCGTGATAGGCGATGCCCAGGCCTGCGAGCGAGAGCATCGGCAGGTCGTTGGCCCCGTCGCCGACAGCCACGGACTGCGCCAGGTTGATCCCCTCGACCTGGCACAGCAGGCGGAGCAGTTCGGCCTTGCGCCGTCCGTCCACCACGTCCCCGATGTACCGGCCGGTCAGTTTGCCGTCCACGATCTCCAGTTCGTTGGCATAGACGTAGTCGAAACCGAAACGCTGCTGGAGGTATTTCCCGAAGTAGGTGAAACCGCCGGAAAGGATGGCGGTCTTGTAGCCCACCATCTTGAGGATCTTCATCATGCGCTCCAGCCCTTCGTTGTAGGGAAGATGCCGCGCGATGTCTTCCATCACGTTCTCATCCAGGCCCTTGAGCAGCGCCACACGCTCCGTGAAACTCTGCGTGAAGTCGATCTCGCCGCGCATCGCGCGCTCGGTGATCGCCTTGACTTGGTCGCCCACGCCGGCGCGGGCCGCCAGTTCGTCGATGCACTCCGTATGCACGAGCGTGGAATCCATATCGAAGCAGATCAGCCGGCGGGAGCGCCGGTAAATGTCGTCTTTCTGGAAGGAAATGTCCAGCCCGTCCTTGGGCAGGCTCATCAGGGCATTCTGCATCGCGGCCCGGCCGTCGGGACCGAGCGACCCGCGCACGGAAATCTCGATGCAGGCCTTGGTGGCATTGTCGTCGGAGACTTCGAGCGGCGGGCGGCCGGTCAGGCGCCGGATGGCGTCGATGTTGAGCCCGAAGCGGAAAATCACGTCGGTCACGTCGGCAATCTGCCGGGCCGAGATATGGCGGCCCAGCAGGGTCACGATGTAGCGGTGCTTGCCCTGGCGCGCCACCCAGGCGTCGTAGTCTTCCCGCGAAATGGGCGTGAAGCGGATCTGCACCTCCAGTTCGGAGGCCTTGAAGAGCAGTTCCTTCATGATGAAGCCCGACTGCTCGGTCGTGGTCTTGAACAGGATCGCCAGCGTGAGAGACTTGTGGATGTTCTCCTGGCCGATGTCCAGGATGTCCGCGCCGTATTGGGCGAGGATGGACGTCAGGGCGGAAGTCAGGCCGGGTTTGTCGACGCCGGAGATGTTGACCTGGATGATCTCGATCATGGGTTACAGGCCAAGCTGCTTGAAGAAGTCGTTGCCCTTGTCATCCACGAGGATGAACGCGGGGAAATCCTCCACCTGGATCTTCCAGATGGCTTCCATGCCGAGTTCGGGATACTCCACGCACTCGATGCTGCGGATGCAGCTCTGGGAAAGCACCGCGGCCACGCCGCCGATGGTGCCCAGGTAGAAGCCGCCGTGCTTCTTGCATGCATCAGTCACCTGCTGGGTGCGGTTGCCCTTGGCAATCATCACCAGGGAAGCTCCGTTGGCCTGGAATTCGTCCACATAAGGGTCCATGCGGTTGGCCGTGGTGGGGCCCATGCTGCCGCAGGGATAGCCTTCCGGAGTCTTGGCCGGGCCGGCATAGAGGATGGGATGGTCCTTGAAGTAGGCGGGCATTCCCTCGCCTGCGTCCAGGCGGGCCTTGAGTTTGGCGTGGGCGATATCGCGGGCCACAATGATGGTGCCCTTGAGGTTCACGCGGGTGCCCACGGTGTATTGGGTCAGCGCTGCGCGTACGGCGTCGATGCCCTTGTCCAGGTCTATCTCAATGCCCTTTGCACCCTCGCCGGGACGGCGGAACGCCTCCGGAATCAGTTCCGAAGGGTTGGTGTCCATCTTCTCGATCCACACGCCGTCGGCGTTAATCTTGGATTTGATGTTGCGGTCGGCGCTGCAGCTTACGCCCATGCCGATGGGGCAGCTGGCGCCGTGGCGCTGCAGGCGCACCACGCGTACGTCGTGGGCCAGGTATTTGCCGCCGAACTGCGCGCCGAGGCCGATCTTCGCGGACTCTTTGAGCAGCTTCTGCTCCAGGTCCACGTCGCGGAAAGCGCGGCCGGTCTCGTCGCCGGTGGTGGGCAGGTTGTCGTAGAATTTGATGCTGGCCAGTTTCACGGTGAGCAGGTTCTTTTCGGCCGAGGTGCCGCCGATCACGAAGGCGATGTGGTAGGGCGGACAGGCCGCCGTGCCCAGGCTCTTCATCTTCTCCACCAGGAACGGAAGGAGGGTGCCCTCGTTCTGGATGGTGGCCTTGGTCATGGGGTAGAAGTAGGTCTTGTTGGCGCTGCCTCCGCCCTTGGCGACCATGATGAAACGGTATTCATCCCCCTCGACCGCCTCCAGATCGATCTGGGCCGGGAGGTTGCACCGGGTGTTGACCTCGTTGTACATGTCCAGCGGGGCGTTCTGGCTGTAACGCAGATTCTCCCGGGTATAGCAGTTGAACACGCCGAGGCTCAGGGCCTCTTCGTCCTCGAAGCCGGTCCAGACCTGCTGGCCCTTCTCGCCATGGATGATGGCGGTGCCGGTGTCCTGGCAGAAGGGAAGCACGCCCTTGACGGCCGTTTCCGCGTTGCGCAGGAACTGCAGGGCCACATACTTGTCGTTCTCGGAGGCTTCGGGATCGCTGAGGATGGCCGCCACCTGCTCATTGTGGGAGCGGCGCAGCATGAACTGGCAGTCGTGGAAACTCTGCTGGGCCACCAGGGTGAGGGCTTCCTTCTTGATCTTGAGGATCTTGTGTCCTTCGAATTCGCCCGTGGAGACATACTGCTCGGAGCCGGGGATCTTGTAGTACTCAGTCTGGTCTTCTCCCAGCTGGAACATCGGTGCGTACTTGAATTCGGTCATATCGGTTAGTTGTGCATTAAAAACTCTTTCATGAAGGCGTTGAGGTCGCCGTCCAGCACGCCCTGCGTGTCGGCGGTCTCCCAGCCGGTGCGCAGGTCCTTGACCATCTTGTAGGGATGGAGGACGTAGGAGCGGATCTGCGAGCCCCATTCGAGCTTCTTCTTCTGGCCTTCTAGCTCGGCCTGCTTCTCCTGGCGCTTCTTGAGTTCGATGTCGTAGAGGCGGGACTTGAGGATGAGCAGGGCGCGCTGGCGGTTGTCCTGCTGGCTGCGGGTCTCGGTGTTCTCGACCGTGATGCCGGTCGGCAGGTGCCTCACGCGCACGCCGGTCTCCACCTTGTTGACGTTCTGGCCGCCGTGGCCGCCGGAGCGGAAGGTGTCCCACTCGATGTCCGAAGGGTTGATCTCGATGTTGATGCTGTCGTCCACGAGCGGATACACGAATACGGAGCTGAAGGTGGTCTGCCGCTTGCCCTGGGCGTTGAACGGGGAGATGCGCACGAGCCGGTGCACGCCGGATTCGGCCTTGAGGTAGCCGTAGGCGTAGTCTCCTTCATACTGGATGGTGCAGGACTTGATGCCGGTCTCGTCGCCTTCGATCTCTTCGGTGACGGTCATCTTGTAGCCGTTGCGCTCGCCCCAGCGCATATACATCCGCATCAGCATCGCGCTCCAGTCGTTGGCTTCGGTCCCGCCTGCGCCGGAATTGATCGTCAGCACGGCGCCGAGGTTGTCGCCCTCCGCGCCCAGCATATTCTTCAGTTCGAGATCTTCAATTTTCGTACAGGCCTGCAGGAACGTAGCGTCGATCTCGTCCCCCTCCGGGTCGAGCTCCTGGAGGACTTCCAGGTCTTCAACTGCCGTGCGGGCGCCGTCGAAGGCGCTGATCCACGCTTTGACGCCGCTCAGGCCTTTCAGGAAGGCCTCGGCCTGTTTGGGGTCGTTCCAGAAATCCGGGGCCTGGCTCTGCAGCTCCTTCTCCTTCACCTCTTCCCGCTTCTTGTCGATGGCAAGAACCTGGCGGAGCGTCGTCAGACGCTCCTGCAAATCTTTGATTTGTTCCTGGGTAATCATAATTCACAAAGATAGCAATAATCTTTGATTATACGAGCGTGGCGGCGAGGGCGCGGAGGGTCGCCGGATCGCCGGAGGACAACAAATCGATCGTACCGGGCTGGTCGTTGAGCGAAGCGAAGTCCGCATCAGCGGACCGGCCCGGTCCCGTGACTTTGCCCTCGGCAAAGTCGGAAAGGGACTTGAGGGCCGTAGGGGGCTCGGGGGATATGCCCCCGTCTGAGACCGTTGCAGCAGTTGCTTCGAGAATTCGAAGCAACTGCTTTGCAACGGCGGGGGCCGGGTCGATGACCTGCACGTCCGGACCGGCGATGCGTTCGATGACGGGCCGCAGGAAGGGATAATGCGTGCAGCCGAGCACGATGGTGTCGGCTCCTGCGTCGAGCAGGGGCTGCAGGCTTGCGCGCACGACGCGCTCCGTCTCCGGACCGTCAAGTTCAAGCCGCTCGACCAGCTGCACGAAGCCTTCGCCGACGTGCTCTTCGATCCGTACGTTGTCCTGGAAGCGCCCTTTGGTGCGGAGATATTTGGAGGCCTTGAGGGTGCCGGCCGTGGCCAGCACGCCGATCACGCCGCTCTTCGTGCCGAGGGCGGCGGGCTTGACGGCCGGTTCCATCCCGATGAAGGGGACGTCGAACTCGGCGCGCAGGGTGGCGATGGCGGCGCCGGTGGCCGTGTTGCAGGCCACGACGACGGCCTGGGCGCCTTTGTCCAGCAGCAGGCGCGTGATGGCACGCGCCCGGTCCTGGATGTATTCTGCACTTTTCTCCCCATAGGGGCAGTGCGCGTTGTCCGCGTAATAGATGAAATGTCCGGAAGGGAGGACCTTCCGTATCTCTTTCAATACGGAAAGCCCTCCTGATCCCGAATCAAATATCCCGATGACGGCCACGGAGCTACAGCGTGTTGTACTGGTTGTATTTCTCGGCGAGCTGGCCGGTCATCTGGCCGAGGACCTCGAAATACGGGGAGCCGTCCACGATGGTCAGCCGGTACACGGTGTCGTCCACCTTGTAGTATTCTTCGCCTTCCAGGACGATGGTCTCGTAGTCGTCAGGCAGTTCCTGGACCAGGGCGCCCGCGGGCGGGACGATGGTTACGTACTTGCCTTCGCTGTTCTTGATGAAGAACACGCCGTCCTGGTAGAAGTACTCCACGCCGGCATCGGCGTAGCTCTGCACCAGCCCGAGCCGGTCGGCTTCCTTGAAGGACTTGGCGGCGCGCTCGGTATTGAGCGCGATGTCGGCGTTCTGCCTGGCGATCGTGGCATTGTTGGCCGCGATGGTCTCATTCTGGCTGGCGATGATCCGGGCATTCTCGTCTATCGTACGGTACGTATTGTACACATTGTAGTAGTAGGAGAAGCGGCAGGCGTTGTAGATCACCCCGTCAAGCACCGGGTCGAAATAGACCCCGAAAGGCGGACGGCTGACATAATAGTAGCCGTTGTAGTGGCGGTAATAGATGCCGTCGAGGCAGTAATAGGGAACGCCCCAGTAAACCCTGCGCTCATAGCGGGGCGGCAGGTAGGACACGCGGTAGCCGAAGTAGTGGTGGCCTCCGTCCCAGAAGCGGACGGCCCGGCCGTACGGCATCGGATCGCGGCGGTAGGGCGGGATGCGCTCCATGTTGTGGCCCGGGCCCGGGTGCATCTGCACGTGGCTGGGGCCGATGCCGCCGTTGAAGTTGCGCGGAGCGCTGGTGCGGGAGCGGACCGTGCGCGGAGCGCCGGAATTGACGCTCATGCCGGGCTGCGGCTGGTTGCGGTTGATGCTCCCGCCGGGCTGGCCGGGATCGACCCGGTTCTGCCGGACGACCGTGCCGCCGTTGCTGCTGCTGCGGACATTGCTGCCGCTGCGGGCCGGTTGGGCGGTGCGGGACTGCGTGCCGGCGGAAGGGGTCTGCTGGCGGACGGTGGTGCCGCTGCTCTTGGTGCTGCTGCCGACGGAAGGCGTCTGGCGGGTCACGGAACTGCTGCTGCGGCTGTTGCTGCCGCTGCGGCTAACCTGGCTGCTGCCGGAGGGACGGGACGGCTGTGAAGAGCTGTGGGAGGAATAAGAAGGCTGGCTGCTGCGCTGCGCGGAACCGAGACCTTTGGTATTGCCGGCGGAGCTGTGTCCGCGGGACTGGGATGACATGGAAGAGGAAGGACGGCTGCCGCCGCTGCTGCTGCGGGAACTGCTACCGCCCGACCCGCTGCGGGAACTGCTGCCGCCCCTGGTCTGAGCATCGACGGGGATCGCGATCATGGCCGCTGCGGCCAATGCGATCAGGGAGAGAGTGGTCAAGCGTTTCATAATTGTGTGATTTTAGTAAATGTGGTATTTTTTGGACAGGGCCCTGAAAGCAGCGACGTCCGCGGACCAGAAATCTGCGATGTCGGCGACTTTCATGGTCTGTCCGAATTTTTTACTGACAAAATCAGTGCCGCAAACCTTGTTGAACATAGCAAGCCGCTCGGAACCTGCTGCAATGGGATTTTTCTTGTAGAGCTCCCAGACAGCCTGCATCACGTAGAACTGTGTGAGCGTGATGGTTGCGGCTTCATAGTCGGTATAGTAATACTGCACCCCGTGGATCAGTTTGCCGGCAAGCCGGCCGGAGATCGGCTGGTAGTGGATCGTGCGCCAGGCCACGCCCGGGATGTGGTAACTGTCCAATCTGGCTTTCAGCTCGTCTGCATCCACCCATTCCTCGGCGAAGGTGGCGAAGGGGAGGGTGTAGCCGATGCCGATGTTGAGGTAGTTGTACATCTCGCCGCACAGGCCGGCGGACGGATAGCAGATGGCGGTCTCGGCGTAGGGGATGTTGGGCGAGGGGAGGATCCACGGCAGGCCGGTGTCCTGGAAGAGCATGTCGCGCGTCCAGCCGTCCATCGGGACTACGGTGAGCTTGCACTTGAGGGGAGCGGCCTTGCCGTTCTGCCCGCAGTTGAGCCCTTCCTCGTTGATCAGGCGGGCGAGTTCGCCCACGGTCAGCCCGTAGACATAGGGGATCTTGTACTGGCTGACGAACGAGTGGTAGCCGTCGCGCACGAGCGATCCCTCCACCTTGTTCCCGCCCAGCGGGTTGGGACGGTCGAGCACCATCACCGGGATGCCCGTTTCGGCGCAGGTGCGCATCACCAGGCCCAGCGTGGAGATGAAGGTGTAGGAGCGGCTGCCCACGTCCTGGATGTCATAGACCATGATGTCCACCCCCTGGAGCATTTCCTTCGTGGGCTGGCGCGTGCTGCCGAAGAGCGAGTGCACCGGCAGGCCCGTGTGCGGGTCCTTGCCGGACTCCACCTTGCCGCCGGCATACACGTCGCCGCGTACGCCGTGTTCCGGGGCGTAGAGCGCCACCAGTTTCACGTTGGGCGCCTCAAAGAGGATGTCGATCGTGGAATTGAGCCGGCTGTCCACCCCCGAAGGGTTGGTCACGAGGCCCACGCGTTTGCCCTCCAGGCCGGCGAAATTACGTTCCCGCAGGACTTCGATTCCGGGCTTGACCCGGGGGGCGGCTGCTGCTCCGAGGACTACGAGGAGCAGCGCTGCCGTGCAAAGAAAGTGACGCATACCGTTGCCAGACAACATATCATTACGACAATAAAGAAACCGACATAGCCGAGCGCCTCCTGCATCCAGCCGGCAAAGAGGCCAGGAATCATCATCGACAGGGCCATGAAAGCCGTGCAGATGGCATAGTGCGAGGTCTTGAACTTGCCCTCGGAGAACTGCATCATATAGAGCATGTACGCCGTGAAGCCGAAGCCGTAGCCGAACTGGTCGGCGGCGACACACAGGTAAATGCTCCAGAGCGAGGCCGGCTGCACGACGGCGAGCAGCAGATACACCGCGCAGGGGAGTGCCAGGGCCATCGACATCGGCCACATCGAGCGGCGCAGCCCCTTGCGGGCGGCATACAGTCCGCCGAGAATGCCGCCCACGGTCAGCGCGATCACGCCCACGGTCCCGTAGACGAGTCCGGACTGCGCCGTGGTGAGCCCCAGCCCGCCGGCCTCCTGCGGATCCAGCAGGAACGGGGTCAGCATCTTGACGGAGAAGGCCTCCGGCAGGCGGTACAGCAGCATGAACGCAATGGCGAGCCACACACCGGGCTTCTTGAAGAACGTCACCCAGGCCTGGCCGAATTCCTTCAGTATTCTGCTGGTTTCGTC
This sequence comes from Bacteroidales bacterium, assembly GCA_017458145.1. Classification (GTDB taxonomy): domain Bacteria; phylum Bacteroidota; class Bacteroidia; order Bacteroidales; family UBA932; genus Cryptobacteroides. The sequence continues at coordinate 5,208 of JAFTGA010000048.1, read as the reverse complement.
CCCCGCGGCGGGAGATTCCGGCTCTTCGGCTGGAATGACGCCGGTGGCAGATTCGACTTTCGGCAGGAAGCGCCAGTGCCACAGGGTGACGAGGGCGAAGAGGACGGCGCAGGCGAGCAGGGTGACGCTCCAGGCGCGCGGAATGGCGCCGAGGCGCTCCTCCAGCAAGCCGGCCAGCACCACGATCACCCCCTGCCCGAAGACGGAGGCAATGCGGTAGAACGTGCTGCGGATGCCGACGAATGCCGCCTGGCGCTTCTCGTCGAGCGCCAGCATATAGAAGCCGTCCGCGGCGATGTCGTGCGTCGCGGAGGCAAATGCAATCACGTAGAAAATGATCAGCGACGCGCCGAAGGCGTCGGGGCTGACGCTGAGCGCGAGGGCGGCGAATCCCGCCGTGCAGAGGGCCTGCATCATCAGGATCCACCAGCGCTTGCTGCGGATGACGTCCACGAACGGGCTCCAAAGGGGCTTGATGACCCAGGGGAGATAGAGCAGCGAGGTGTACATCGCCAGGTCGCCGTTCGGCATGCCGAGCCGTTTGAACATCGTGACCGAAATGACGTTCACGATGAAATAAGGGATGCCTTCGGCAAAATACAGGGTGGGAATCCACCACCAGGGCGAGAGTTTATTCGACATAGGCGCCGGGATAATAATGTTGCAGGATCTGTTGGTAGTCATAGCCGTTGGCGGCCATCACGGCAGCGCCGATCTGGCACAGGCCGACGCCGTGGCCCCATCCGCGCCCGCGCAGGACGAAGGCGCCGGCTGGGTCGCGCTCCACGCTGAATGCGGAGCTCTTGAGGTGGGAGGTGCTCAGCGCGCGGCGGATCCTGAGCTCCTTGCCCACGACTTCCGTGCGCTTGCTTCCCACGATCCGCAGGTATTTGATGCGGCCGGACGGGCCGCGCTCCACGGGCTCCAGCGCGCGGATTTCGCCGAAGTCGGTTCCGGTGCGCTCCCGCACCAGCGCGGACAGTTCCTCGGGCTCGTAGCGGACCGTCCAGTCGTGGAAGTCCAGCGTCTGCTGGTCGTAGTCGTTGAGGACCTGGGAAAGGATCTCGCTGTTCTCGCAGTCGCACCAGGGATCGTCGACGCATTGCAGGTACGGATAATCGATGTCTTCCCAGCAAGTACTGAACAGCTCGGTCTTGCCGCCGCAGCATTTGGCGTAGCGTGTATCGCAGAGCGCACCGTCGTAGCGGAGCACCTGGCCCCAGGTCTCGTCGATGACCGTGCGGACCTTGTCCCCGACAGCCATCGTAAGTCCCTGATACCTTTGGCAATGGTCATCAGCGCAGACGTCGAAATCCCTGTGCGGGATTTCGACGTGAATGAAGGGGGCGCTGCCCCCTGCGACCCCCTGCGGCCTTAAACCCCTTTCCGACTTTGTCTTCGCCAAAGTCCCGGGGCCGGCCGGCCGACTGATGTCGACTTCGCTACGCTCAAGGCAATCCGTTGCACCGGTGGCAATTTGCCGGTCTCTCATGCGGGCGAGGAGCCAGCTGCGGGAGATGACGGCGTGCGCCTTGAGCAGTTCCGGCCCGGCGCTGGCCTTCATCTCGGAGGAAATGACGCTGAGCAGGTAATCCTCCATCCCCACGAGGTTGACCGCGCGGATCTTGTCGCCTTCGACGATGAATTTCAGGCCGCCGGCGTATTTGAGCGTGCGTTTCTGCTCCCAGTGGAAGTCGATGCCGATCACCACGTCGTACAGCACGAACGACGGCTCCGCGAAGAGCGTCGAGCGGGTGATGGAATCAAAATAAAGTTCGTCGTAGAGCGCCCCGTTGTAGGCGATGCGCCCGTCGCTCCAGCGCACCCGCTGGGGGCCGGCGCCGTCCGAGATGATCTCGAAGCAGATCTCTTCGGCGGCGAGGATGCCCACTTCCACCCGCGGCTGCGTGCGGGTCAGGCGCCATTCGATCATCTCCTGCTCATGGGCGGGGATGGTCACTTCGTCCAGGACGGCTTCCAGCTGCGCGGCCGTGACCTTGTCGAAATCCTCCCGGAAGGGGGTTACGAACACGCCGGCCATATCGGCGGCGCCGGGGCTGATGGTCAGGTGGTCGGGGCTGGAGGCGTCGAAGTGGTGGGAGCGCTTGGCGGCACGCATCACCACGAAGGCGCGCAGTTCCGCGCCCCGGGCATAGGCGTAGAGGTTGAACTTGGGCTCCGTCTCGTCCCCGCGCCGGTCCGTGCAGTCCAGCAGCCGGTAGAAAAGTTTCGTGAGGGACTTGCTGGTCGTGGCCTTGAGGGCGAAGACGCCGCGGCAGTAGCCGGGGTAGCGGTAGAGCGTGGCGTCCTTGACGCTCGCCAGCGGCTCTCCTGGCGCATCCAGGAAGGCGTCCACGGCCTCCTCCAGCGGCATCTTGTGCCGGGGTGCGGCCTGGAAATGAAGATGGTCCGGGGCGGAGGCGCCGCTTGCGGGCCCGTTGTAAAAGACGGTGAAGTCGGGGTATTTGACCGTGAAGTCCAGCATATCCGGCAGGTGGTGCCAGATGGCCTGCGGCAGATGCCGGTCGCGTACAATCACAAGATGGTCCCGGAAGATGGGGAAGGGATTGACCTGGACATTGTAGGTCCGCCCCTTCCGCCCCTCAAACTTGATGTGGTGCTGCTCCGGCGGGCGGTTCTGCTCGCACAGGAAGCAGGGGCGGGCGGAGATGGCTTCCGGAGACGTGTCCGCGGTCGAGGATCCGACGCGCTCGGGATTGAACTGGACCTGGCAGGGGAGCCCGAAGACGGTCAGTTCCTTGGTCTTGACGCGCTTCAGCGCCCGGAAATTGGCGGCTGCGAGCGGCCAGACGGACAATTGGTCTTTGATGAATTTGCGGAGTTCTTGCATCACAGCAGAGCCAGCAGGGCGTCTTTGATTCGGGTGTATTCTTGTTCGAAGTTCGGGGTGAGGATTCCTTTGCCGAAGGTCTGTTCGATCTCCTGCGGACTCCAGAAGCGCCCGCCGGCCAGTTCGTCTCGGTCCGGCTTGAGTGCATATTCGCCCACGGCGGCGAACACGTTCACCAGCTCGCGCTCCGTGTCCGACTCATAAATATAGGTCAGCAGGCTGTGCGGATGGAAATTGTGGAGGCCCAGCTCTTCGGCGGATTCGCGGTAGAGGGCTTCCAGGATGTATTCCCCGTAGGCGACGTGGCCGCCCACGGCGGTGTCCCAGCGCAGGGGGAGCAGGTCCTTGTGGGCGCCGCGCTGCTGGAGATAGATCTCGCCGCGGCGGTTGATGATGTGCAGGTGGACGACCGGATGGAGGGGCTTCTGTCCGCCGTGGCAATATTCCCTCGCCGCCTGGGCGCGGACATTGCCGAACTCGTCGATGACAGGCAGCATCTCCGAGGCTTTGGCGCGTCGGCCGCCGCGCAGGAGCGGCGCCGGAGAAGCGGGGTAGATCAGGTCAGTCACGGGCGTCAGTATTTTAGGATCCGGAGCTCATCCGGCGTGTAAAGGATCGAATCTACCATATCCGGGGCGATGTAGGCCAGGAGCATGAATCCGCCCAGGAAGAGGGCGGCCAGGATGACGATGACCAGGAGGAGAAGCAGCCACGAGGGCATTTCGCGCCGGGCCTTGCCTGCAGGCGGCACTGTCTCGGTCGCCGCGGCGGCAGATTCCGGCTCTGCGGCGGGTGCTTCCGGCTCTGCGGCGGCAGATTCCGGCTCTTCGGCCGGAATGACTTCGGACGCCACCTGCCCGTCATTCCGGACTCGCTCTCCGTCATTCCGGACCTGATCCGGAACCTCCGGCCGGACGGGCAACTGCACCCGGATGACCACCGGATCATCCTCCAGCAAGTGGCTTTTCAGCGAAACGGGCCGCAGCCCGATTCCGCCCGGGAAGATATCCAGCGCCTCGTCCGCGACGAAAAACAGGTGGTTCTCCCGTGTGGCGCGCAGACGTCCCAGTCCCGGCAGCGTGATGGACTTGCGCTGCTCCAGCACGGACCTCAACTCTGCGAGATACTGGGTGATATACAGCCCGGCCGTTTCCCGGGAGAGATGGTTGGCGCTGGCATAAAAATCAATCAGCAGCGTCTCTTCCCGGTTGTCGGTGCAGAACGTAAGCCGCCGGTAGGGCGGGTTGATGGTGTAGCCCTTGTCCGAAAAGGACGCGGGGACCATCTCGGCGACGAAGGTGCCGACGCCGGGGAGTCCGACCTGGTCGTGCCTGACGATCAGGTCGCCCACCATCTTTGACAGAAGCTCGATGTCCATAACATACAAAGATAAGCATTTATTTTTATCTTTGCAGTATGAACAAGATTATGCTGAATTTCGTCATGACCGCCCTGATGATTGGTGCGGCGGCACTGCCTCTGGTCGCGCAGGACCAGAACTCCGAGATCCTCAAATCCATCCGGGCCGCCTATGCCGAGGCCAAGGAGAAGATCAAGACCACTGAAGCCGGATCCGCCCCGCGCAACGACGTCACGGCCACGCTTCATTATATGGTCCCCGCCACCGGGGAGCGGACCGAGGTGTTCCACGCCTGGTTCGACCTGGATACCGACGAAAACGGCGCCCGCTACGAGCCCTATTTCATCACGCGCAAATACAATGTCGCTGCCCGGAATGTCTATGAAGAGTACCTCTTCGATCCCGGGACCGGCCTGCTGCTCTTCGTCTTCATCCAGGCCGACAATTTCAATGGCGGCAAGGATGAAGGGCGCTACTACTTCGACGCGATGGGCAAGATCGTCCACCGAATCGTCAAGGGCGAAGACGAGACCGACGCCGACCAGCTCCTGACCGGTGCCGCCCGGGTGCGGGCGCTGATCCCGCAATATCTGGATTTCTCCTACTGATCGGCGGCAGGGCTCCGGGCGCAAAAAAACTCAAAAAATATTTGTGCTTTCAAGATTTTGCCGTATATTTGCAGTCCCAAAACGCAAGTCGAGGGAACATTCCTCCTTAGCTCAGTTGGTTAGAGCACCTGACTGTTAATCAGGGGGTCCTGGGTTCAAGTCCCCGAGGGGGAGCCAAAGCGGACAAATCATCGGAAACGACGGTTTGTCCGCTTTTGTACCACAAAAGATAGGGTATAATTGACATTTTCGGTTGGTGAAACCATATAGGTATAATTGACATTTTCGGTTGGTGAAACCATATATATATATTTGATTTATATGCATTTATATCTACTTTATTGAAAACAGTTTCAATAAAGGGGTGATATGTCGAAAATAAGGAGACG
>JAFTGA010000011.1 GCA_017458145.1 Bacteroidales bacterium | reverse complement strand
TTTTCGGGAACCGGCCACTTTGGTGCGCTCGCCGATGTTGGTAAAACGTCGCTGCCGCACATCGAGGCAGACGGCCTCGAGGCCGCTGACATAAGGCCGTGTATCCGGTTTTGGCAGGGGCCGGGGTTTCAGGCTGTGGACGGCCTGTGCGATGGCGCGGATGTGCTCCGGCGTGGTGCCGCAGCAGCCGCCTGCGACGTTGAGCAGTCCCGCCCCCGCCATCCGGGCCAGGGCGGCGGAGGTCTGCGCGGGCGTCTCGTCATATTGACCCATTTCGTTGGGCAGGCCGGCGTTGGGATAGCAGCTCACGGCGCAGTCGGCCCAGGAGGCCACGTCCGCAAGCAGCGGTGCGAGCTCGTCTGCGCCGAGCGAACAGTTGAGCCCGAAACACAGGGGGTGTGCGTGCCGGACGGAGCGGTAAAACGCCTCCAGCGTCTGGCCCGTCAAGGTGCGTCCGCTGCGGTCCGCGACGGACACGGAGACGAGCAGCGGCAGCGCAGCCGCCTCCGGGATGCCGCTGATGGCATAGAGGGCGGCCTTGGCGTTGAGGGCGTCGAAACAGGTCTCCAGCAGCAGCACGTCCACGCCGCCTTCCAGCAGGCCCCGGATCTGTTCGGCGTAGGCGTCCGCCATTTCGTCGAACGAACAGGGCCTGAAGACCGGATCGGAGAGGTCCTGCGGGAGGGTGAGGGATTTGCCGGTGGGACCGAGCGAACCGGCCACCCAGACCTTGCACGGGGCGGCGTCGGCGGCTTCCCGGGCCAGCGCGGCGCCCGCCCGGGCGAATTCGCGCGCCTGCGCGGCGCAGCCGTATTCCGCCTGGGAGATGCGGTTGGCGCTGAAGGTGTTGGTCTCGATGATGTCCGCTCCCGCTTCGATGTAGGCGCGGTGGATGTCCCGGACGATGTCCGGATGCGTCAAGTTGAAGGACTCGCTGTTGCCCGTGAGACCGTGGCGCTGGAGCATCGTGCCCATCGCCCCGTCCAGGATCAGCATCCTGTCGTGCAGTGCCTGCAGGAGCGTTTCCATCAGAAGCAGTCTTTCAGGACGCTGATGACGTTGTCGCTGCGTCCCATGGTGTAGAAGTGGATTTCCTGCACGCCGTTCGCAAGCAGGTCGCGGCACTGCTCCCTGCACCATTCCTGGCCGATCCGGTAGGCCTGGTCGGGGTGGGCGGCCACTTCCGCGGTCAGCGCCAGCGGAATATCGATGGAGAAACTCTCCGGCAGCAGATCGACCTGCCGGGCGCTGGAGAGGGGCTTGATCCCCGGGATGATGGGGACGGTGATGCCCGCCGCGCGGCAGCGGCGCACGAAGTCGTAGAAGACGGCGTTGTCGAAGAACATCTGGGTGATGATCTGGTCGGCTCCGGCATCCACTTTCCGCTTGAGGAACTGGATGTCCGTGTCGAGGTTCGGCGATTCGAAGTGCTTCTCCGGATAGCCGGCCACGCCGAGCGTAAAGCGCCGTTCTCCGCCTTCCGTCCGTTCGAAACGGCGGATGGCGGAGACCAGGTCTTCTGCATGGGCGTAACCGTCGGGCTCCGGGGTGAAACGCTTCTCGCCGGTGGCGGCGTCGCCCCGGAGGACGAGGATGTTGCGGATGCCCATGAACTTGAAGTCCTGCAGCTGTGATTCGATCTGCTCGGCGCTGGCCCCGCCGCAGATCAGGTGCGGGACCACTTCCACGTCCGGGAAGGCGGCCTGGACTGCCGCGCACACGGCTGTCTGGCTGATGCGCTTGCGCAGCAGATGGCGCGTGAAGCTGCCGTCCGGCTCCGGGCGGAACTCGTATTCGTCGCGGTGGCAGGTCACGTTGATGTAGCGCGGACCGAACTCCAGCAGCGGGCGGATGCTCTCCAGGAGTTCGGCCTTGGTGATCCCGTTCAGGGGCGGGACAATTTCAAGCGAGGGAAAAGGCTTCATCGGCAAACACTACTTTCTGTCCGTAAAGATAAGGATTTTTTCTTACCTTTGGCGTATGGAAGAATTGCTCAACCGCTTGATGGTGCTGATGCGCCGGACCGTTTTCCCCGAATATCTCGGACAGGAGGACCGGGCCCTGGACATGATGTCCATCCGGAGCGTGCTCCGCAAGATCGCCGGCGACAAGCGGGCCGACGCCTTCATGGAGCGCATCCCGGAGATCGCCCGGCTGCTCCACACGGACGTGGAGGCCATCGCCGACAACGACCCGGCGGTCACCGACCGCACGGAGATCGTGCTCTGCTATCCCTGCATCAAGGTGATGCTGCACTACCGCACCGCCCACGAGCTGCTACAGCTGGAAGTTCCGGTGGCCCCGCGCCTGCTCACGGAGATGGCGCATTCCGCCACCGGCATCGACATCCACCCGGCGGCCCGGATCGGCGAATACTTCGCCATCGACCACGGCACCGGCGTGGTGGTCGGCGCCACGACCATCATCGGGGACCACGTGATGCTTTACCAGGGCGTCACCCTCGGCGCCAAGAATTTCAAATACGACCCCGACGGCCGCCCGCTGGACGAGCCGCGCCATCCCATCCTCGAGGACAACGTGACCGTCTATGCCAATACGACCATTCTCGGCCGCGTCACGATCGGTCACGACACGGTCGTGGGCGGCAACGTCTGGCTCACGCACAGCGTCCCGCCCCGTTCGCGCATCCTGCAGACCCGCGCCGTGGAGCAGCCGCTCTTCACTGACGGTGCCGGGATCTAGGGCCTCCTAGCGCTCGAAAAGCGGGGTGGAGAGGTAGCGCTCACCCGTGTCGGGGAGGAGGGCGACGATCAGCTTTCCTTGGTATTCAGGGAGTTTCGCCAAGGCATAGGCAGCGCTGAAGGCGGCACCGGAAGAGATGCCGGCCAGCAGGCCGGCGTGGTCCGCCAGCAGACGGGCGCCCGCAAAGGCGTCTTCGTCCGTGACCGGCAGGACCCGGTCCACGTATTCCGCCAGGTAAGTCTCGGGGACGAAGCCCGCGCCGATCCCTTGGATTTTGTGCTTGCCCGGGATGCCGGTGGTGATCACGGCGGAGGTAGCTGGCTCCACGCCGATGATTTCCACGGAAGGCTTGTGCGCCTTCAGGCCCTTGCCCGTGCCGCTGACGGTGCCTCCTGTGCCGATGCCGGCCACGAACACGTCCACCTGCCCGTCAGTGTCGCGCCAGATCTCCTGCGCGGTGGTCCGCTCGTGGGCCGCCGGGTTGGCCGGGTTGGTGAACTGGCCGAGGATCACGGCACCGGGGGTGGCAGCACGGATCTCCTCCGCCTTGGCGATGGCGCCTTTCATCCCTTCCGCGCCGGGCGTGAGCACGATCTGGGCGCCGAAGGCCTTGAGCAGGTTGCGGCGCTCGACGCTCATGGTGTCGGGCATGGTGAGGATGGTCTTGTAGCCCTTGGCCTTGCCCACCCAGGCGAGGCCGATGCCAGTGTTGCCGCTGGTGGGCTCCACGATGGTGGCGCCGGGTTGCAGCAGTCCGCGCTGCTCGGCGTCCTCGATCATGGCGAGGGCGATGCGGTCCTTGACGCTGCCGCCGGGGTTGCTGCGTTCGAGTTTGAGCGCAATGCGCGCCTGCTGGCCTTCGAGGTCGGATATTTCCAATAGCGGGGTGTTCCCGATGAGGTCGGTGAGATGCTGATATATCATGGTGTAAAGTTACTAATTTTTTTGTTGCCCGCCGCCTGCTGCAAACAGAAGCTACAGCGCTTCAAATGCTTGTTCTATATCTGCTATAATGTCGTCGATGTGTTCGATGCCGACGGACAGGCGGATGGTCGTGGGGGTGATGTGCTGTTCGGCAAGTTCTTCGGGGCTCAACTGGGAGTGCGTGGTGGTGTAGGGATGGATCACCAGGCTTTTGACGTCCGCGACGTTGGCGAGCAGGGAGAATATCTTGAGCTTGTCGATGAAGCGCCAGGCGTCCTGCTGCGTGCCCTTGATCTCGAAGGTAAAGATGGAGCCCGCCCCGTTCGGGAAATAGCGCTGATACAGCGCGTGGTCGGGATGGTCCGGCAGGGCCGGGTGGTTGACTTTTGCCACCCTGGGGTGGCGGGAGAGGTATTCCACGACCTTGAGGGCGTTCTGCGTGTGGCGCTCGATGCGCAGCGGCAGGGACTCCACGCCCTGCAGCAGGATCCAGGCATTGAAGGGGCTGATGGCCGCGCCGGTGTCGCGCAGGATGACCGCGCGGATCCGCGTGACAAAAGCGGCCGGACCGGCCACGTCGGCAAATACGGCGCCGTGGTAGCTGGGATCGGGTTTGGCGAGCGTGGGATATTTGTCGGCATTGGCTTTCCAGTCGAACTTGCCACCGTCCACGATCACGCCGCCCAGCGAACTGCCGTGGCCGCCGATGAACTTGGTGGCGGAGTGGACGACGATGTCGGCGCCTCTCTCCAGCGGGCGGATGAGCAAGGGGGCGAAGGTGTTGTCCACGATGAAGACGATGTGGTGCCGGTGGGCCACGGCGGCGATACCTTCGAAGTCGGCGACGTCGGAGTTGGGGTTGCCGAAGGTCTCGGCGTAGATGACCTTGGTGTTGGGCCGGATGGCAGCCTCGAGCGCCTGCAGGTCGTTGACATTCAGGATGGTGTTCTCGATGCCCTGGGTCGCGAGCGTGTGGGTGATCAGGTTGTAGGAGCCGCCGTAGAGGTTGTCGGCGGCGATGATGTGGTCGCCCTGTTGCAGGACGTTCTGCAGGGCGTAGGTGATGGCGGCGGCGCCGGAGGCGACGGCCAGACCCGCCACGCCGCCTTCCAGCGCGGCCACGCGCTCTTCGAAGACAGCCTGGGTGGAGTTGGTCAGGCGGCCGTAGATGTTGCCGGGGTCGCGCAGGCCGAAGCGGTCGGCGGCATGCTGGCTGTTGCGGAAGACGTAGGAGGTCGTTTGGTAGATGGGGACGGCGCGGGCGTCCGATGCGGGGTCCGGGCTCTCCTGGCCGACATGGAGGGCCAGCGTCTCAAGGTGTAATTTCTGGGTGCTCATACTATAATTATTTTACTGTTATTCTTCCTTTCCGCCCGCCAGCCGGGGCGCCCGGTCGCTGATCGCTTGCCGGGCATCCCCGTCTGGCTATGGCTCTTCATGATGGCGGCAGCCTGCCTCCCGCACGCCCCGCACGGCCCTCGACTGCACGGGCCAACGTGCGCGGGCTCACACTTTCCTCCCCACAGGCTGCCGCAGTTTCAAAGTCAATCAACTGATGCAAAGGTCGGAGGAATAGATATTTCTTCCAAGGTTTTTTGAAAATTAGGAAAATACACCTATTTTTACGCAGAGATTTGTTGAATTATTCTGTTTATTGCCTGTTGAACAGGCTTGGGCAGAAGTTTTATCTTTTTCGTACTATGAGCGGACTTGACACTACCGATCTTGCCATCCTGCGCCTCCTGCAGGAAGACGCCGCGCTGACCAACAAACAGGTCGCCGCGCGCGTGCATCTTTCGCCCACGCCGGTGTTCGAGCGCATCAGACGTCTGCAGGAGCAGGGCTACATCAAGGGCTACGTGGCCGTGCTGGACGCGGAAAAGCTGGACTGCTCCTTCATCGCCTTCTGCTATATCAGGATGAAGCAGCACACCTACGAGAACGCCCGGCGCCTGATGGATGCCGTCCAAACGATGGACGAAGTCGGAGAATGTTACAATATATCAGGAGATTACGACTTCTTGCTGAAGGTCTATGTGTCCAGCATGAAGGAGTACCAGCAGTTCGTGCTGCGCATCCTCGGCGAACTCGACTGCATCGGCGGCCTCAACAGCTCCTTCGTCATGGGCGAAGTCAAGAACACCCACGCCGTCCCGGTGCGGTAGTTGCCCGCCTCGTGGTTGGCTACCGGGGAGTGGCGAGGTTTGTAGTCTGGGGGGAAGAGTAGGGTTGGACTTTCCGCAACTTGCGCTGGATCTCCGCATTATTGCGGGTCTGCTGCATCGTATAGTCTGACTGAAGGCCCATTAACAAATCCGCAGAGATCCCCAACGCTGTTTCAATGTACAGAGCTACGGCCGCGGAAAGGGGTCTGCGTTCATTCAAAACATCATTGAGCATCGTATAAGGAACCCCGATGCGCTGAGCAAAATCCTTTTGTGTGATCCCCCTCGCAATCAATTCATCCTTGATGACTTCCCCCGGATGCGTAGGCACGAAACTATTCTTTACCATAGTCTTATTGATAATGGTTTGACAATTCCAAAATATTGCAGACAACCACTATGTCCTCACCTTCAATCTTTTCGGTTCGGAATTCAAGTCTGTATTTGTCAGTGATCCGCACTGATTCTACGCCAGACTTGTCCCCGGACAGTTTCTCGTAATTCAAAGAATTGAACGGAAAAAGATCTTCAACGGTCTTTGCGTTCTTAAATATGTTAACAACCTTGATGTACTTCTTGATCACTTCAGGTTGAAATCTATGATGCTTGTCTGTTGCCTGATTGTGATAGAGGTTGAACAAGTACTCTTGTGTAAAAACGAGTTGCATAGTTTAATGTCTATTGCAAAGGTAAGTAATTATTTCAAATAATCCACTAAATAAGTGTATTTATCAAGAAATGATGCGGGCGTGAGGATCTCGGGGAGGGTCCAGTCGTCGGCAAGGGCACGGTGGATGGCGAAGTGCTTCGTGTTGTGGGTGACGATGACCTGGCATCCGGCGGCTGCGGCACAGACGGCCTGCAGGATGTCTTCGAAGTCCGGCCCCGACAGCAGGATGGCTTTCTGCAACTGAGCGTTGTCCATCGGCAGGATTTCGACCAGCGAGGAGATTTGCTTCAGCGTCGGGAGCAGTACGCCGCTGCGGTATTCCTTCCGAAGGACATACGCGATGTTGGCCATCGACAGATAGGAGGTGCAGAGGGAGACCTCCCCGTCGGAGCCCATTTGCAGGATATCCAACATAGGCTCATATCCTGGCCGCTCGAGCAGGATACCCAGCAACACATTGGTGTCCAGGAACAGCCGGAGTTTCATTTGGAAAGGATGTATTGGAGACGTTCATCCTCCGGATCAGCTTCCGTTGCGGAGCGCCTGGCGATCCCGACCAGACCGAGGATCCGCGGGTCCTTGACGCGGGCGGACCGCTCTGCCCGATGCTGCTCCGCATCCCGCTCCAGCAGGGTCTCGATATACTTTTTCAGCGACACCCCCTCCCGGCGTGCCTGCAGGGAGAGCGTCTCGAATACAGGAGCCTTGATGTCGATGAGTTTCCGTTTCAGGGTAATCGTATCCATTATATATATACTCTTAACAAAGATATATACAATCATTTGAAATACCAAATCGCTGCAAGGCCTTCTACATCGGTCTTCGTACGTTGCCCGTCCGGGGAGCGATACAGCGGATGCGAGGCATTGGAGGGAAACGGTAGCGGTCAGGATCGTTGCAGGACGAGATCCCCGATCAGGTCGGGGATGACAAGGGAAAAAACCTCGGAGGTCGAAGGCCGACCGAGGGGGTTTGGGGGAAGCCTCCCCAATCATAAAAAAACTACCGGCCCCGAATGGGGTCGGTAGTTTGAGGGGAATGAATAGTAAGGCGCCGCCTTACAATTCGTTGAGCTCCTGGTTCAACTCGTCCTTGCGGCCGACGATGATGTCCTGGTAGTTGCTCAGACCGGTACCGGCAGGGATCAGGTGACCGCAGATGACGTTCTCCTTGAGGCCTTCGAGGTGGTCGACGCGGCCGCGGATGGCGGCTTCGCTGAGCACCTTGGTGGTCTCCTGGAAGGAGGCTGCGGAGATGAAACTGTCGGTCTTGAGGGCGGCACGGGTGATACCCTGGAGGATCAGGCGGGCCGTCGCCGGCTGCGTCGGACGAGTGGCCATCATCTGCAGGCCCTGACGGGAAAGCGAGTCATTCTCGCTGCGCATCTCGCGGGCGCCGATGATGTCGCCCTGCTCGTATTTCTGCGAGCCGCCGGCGTCGAGCACATAGTACTTGCCGTAGATCCGGTCGTTGACGTCCATGAAGCGCCACTTGTCCACCATCTCCTCGTTGAGGAACTCGGTGTCGCCTGGGAAGGTGATCTCGACCTTACGCATCATCTGGCGAACGATGATCTCGAAGTGCTTGTCGTTGATCTTCACGCCCTGGAGGCGGTAGACGGCCAGCACTTCGTTCACGATGTACTCCTGGGCCTTGACGGGACCGAGGATGGCCAGGATGTCGCTCGGAGACACGCCGCCGTCGGACAGCGGAGTGCCCGCCTTGACGTAGTCGTTCTCCTGGACGAGGATCTGCTTGGTCAGCGGCACGAGGTAGTGCTTCTCGACTCCGGACTTGTTGCGGACGGAGATCTCGCGGTTGCCGCGCTTGACCTTGCCCATCACGACTTCTCCGTTGATCTCGGAGAGGATGGACGGGCTGGACGGGTTGCGGGCCTCGAAGAGCTCGGTGACACGCGGCAGACCGCCGGTGATGTCGCTGGCCTTGCCGATGGCGCGCGGAATCTTCATGACCACGTCACCCACCTTGACCGTGTTGCCGTTCTCCGCCATGATGTGGGCGCCGACCGGCAGGTTGAAAGTCTTGAGGGTGTTGCCGTTTTCGTCCACGATATGCATCGCGGGGCTCTTGGTCTTGTCCTTGGACTCGATGATGACCTTGTCGGTGCTCATCGTGAACTCGTCGGCTGCATCCTTCTGGAAGGTGGAACCTTCGATCATGTTCTCGAAACGGACGATACCGGCGGTCTCGACGATGGTGGTGGCGTTGTAGGCATCCCATTCACAGATCATGTCGCCCTTCTTGACCTTGTCGCCGTCCTTCTTGTAAAGCACGGCACCATAAGGGACGTCATACTGGGAGTAGGTGATGCCGGTATTCTCGTCCATGATCCGGAGCTCGGCCATGCGGCTCACGACCACGGTCTCGACGGAACCTTCATCCGTGACACGGTCGATGGTACGGAGTTCCTCGAACTTGAGGACACCGTCGTACTTGGATTCAATGGAGGAATCGGCTGCGGAGGAGGAGGCGGTACCACCGACGTGGAAGGTACGCAGGGTCAGCTGGGTACCCGGTTCGCCGATGGACTGGGCGGCGATGACGCCGACCACTTCGCCCTTCTCGACCATGCGGCTGGTCGCCAGGTTGCGTCCGTAGCACTTGGCACAGACGCCCTTGCGGCTCTCGCAGGTGAGCACCGAACGGATCTCGACCTGCTCAATCGGCAGGGAGTCGATCAGGTCGGCTTCCTTTTCGCGGATTTCCTCGCCGGCCTTGATGATCAGCTCTCCGGTCAGCGGGTTGAAGATATCGTGCACGGAGGTACGGCCCAGGATGCGCTCGCCGAGGGACTCGACGACTTCGTCCTTGTTCTTGATCGCGGTGGCGATCAGGCCGCGGAGCGTGCCGCAATCCTCTTCGGTGATGATCACGTCGTGGGACACATCCACCAGACGGCGGGTCAGGTAACCGGCGTCGGCCGTCTTCAAGGCGGTGTCGGCTAGACCCTTGCGGGCGCCGTGCGTGGAGATGAAATATTCGAGCACGGTCATGCCCTCCTTCAGGTTGGACACGATCGGGTTCTCGATGATGTCCGCGCCGGAGGCACCGGCTTTCTGGGGCTTGGCCATCAGGCCTCGCATGCCGCAGAGCTGCTTGATCTGGGTGGTGGAACCACGGGCGCCGGAGTCCAGCATCATGAACACGGGGTTGAAACCCTGCTGGTCGGCAGAGATCTGTTTCGTGACGATGCCGGTCAGGCGGTTGTCGACGGAGGACCACAGGTCGATGACCTTGTTGTAGCGCTCGTTGTTGGTGATGAAGCCCATATCGTAGTCATCACGGATCGCGGCCACCTGCTTGTAGGCTTCCTCCACGAGGGTCGTCTTCTCCGGCGGGACGAGCACGTCGCCCAGGTTGAAGGAGATACCGGCGCGGAAAGCCTGGTCGTAACCGAGGTTCTTGATATCGTCAAGGAATTTCGCCGTACGGGTCACACCGGTATGCTTGATCACGTCGGTGATGATCTTGCGGAGCGCCTTCTTGCCGAGGATCTCGTTGACGTAAGGGACCTCGTCCGGTACGAACTGGTTCACGATGATGCGGCCGGCGGTCGTCTCGACGAGGTGTTCGCCCTGGGACGGGTCCTGCTTGTCGACGGCGAGCCGGACGTTGATCCTGGCGTGCATGTCGATGGCTTTCTCGTTGTAGGCGACGATGACTTCCTCGGGGGAGTAGAAACTCTTGCCCTCGCCCTTGGCGCCCGGACGGATCTTGGTGATGTAGTACAGACCGAGAACCATATCCTGGGACGGCACCGTGATCGGCGCGCCGTTGGCCGGGTTGAGGATGTTCTGCGAGCCGAGCATCAGCAGTTGCGCCTCCATGATGGCGGCGTTGCCGAGCGGAAGGTGGACGGCCATCTGGTCACCGTCGAAGTCGGCGTTGAAAGCCGTACAGGCGAGCGGATGCAGCTGGATGGCCTTGCCCTCGATCATGCGCGGCTGGAAGGCCTGGATACCGAGGCGGTGCAGGGTCGGTGCACGGTTGAGGAGCACCGGGTGGCCCTTCATCACGTTCTCAAGGATGTCCCAGATCACGGGATCCTTGCGGTCCACGATCTTCTTGGCGGACTTCACGGTCTTGACGATGCCGCGCTCGATGAGCTTGCGGATGATGAACGGCTTGTAAAGCTCGGCAGCCATGAATTTCGGCAGGCCGCACTCATGCATGTTGAGCTCCGGACCGACGACGATGACCGAACGTGCGGAGTAATCGACACGCTTGCCGAGGAGGTTCTGGCGGAAACGGCCCTGCTTGCCCTTGAGGGAGTCGGACAGGCTCTTGAGGGCGCGGTTGGACTCGCTCTTGACGGCAGAGGACTTCTTGGAGTTGTCGAAGAGGGAATCGACGGCTTCCTGAAGCATGCGCTTCTCGTTGCGGAGAATGACTTCCGGAGCCTTGATCTCGATGAGCTTCTTCAGGCGGTTGTTGCGGATGATCACGCGACGGTAGAGGTCGTTGAGGTCGGAGGTGGCGAAGCGGCCGCCGTCGAGGGGGACGAGCGGACGGAGATCCGGCGGGATCACGGGGATCACCTTCATCACCATCCACTCGGGACGGTTGATGCCCTTGGACTCCTGGAACCACTTGACAACCTGCAGACGCTTGAGGATCTCGGCCTTGCGCTGCTGGGAGCCTTCGGTCAGCATCCGCTGGCGGAGGTCACGGCCCAGCTCTTCGACGTCGATCTCCTTGAGGAGGTCGTAGATGCCCTCGGCGCCCATCTTGGCGACGAACTTGTCCGGATCGCTGTCCGGCAGGTTCTCGTTGCCCGGGATGCGGGCCAGGGCGTCCAGGTACTCGTCCTCGGAGAGGAGTTCCATCTTGGGCACGTCGCTGGCGCCCGGACGCACCACGATGTACTTCTCGTAGTAGATCACGGATTCGAGCTTCTTGGCCGGCAGGCCGAGGAGCGCGGAGATCTTGTTGGGCGCGGACTTGAAGTACCAGATGTGGGCCACCGGAACGGTCAGGGTGATATGGCCCATCCGCTCGCGGCGCACCTTCTTTTCGGTGACCTCGACGTTGCATCGGTCGCAGACGATTCCGCGATAGCGGATGCGCTTGTACTTGCCGCAATAGCACTCGTAATCCTTGGTCGGACCGAAAATCTTCTCACAGAAGAGTCCGTCGCGTTCGGGCTTGTAAGTCCGGTAGTTGACGGTCTCCGGCTTGAGGACCTCGCCGCACGAACGCTCGGTGATGTCCTCCGGCGACGCAAGCGAGATTCTGATCGTCTGGAAGTTGCTCTTTACCTTATTGTCTTTGTTATTGAAAGTAGGCATATTACGTTTCGTTCAAACCAATTAATCCAAAGTAACCTTGAGACCAAGTCCACGGAGTTCGTGGAGAAGCACGTTGAGGGACTCAGGGATGCCTGCAGGCGGCATCGGGTCGCCCTTGACGATCGCCTCGTAAGTCTTGGACCGTCCGACCACGTCGTCGGACTTGACGGTCAGGATCTCCTGCAGGGCGTTGGCCGCGCCGAAAGCCTCGAGCGCCCAGACCTCCATCTCACCGAAACGCTGGCCGCCGAACTGGGCCTTGCCGCCGAGCGGCTGCTGGGTGATGAGGGAGTACGGACCGATGGAGCGGGCGTGCATCTTGTCATCGACCATGTGGCCGAGCTTGATCATATAGATGACACCCACGGTCGCGGGCTGGTCGAAGTAGTCTCCGGTGCCGCCGTCGCGCAGCTGGGTCTTGCCGTACCTGGGAACGCCGGCCTTGTCCGTGTAGTCGCAGATCTCCTCGATGCTGGCACCGTCGAAGATCGGGGTGCTGAACTTGAGGCCGAGCCGGGCGCCGGCCCAGCCGAGCACTGTCTCGTAGATCTGTCCGAGGTTCATTCGGGAAGGCACGCCGAGCGGGTTGAGCACGATGTCCACGGGGGTGCCGTCCTCGAGGAACGGCATGTCCTCCTGGCGGACGATCTTCGCCACGATACCCTTGTTGCCGTGACGGCCGGCCATCTTGTCACCGACGGTGATCTTGCGCTTCTTGGCAATATACACCTTGGCAAGCTGCATGACCCCGTTGGGAAGCTCGTCGCCCACCTTGATCTTGTCCAGTTCGCGCTTGCAGATCGCCTGCTCGGTCTTGAGAGCGATGCAGTAGTTGTTGATCAGGTCGCGGATCAGCAGGTTGGCGTCCTTGTCGGTCGTCCACTTGCCGGACGTGATGTTGGTATAGTCGATGCTCTTGAGGATCTCGGTGGTGATCTTCTTGTCCTTCGGGATGATCTCGACGCCGTAGAGGTCGGAGACGCCGGCGCTCTTGCGGTTCTTGGTCAGGATCACGAGTTTCTGGATGAAGTCGGCATAGAGTTTCTCGGCCTTGCGGTCAAACTCGGCCTGACGCATCTCCAGACGGGTTTTCTGGTCGTTCTTGGCCTGGCTCTTCTTGCCGGTCTCCTTGGAGAGCTTGGCATAGAGGGCCGTGCCGACGACGGTACCGCTCAGGGACGGATTGGCCTTGAGGGAAGCGTCCTTGACATCACCGGCCTTGTCGCCGAAGATGGCCTTGAGGAGCTTCTCTTCCGGAGAAGGATCGCTCTCGCCCTTCGGCGTGATCTTGCCGATCATGATGTCGCCCGGCTCGATGTGGGCGCCGATGCGCACGATACCGTCCTCGCGGAGGTTCCGAGTCGCATCCTCGCTGACATTCGGGATGTCGGAAGTGAGTTCCTCCATGCCGCGCTTGGTGTCGCGGACCTCGGTGAGGTACTCGTCCACGTGCACGGAAGTAAGCACATCCCACTTCACCATCTCCTCGGAGAGGACGATGGCATCCTCGTAGTTGTAGCCCTTCCAAGGCATGAAGGCGACCATGAGGTTGCGGCCGAGGGCGAGCTCGCCGTTCTGCGTGGCATACCCCTGGGTGAGGATCTGGCCCTTCTCCACCTTGTCGCCCTTCTTCACGAGCGGGGACAGGGTGATCGTCGTGCTCTGGTTGGTACGGCGGTAGATCGGGAGCTTGTAGACCGTCTCTTCGGGGGAGAAGCTGACGAATTTTTCATCCTCGGTCTTCTCGTAGCGGATGCGGATCTCATTGGCGTCCACATAGGTGACTTCGCCGCGGCGCTCCGCGATGTACTGGGTCCGGGAGTCGATGCAGACGCGCTCCTCCAGGCCGGTACCCACGATCGGGGACTCCGGCTTGAGCAGCGGCACGGCCTGACGCATCATGTTCGCACCCATCAGGGCGCGGTGGGCGTCGTCGTGCTCCAGGAACGGGATGAGGGAGGCGGCGACCGAAGCCATCTGGTTCGGGGCCACGTCCATATAGTTGACCTCTTCTTTCGTGACGACCGGGAAATCCGCCTCAAGACGGCACTGGATGCGGTCTTCGAGGATATTTCCGTCATCGTCCATCCGGACGTTGGCCAGGGAGACGAGCTGGTTCTCCTCCTCCTCGGCGCTCATATAATGGGTGCCGGCAGGGGAGAGGTCCACTTTGCCGTCCTTGACATCGCGGTAGGGGGTTTCGATGAATCCGAGCTGGTCGATGCGCGCATAGACGCACAGCGAGGAGATCAAGCCGATGTTCGGGCCTTCCGGAGACTCGATCGGGCAGAGGCGGCCGTAGTGCGTGTAGTGCACGTCGCGGACTTCGAATCCGGCGCGGTCGCGGCTCAGACCGCCGGGACCCAGGGCGCTCAGACGGCGCTTGTGGGTGATCTCGGCCAGCGGGTTGGTCTGGTCCATGAACTGGGAGAGCTGGCTCGTGCCGAAGAACGAATTGATCACGGAAGAGAGCGTCTTTGCGTTGATCAGGTCGATCGGGTTGAACTGTTCGCTGTCACGCACGTTCATCCGCTCGCGGATGGTGCGGGCCATGCGGCTCAGACCCACGCTGAACTGGTTGGCCAGCTGCTCGCCGACCGTGCGGACACGGCGGTTGGACAGGTGGTCGATATCGTCCACGGTGGCCTTAGAGTTGATCAGCTGGATGAGATATTTGATGATCTCGATGATGTCGGTGTTCGTCAGGACGCGCACGTCCGGGGCGATGGTCAGGCCGAGTTTCTTGTTGAGACGGAAACGGCCGACGCTGCCCAGGTCGTATCTCTTCTCGGAGAAGAAGAGTTTGTCGATGACGTCGCGGGCCGTGCTCTCATCCGGCGGTTCCGAGTTGCGGAGCTGCTTGTAGATGTAGTTGACGGCCTCGATCTCTGTATTGGTCGGGTCCTTCTGGAGCGTGTTGAAAATAATGGCGTACTCGGCGGAGCCCACTTCGTCCTTCTGCAGGAGGATGCTCTTCTCGTCGGCTTCGAGGATCGCCTCGATCGTCGCGTCGTCGAGGATCTCGCCGCGCTTGACGATGATCTCGATACGCTCCACGGGAGTGACTTCTCCGGTATCCTCATCGATAAAGTCCTCGAACTTGGTCTTGAGGACGTTGTTGGCGAGCTTGCGTCCTTTGCAGGCCTCCATGTTCTCCGGCGTGACCTCGATTTCGTCGGCCAGGTCGAAGATGTCGATGATATCCTTGTCCGCATTGTAACCGATCGCCCGGAGGAGCGTGGTCACAGGCAGTTTCTTCTTGCGGTCGATGTACGCGTACATCACGTTGTTGATGTCCGTCGCGAACTCGATCCAGGATCCCTTGAAGGGGATGATGCGGGCGGAATAGAGCTTCGTACCGTTGGCGTGCATGCTCTGGTCGAAGAACACGCCGGGGGATCTGTGCAGCTGGGAAACGATGATGCGCTCGGATCCGTTGATCACGAACGTACCGCCGGGCGTCATATAGGGAATGTTGCCCAGATAGACGTCCTGGACACGGGTGTCGAAGTCCTCATGCTCCGGGTCAGTGCAGGAAAGGCGGAGTTTTGCCTTCAGGGGGACATTGTAGCTCAGACCGCGCTGCAGGCATTCCTCGATGGAATACTGGGGAGGATCAATGAAATAGTCGATGAACTCGAGCTTGTAGTTGTTCCTCGTATCCTCGATCGGGAAGATTTCCTGGAATACCTGGTAAAGGCCTTCATTCTTGCGGTTCTCCGGCGTGGTCTCGAGCTGGAAGAAGTCCTTGAAGGACTTGAGTTGCACTTCCAGCAGGTCCGGATACTCCAGGATCTTGGATGTTGCGAAGTTGATGCGCTTGTTGGTAGCCTTTTTTGACATATTCTGCCGTTGGAAACGTTGGAAATAGAAGAAAAATTAAATACGGAAAAAAGGTTTAGAGCCTATTATCCCTGGCTCTAAACCTGTTTTGTCCCTTTCAGCAGGGAGAGGCGGATTTATTTAATCTCAACCTCGGCGCCGGCTTCCTCAAGAGCAGCCTTGAGGGCTTCGGCCTCTGCCTTGGAAATCTTCTCCTTCACTGTGGACGGGGCACCGTCAACGAGATCCTTGGCTTCCTTCAGACCGAGACCGAGCTCCGTCTTGACAACCTTGATCACATTGAGCTTGGCCTGGCCGGCGGCCTTGAGGATCACATCGAACTCAGTCTGCTCAGCCTCGGCGGCAGCGCCGGCACCGGCACCGTCAGCGACGACCACAGCAGCGGCTGCAGGCTCGATACCATACTCTTCCTTGAGGATCTTTGCAAGTTCCTGAACGTCTTTTACAGAGAGGTTTACCAACTCTTCTGCAAGGGCTTTAACATCTGCCATAATTTTATACTTTTTAATTGTTAATATTATTCTTATTCTGCTGCAGGAGCTTCAGCTGCCGGGGCTGCCTCTGCGGCGGCCGGTGCAGCCTCTTCTGCGGGAGCGGCTGCCGGCTCTGCGGCCGGAGCAGCCTCTGCTGCGGGCTTTGCGGACGCAATCTTCTCGTCGTCCGCCTTGCCCTCGGACGCATTCTCGAGGCCGCCGATGACGCGCTGGATCGGGCTCTGGAGGAGGGCGATGATGTCGCCGATGAGCTCTTCCCTGGTCTTGATGGCAGCGAGCTGGTCGAGCTTGTCTTCACCGATGAAGACGCAGTCCTGTACGTAGGCGCCCTTGACCACCGGCTTGGTGAAGCCTTCGCGCTGGAGCTTCTTGATGAGCTTGCCAGGGGCGGAGGGGACGTTGGTGTACATGATGGCGGTGTTGCCCTTGAGGGTCTCGGCGAGGGTCTTCATATCCTCGTTCTCCACACCCTTCAGGACGTGGGCGAACAGGGTATTCTTGACGACGCTCAGCACGATGCCCTGGTTGAAGCATTCGCGACGCAGTTTGCTTGTCTGTCCAGCATTCAGGCCAGCAATATCGGTGATGTAGAAATTCGGATACTGCTGAAGCTGTGCTGAGATGCTTTCAATAATTTGACCTTTAACTTCCTTTTTCATAATATTGAATTTTTACTCAGCACCGTTGAGGAATGCTTTGAGATCGATCTTGATACCGGGGCTCATGGTGGAGCACAATGCTGCGCTCTTCATGTAAGTGCCCTTGAGGGACTGCGGCTTAAGCTTTGCAATGGCGTTGAGCACCTCCGCGGCGTTTTCGTAGAGCTGCTGGGCCGAGAAGGAAGCCTTGCCGATGCCCGTATGGATGATGCCGGTCTTGTCGACCTTGAAGTCAATCTTACCGGCCTTGGAGGCCTTGACGGCGGCGCCGATCTCCATCGTGACCGTACCGGTCTTGGGGTTCGGCATCAGGCCGCGCGGACCGAGGATCTTACCCAGGGCGCCGACCTTGGCCATCACGGAAGGAGTACAGACGATGACGTCCACATCCGTCCAGCCACCTTTGATTTTCTCGATGTAGTCGTCCAGACCCACGTAGTCGGCACCGGCTTCCTTGGCCTCGTTCTCCTTGTCGGGAGTGCAGAGGGCGAGGACGCGGACCACCTTGCCCGTTCCGTTCGGAAGGGTGACCACGCCACGGATCATCTGGTTGGCCTTGCGCGGGTCAACACCCAGATTCGCGGAAATCTCGACGGTAGCGTCGAACTTGGTGTACGTGATATCCTTTACCACCTGGCACGCCTCAGCGAGCGGATACAGTTTGTGAGAATCGTACTTCTCAGCAACTGCCTTCTGATTCTTTGTCATTCTTGCCATAATGCGTGTCTGATTTAAAGGTTCTCGGGGAATTCGCCGGTCACGGTGATACCCATGCTTCTTGCGGTGCCTGCCACCATGCGCATTGCGGATGCGAGGGTGAAGCAGTTGAGGTCCGGCATCTTGCCTTCGGCAATCGTCTTGATCTGGTCCCAGGTCACGGACGCCACCTTCTTGCGGTTCGGCTCTCCGGAAGCCTTGTCAATCTTGGCGGCTTCTTTCAGGGAGACGGCCACAGGCGGCTGCTTGACTTCGAAGGTGAAGGACTTGTCGGAGTAGACGGTGATCACGACGGGAAGGATCTTGCCCGCCTGGCCCTGCGTGGCTGCATTGAAAGCCTTGCAGAAATCCATAATGTTCAAGCCTTTGGAACCGAGTGCAGGTCCTACCGGAGGTGCAGGATTGGCAGCTCCGCCTTTGATTTGGAGCTTGATAAATCCGGTAACTTCTTTTGCCATGTTGAAATGTTATTCTTTAGTTACTTGTGTAAAGCTGAGTTCGAGCTGGGTCTTCCTTCCGAAGATCACGACAATTACCTTGACCTTGCTCCGGTCTTCCAGAATCTCGTCGACCACGCCGCTGAAGCCGCTGAAAGGACCGTCCGTGATGCGGACGGACTCGCCGACTTCATAGTTGACATAGGTCTCCGCAGCGTTGTCTGCGTTTTCGTCCTGGACTCCGAGGATCCGCTGGGCCTCGTCCTCACGGATAGGCACGGGGATGCGCTCAAACTGGGCTCCATTGGTCGTACGCTTTTCGGTCAGGAAACCGGACATGCCGGGAACGAGGTTGCGGATGATGTTTTCAAGCTTGGCACTCAGCTCGGCCTGGATAAGCACATAACCAGGGAAAAGCAGTTTGTCGACTGCCTTCCTTTTGCCGTTTTTCGTGACAATTTCCTTTTTTACGGGAACAAGTACTTGAGCCACCTGGTCCTCAAGCCCGCTTCGCTCAATCTCTTTTTCAAGATATTCTTTGGCCTTCTTCTCCTTCCCTCCTGCTGCCCGCAGGACGTACCATTTCATTTCGCCCATAACGAGTCAAGATTACAATGTGTAGATTCCGGTCATCAGAGATTGGAAAGCGAAATCGATCACCCAAAGAACCGCAGCCAGGAGGACAGTCGTGACGATGACAAGGAGTGCGGAGCTCTGCAGCTTCGCCCAAGTCGGCCAAGTCGTCTTCTTGGTGAGTTCGGTGAAAGACTCTTTGCAGTAATTGATAAACTTTCTCATCTTTACATTTAATGGATGCCGCGAAATGGAAGCGGGAGGGCGGCATCTGTTAAACAATTACCAAATCGTAACCTTTGATATTTGCAGGGGAAGCAGGAATCGAACCCACATTGACGGTTTTGGAGACCGCTGAATTACCATTATTCTATTCCCCTGTATAATGGGGCGGGCGGGGCCGCCCCATCGGGATTTCGTGATTAGTCGAGGATCTTGATCACCTGACCGGCACCGACGGTACGACCACCTTCGCGGATAGCGAAGCGGAGGTTCTCGTTCAGAGCGACCGGAGTGATGAGCTGGACATCGATCTCCACGTTGTCACCAGGCATAACCATCTCGACACCGGCCGGCAGGGTGATCTCACCGGTAACATCCAGGGTGCGGATGAAGAACTGGGGACGATACTTGTTGTGGAACGGCGTGTGACGGCCACCCTCTTCCTTCTTCAGGACGTAGATCTGTCCGAGGAAGTGCTTGTGCGGAGTGATGGAACCCGGCTTGGCGATGACCTCACCACGCTTGACTTCCTTCTTGTCGATACCACGGAGGAGCAGACCCACATTGTCGCCTGCCTCGCCCTGGTCGAGGAGCTTGCGGAACATCTCGACGCCGGTGACGACGGTGTTCTTCGGCTTATCATTGAAACCGACGATCTCGGCAGGATCGTTGACGTGGATGGTACCCGTCTCGATACGGCCGGTGACGACAGTACCACGACCGGTGATGGAGAAGATGTCCTCGATAGGCATCAGGAACGGCTTCTCGTTCTCACGGACCGGAAGGGGAATGTACTCGTCGACAGCGTCCATGAGTTCCATCACCTTGGCCTCCCACTCCGGCTCGCCGTTGAGGGCGCCGAGGGCGGACCCGCGGATAACAGGGGCGTTGTCACCGTCGAAATCGTACTTGCTGAGGAGGTCGCGGACCTCCATCTCGACGAGGTCAAGCATTTCCTCATCGTCCACGAGGTCGACCTTGTTCAGGAAGACGACCATCTTCGGGACGTTCACCTGCTTGGCGAGGAGGACGTGCTCGTTGGTCTGGGGCATCGGACCGTCGGTGGCGGCCACGACGAGGATAGCGCCGT
>JAFTGA010000047.1 GCA_017458145.1 Bacteroidales bacterium | reverse complement strand
GGTGATGAACCACCTCTACCCATTCCGAACAGAGAAGTTAAACTCACCAGCGCCGATGGTACTGCCCCACCAGGTGGGAGAGTAGGCCGCTGCCGCTTTTCGGGATGCCCGGTTGACGATGTCAGCCGGGCATCTTTCGTTTGTGCAGATGAAAGATCCGCTAGCCTGCGTGCGCTCTGATCCTGCATGGAACCGCTGGAGTTGCAGTTTTGCCGGTTATTGGTTACCTTTGGGGAAAACCAAATCAAATGAGAAGATTGTTATTTGCTGCGTTGGCAGTGGTGATGCTGTCTGGTTTGCTTTCCTGCGAACAGGCGGTCAGGCAGGAGTACTTGTTGGATAAAGGCTGGAAATTCGTCAAGGGTGACGGGGATTTTTCCGCCGTGGCGGTGGATGATGCCGCCTGGGAGTCCGTCACGGTTCCGCACGACTGGGCAATCTATGGCCCCTTCGATGCCGGCAATGATGCCCAGGTCGTTGCCATTGAGCAGAATTTCGAGACACGTGCTACCCTGAAGACCGGCCGTACCGGCGGCCTCCCGTATGTGGGTGTCGGCTGGTATCGTTTGGAATTCGTTGCACCGGATTTCCGCGAGGGCAAGTGTGCGGAGCTGCTTTTCGACGGTGCGATGAGCCAGGCAAAGGTCTATGTGAACGGCCGTTTCGTGGGTGAGTGGCCGTATGGCTACAATTCCTTCCATTTCGATATTTCGGAATTCCTGCGCCGGGACGGCGGCAAGAATCTCCTTGCCGTGCGGCTGGAAAACCTCCCCGAGTCTTCCCGCTGGTATCCGGGGGCCGGTCTGTACCGCAATGTCCACCTGATCGTGACGGACAATGTGCACGTCCCCGTCTGGGGTACACAGCTCATTTGTGAGAATGTCTCTTCTGCGTCCGCCCGCGTGAACCTGAAAGTGGCGCTCCGGGGAGAAGCAGAACGCATCCGGACGGATATTTACGCGCCGGACGGGCGGCGGGTCGCCTCCTCTTCCGAATCCGCGGTGGCGGATGACGGTCGCCTGCAGCAGCTGCTCGAGCTTGTCCGCCCGCAGCTTTGGACGCCTGAAACGCCTTCGCTCTATAAGGCCGTTACTTCCGTTTACGTGCGGGGGAGGAAGGTGGATGAATATACGACCGCCTTCGGCATCCGCAGCATTTCCCTGGTGGCCGACCAGGGCTTCTTCCTGAACGGAGTACCCCGAAAGTTCCAGGGCGTTTGCAACCACCACGACCTGGGCCCGCTGGGCTCGGCGGTCAACGAAGCCGCCCTGCGCCATCAGCTGACCCTGCTCAAGGAAATGGGCTGCGACGCCATCCGCACCTCCCACAACATGCCGGCCCCCGAACTCGTGCGCCTCTGCGACGAAATGGGCTTCATGATGATGCTGGAGCCGTTCGACGAGTGGGACATCCGCAAATGCCGCAACGGATACCACCTCTTCTTCGATGAATGGGCGGAAAAGGACATGGTCAACATGCTTCACCAGTACCGCAACAATCCCAGTGTCGTTTTCTGGAGCATCGGCAACGAGGTGCCCAGCCAGTGCGACAGTTCCGGCTACCGGACGGCGAAGTTCCTGGTGGACATCTGCCACCGCGAGGATCCGACCCGCTTCACGACCTGCGGGATGGATCAGGTCCTCTGTGTGCTGGAAAACGGCCTGGCTGGCCTGCTGGATGTCCCGGGATTCAACTACCGCGTCCACCTGTACGAGCAGGCCTATGAGACGCTGCCGCACAAAGTGGTGCTGGGCAGCGAGACGGCTTCGACCATCTCTTCCCGCGGCGTGTACAAGTTCCCGGTGGAGAAGACGCCGCGCGTCGCCCACGAGGACCGGCAGTGCTCCTCCTATGACCTGGAGTACTGCTGGTGGTCCAACGTCCCGGACATCGATTTTGCCATGGCGCAGGACAAGCCGTGGGAGATCGGCCAGTTCGTCTGGACGGGCTTCGACTATCTGGGTGAGCCTACGCCCTACGAGGCGATGCCCAACCACAGTTCCAATTTCGGAATCATCGACCTGGCATCGATCCCGAAAGACCGTTACTACCTGTACCGGAGCGTCTGGCGTCCGGATGCGGAGACGCTCCATATCCTTCCGCACTGGACCTGGCCGGGACGCGAGGGAGAAGTCACGCCGGTCTTCGTCTATACCAATTATCCTTCCGCCGAGCTCTTCATCAACGGCAGGAGCCTGGGCCGCAGGACGAAAGACCTCTCCGACGAGCAGGGTCGCTACCGCCTGATGTGGATGGATGCCGTGTATGAGCCGGGGGAGGTCCGGGTCGTGGCGTATGATGCTTCCGGCAATGCCGTGGCGGAGCGCAGCGTCCGTACGGCCGGAGAACCGGACCACCTGGAGCTCAGGGCAGACCGCACGGTCTTGCAGGCTGACGGCAAGGACCTCGCCTATGTCGAGGTCAGCGTGGTGGACAAGGACGGCAACCTGTGTCCGTCAGACGGCAGGCTGGCGAGTTTTGCTACGGAAGGCCGGGGCGGTGCCTACCGGGCTTCCGCCAACGGCGATCCGACCTGCCTGGATCTCTTCCACCTGCCGCAGATGCATTTCTTCGGCGGCAAGCTGACCGCGATCGTGCAGGCTTCGGAGCAGGCGGGACAGGTCACGCTGACCGCCTCCGCACCGGGGGTGCAGAGCGGAAGCGTAACGCTGGACGTCAAAGCTCGTCTTTGATGTTGTAGTGGTTGCGGTCGGAGGAGGAGCGCGCGATCATCTCTCCGAGGAAGCCGGCCAGGAAAAGCACGACGCCCAGAATCACTGCGACCAGCGCCAGATAGAAAAGCGGCTGGTCCGTGACCGCGCGGAATTTCAGGCCCTGCGCCTGGTGGATCAGTTTCGCGACGATGATCCAGACGGTCATCACGAAACCGACCAGGAACATCAGCAGGCCGCTGTAGCCGAAGAAGTGCATCGGGTCCTTCCCGAAGCGCGTCAGGAACCACAGCGTCTGCAGGTCCAGGAAACCGTTGACAAAACGGTCCATCCCGAATTTGCTCTTGCCGTACTTCCGCTTCTCGTGATGGACGGGTTTCTCCGTGATCTTCGTATAACCGGCATTCTTAGCCAGATATGGGATGTAGCGGTGCATCTCGCCATAGACCTCGATGCTCTTGACGACTTCGCGCCGGTAGGCTTTCAGCCCGCAGTTCATATCGTGCAGCCGGATGCCCGTGATGCGGCGTGCCGTAGCATTGTAGAGTTTGGAAGGCAGGTTCTTGGTTAGCGTGTTGTCCTTGCGGTGCTGCTTCCAGCCGGAGACGAGGTCCCAGCCCTCTTCGACGATCATCTGGTACATCCCGGGAAGTTCGTCGGGCGAGTCCTGCAGGTCGGCGTCCATCGTGAAGACGACCTCGCCCTGCGCCCGCTCGAATCCGCAGTACAGCGCGGCGGACTTGCCGTAATTGCGCCGGAAACGAAGGCCGTGCACGTGCGCATCTTCGGCAGCAAGCCGGCGGACCGTCTCCCAGGTGGCGTCCGTGCTCCCGTCATCGATGAAGAGGACCTCGTAACTGTAGCCGTGCGCCTGCATTACGCGGGCGATCCAGGCGGAGAGTTCAGGCAGGGATTCGCATTCGTTGAAGGCGGGGATAATGACGGAGATATCCATATTATTGCTGATTTGCAAAAGGGTTCTTCGAAGGGATGTTGCGGGAGAAGATGGCCGCGAGGACCGTGCCGAACAGCCAGCAGTAGATCAGGTTCGCAAAGAAACTGACCGTGGGCATCCGGGGGATCATCTCCTCCATCTGGGCGATCATATTGCCGTCCATCATCGGGTTGTCCCGCAGCATATCGATCGCATCCGCAAACGTGTCCG
Source organism: Bacteroidales bacterium (assembly GCA_017458145.1). GTDB lineage: Bacteria > Bacteroidota > Bacteroidia > Bacteroidales > UBA932 > Cryptobacteroides. The sequence continues at coordinate 13,706 of JAFTGA010000047.1, read as the reverse complement.
GTGCAATGAAACTTGTATAGGCGAGGTAGGCGGCTGAATACAGCAGGGCGGACAGCAGGGCTGTCAGCGTGCCGAAACGGAAAACGCGGTTGTTGTCCGCGTCAGGATCGGCCTGGGAGAAGCGCAACATAAAGAAACGCATCAGGAAAATGCAGCCGGCAAACTTGGCCAGCCAGAGCAGCAGGTTGACGATCGTCATCAGGAAAACGGCGCCGCCGCTCCCGGTAACTTTGCCCGTCAGCATGGTACACAGCAAATAGGTGATGGAGACGCCGCCGAGAACCAGTCCGGCCTTGCCGGCGCTTTCCCAAAGGATATTCTTCGTTTCTGCCATAACGAAGACAAATATAGCAATTTTTATGAGATTCCCGGTCAAGCCGGGAATGACGCTACAGCAGACCCAGCTCTTTGGCGGTGGAAATCAGCGCGGCCGTGTTGGCGACATCGAATTTGACAAGCAGCTTCTTGCGGTGCCATTTGACCGTCTCCGGGCTGAGCCCGAGGCCGTCCGCGATCTGCGGGGTCGTATAGCCCTTGGCGAGCAGGTCCAGAATCTCTCTTTCCCGTGCGGAGAGCTTGGGTGTATCTATCTGATTGACAGTATGCTGCATGTCTTCGAGGGTTTCTTCCAGGACGGCGGCCACCTCCGCCTGCTCTTTGCGCGACGCGCGCAGTGTACGGCCGAGCAGGAACAGGCTTCCGGTGAGCAGCACGATCAGCACCAGCGCGGCGAGGATCAGCATCAGTTGCCTGCGCTGGGCGAGGAGGGCGGCGGACATGTATTCGAAGTTTTCTTTCGTGAACGCCAGTTCCTCCTGCTGGTGCGCGGCATAGTATTCGTCGGCCCGGTGCAGGTAGCGGAGGGCTTTCCACGTGCGTCCCTGCTCCAGGTAGGCGCGTCCGAGGCCTTTCTGTGCGTTGGCGGTCATCAGCGAATCACCCTGCCCGTAGCGGAGGGCCTTCTCGTAGGCCTTGACGGCCTGGCCGGGGTCGCCGGTCCCGAGCCAGGTCTCGCCGATGTTGTAGTACAGGATGGAGTTGCTTTGGTCCCAGCCGTAGCGGTCGAAAATGGCTCCCGCCTTCCCGTACCAGGCCATCGCCTGCGGGATGGAGTCCATCATGTTGTACAGGTTGCCGATGGCGCCGTACAGGGCGGACCGGGTGTCGTCCGCTTCTTTTTCGGAATCCCCCTCCGGATTCGTCGGGGAGGTGGCGCCGCCGGCCATCCGCTCCACGGCGGCGAGCGCCTTCCGGTAGTAGACCAGCGAGCTGTCGTATTGCCCGGAGGCCCAGAAACACTGTCCGATGTAGCGGCAGGCATCGGCGTTGGCCTCTTCCCAGCCCCGGGACTCGGAAATGGAAAGCGCCCTGTGCGCATAGAACAGGCATTTCTCCCCGTTCAGGGCGCTGTAGCCCAGCATCAGGTCCCGATAGGCGCGGTTGAGTTCCACCAGCTCCTGATCCGTCGCCCGGTCGACCGCGTCCGGCGTCCAGCGCGCCACGGCCCGCTCGAGCGAGTCCAGTTTGTGTCCGCGGTGGTCGTTGTAGGCAAAGACCTGCGCGCAGGCGAGCAGGGAGAGCAGCAGGAGGATGACGGATTTTCTCATGAAAACAAAGATAAGGAAAAAAAAAGATACCCGGATTCCACCCTTCCGGGTGGAGTGCCCACCCGGAAGGGTGGTGTTTAAGAAAGTGAAACATACGATATTTGCACACAAACGATAGAACGGAAGCTATGGCAGATATAGTCGAGCTGAGTCCGGAGACGGTCAAGTGGTACCGCAAGGCCGTAGAAAGGAGAGTCCTATAACGAATAACACGAAGTGCATATGAAAAAGATTGTCCTGATTGCTGCCGCCCTGATGCTGACCGGCAGCCTTGCCTCCGCCCAGAGCATCCTGGAGCGTCTCCGCCAGAGAGGACGCGAGGTCATCGAGAATGTCGTGACCGGTCAGAATAACAACCAGCAGGAGCAAACGGAGCAGGAGGAGGCGCATCAGCACGCTCCCGCTGCTGCCGGGGCCTGGACCTGCCCGGAGTGCGGTCATGCCGGCAACACCGGCAAATTCTGCGAAGAGTGCGGCGCCAAGCAGCCGACCGGCGAAGTTGCCACCTGGGACTGCCCCGAGTGCGGCCACAAAGGCAATACCGGTAAGTTCTGTGAAGAATGTGGCGCCAAACAGTCCGATGTGGCCAATGCCACTACGCAGACGGTCAAGAGTGACTTCGAGCGCGGCAGCGTCGTCCTTTTCCAGGACGACTTCAAAAATGAGCAGATCGGCGAATTCCCGTCCAAGTGGGACATCCAGGGAGAGGGCAATGCCGAGACGGCGGTCATCAACGGCCAGAAGTACCTGAGCTTCACGACAGAATACAATTTCGTGGAGCCGCTGATGGAGAACATGAAATCCTATCTGCCCGATGTCTTCACCATCGAGTGGGATGTTTTCTGCAGCAAAGGGGGAGACTTCGGCTCGTCCGAAATTCAGTTGATCTTTGACATGGGGGATAATGACCGGGTGGGAGAATTCGGTTTCACATACCGTTCCGATAATCCTGACGGCTGGACCCGGTTAAGAATTCGTAAGCCCAACAGTGAAGACACTGTACACGGAGGCAATGAATGGGAGGAGCTCAAGTCATTCATCAAAGTGGGACAGTGGAACCATTTCGCCGTGTCGTTCAACAAGCGCGCGCTCAAGATATACATCAATGACAACCGCGTGGTCAACCTGCCGAACGTTCAGGCTCCCGAGCGCTTCAAGTTCTGGGGCAATGGCGATTACAAGTATAAAGGCTTCACCAACGTGCTGCTCTGCGCCGGTGCCAAGGAACTCTATGGGCAGGAGACTACCAATCTCTCCGAGGCCGCCAAGGCCGTGGAGCAGGCCATCGCCCAGACCGGCAAGTTCGTGACCAACAACATCCTCTTCGACACCGGCAAGGCCACCATCAAGCCTGAGTCCCAGCCGGAGATCGACAAGGTCGCCGAGTACATGAAGGCCAACCCGACCGCCCGTTTCGAGGTCCAGGGCCACACCGACAGCCAGGGCTCCGACAAGGTCAACGACCCGCTCTCCCAGGAGCGTGCCGAAGCCGTGGTGAAGGCGCTCGAGGCGAAGGGTGTGGATCCGTTCAACCTCCGAGCCGTGGGCAAGGGCTCCCACGAGCCCGTGGCTGACAACAGCACCGACGAGGGCCGCGCCAGGAACCGCCGCGTCGAATTCGTCAAGAAATAGCGTATGAAAAAGTATGTTGCCATCTTTGCCGCACTTTGCTTTGCGGCAGCCGCGACGGCGCAGGAGACGCCGCATTGGACAGGTCCTTATTCCCTCTGTATGCCGGAGGATCATTACCGCATCAGCCTCCGTTCTTTTGACAGCCGGGGACGGGCCGTCAGGAAGGAGACCCTGGCGCGCATCGACCATATGATCGCGCACAACACCCTCTTCCTGGACGAAGAGGCGGCGTCCGACGTGCACGAGCGCTTCGACTACCAATCAGGCCTGGGCTACAACGGAGGACTCGGCGCGGACGGTCATTACCATTTGTATTTCGGCGACGGCAATGTTCCGCTGCCGGAGAACGAGGATGACGGCCGTGCCTGGTTTGAGGAATACGCGCCTGAGCCGGCATCCGGCGCCGTTCGGGCGTTCCTGCCGGAGTTGTGCGACTTCGGATGGGACAACCAGGCTGATCCGGACGGGGAACCCGGCATTGTGTTGCAGAAGATGCGCCAGTTCGGCCGCGCGCAGTCCTTCCTGGACCGTTTCTACACGGGCGAGGAGGAAATTTGCGGCATCAAGTGCTGGGTCTTCGACTTCCGCGGCAAGGGCTCTTACGGCCTGGGTGACTCCTGCTGGTGGATCGATCCTGCCACAGGGCTGGCCCTGAAGCGCGTGGGTGAGGATGGCAGTGGCTTCGCGGTCGAAATCTTCGATCCGGAATACCGCCTCTGGACAATCGACGTGCGTCCGGAACTGAAGCCGGAAAAATAAAAGGGCGTCGCCGCCTTCCGGTTCTTCATGCTGATCGTCCCGTAGCTCTGCCTGTGGAAAAGCATTGTGCGTTATGCCAAAAAATATTATCTTTGCAGGCTTGTATAAACATTTGAAGCTATGTTGACGATTGCTTTTACCGATGGCACCATCCGTCCCTGGGACGACGATGAGGCGAAACACATTTTCTGGCACTCCTCCGCACATCTGATGGCAGAGGCGCTCGAGGCGCTCTATCCCGGCGTGAAATTCGGCGTGGGACCGGCCGTGGAGACCGGCTTCTACTACGATGTCGACCTGGGAGACAGGACGATCTCGGAGGCTGACCTCAAGGCTGTCGAGGACAAGATGATCGAACTGGCCCGCACCAAGGAGTCTTTCGAGCGCAGGGAAGTGTCCAAGGCGGATGCGATGGCCTATTTCCAGGAGAAAGGCGATCCGTACAAGTGCGAGCTGATCCAGGATCTGGAGGACGGCACGATTTCGTTCTATACGAACGGCGGTTTCACCGATCTGTGCCGCGGTCCGCATATCAAGCACGTCGACGACATCAAGGCGGTCAAGCTGACCGCCATCGCCGGCGCCTACTGGAAAGGCGACCAGAACCGTCAGCAGCTGACCCGCATCTACGGCGTGTCCTTCCCCAAGAAGAGCATGCTCGACGAATACCTCAAGATGCTCGAGGAGGCCAGGAAGCGCGACCACCGCAAGCTCGGCAAGGAGATGGAGCTCTTCACCTTCTCCGGGCGCGTCGGCCTCGGCCTGCCGCTGTGGCTGCCCCGCGGCGCCGTGATGCGCAACATCCTGGAGAACTTCCTGCGCCACAAGCAGGCGGAACTGGGCTATCTGCCCGTCGTCACGCCGCACATCGGCAGCAAGGACCTTTACGTGACCTCCGGCCATTATGCCAAGTACGGCAAGGATTCCTTCCAGCCGATCCGCACCCCGCAGGAGGGAGAGGAATATATGCTCAAGCCGATGAACTGCCCGCACCACTGCGAAATCTTCCGCAGCAGCCCGCGTTCCTATCGCGACCTTCCGCTGCGCTTCGCCGAGTTCGGCACGGTGTACCGGTATGAGCAGAGCGGTGAGCTGCACGGACTGACCCGCGTGCGCGGCTTCACCCAGGACGACGCCCACCTTTTCTGCCGCCCGGATCAGCTCCAGGAGGAGTTCGAGAAGGTGATCGACCTGATCCTGTATGTCTTCAAGACGCTGAATATGACGGACTACATGGCCCAGATCTCCCTGCGCGATCCGTCCAACAAGGAGAAGTATATCGGCTCCGACGAGAATTGGGAGAAAGCCGAGAAGGCCATCATCGACGCCGCCCGGAAGAAGGGGCTCAAGACCGTGGTCGAGCTCGGCGAGGCCGCCTTCTACGGCCCGAAGCTGGACTTCATGGTCAAGGACGCCATCGGCCGCCGCTGGCAGCTTGGCACCATCCAGGTGGACTACAACCTCCCGGAGCGGTTCGAACTGGAGTTCACGGATGCCGACGGCAGCAAGAAGCGCCCGGTGATGATCCACCGCGCGCCGTTCGGCTCGCTGGAACGCTTCACCGCCGTCGTGCTGGAGCATACCGCAGGCCACCTGCCCCTCTGGCTCTCGCCGGATCAGGTTAAGGTGTTGCCAATCAGCGAAAAATATGAAGATTATGCCAAAAAAGTTTGCGAATTGCTGAAAAATTCCGAAATTCGCGCTTCCATAGATGCCCGCAACGAGACGCTTGGCAAGAGGATCCGGGAGATTTCCCTCCTCAGGGTGCCTGTGATTGCGATTGTCGGCGAAAAGGAAGCCACGGAAGGTACTGTCTCTGTCCGCAGGGAAGGTGTCGACCAGGGCTCCATGTCTGCGGAGCAGTTTGTGGACTATTTGAAAGCAGCAGTAGCTGAAGAACTTAAAAATTAAGGAGGAATTTACCATCGCTGGACCTTACAGACCGAAGCCTTCGGGCTTCAAACCGGGCGGTCGGAGACCCGATCCTCGTCAGATGCAGAAGCGTGACGAGAATGAGTTGAACATCAACGAGCAGATTACCGCGCAGCAGGTGCGCCTGGTCGGAGACAACATTCCCGAGCAGGGGGTGTATCCGATTGCGAAAGCCCTGCAGATGGCGGAAGAGCTCGAACTGGACCTTGTGGAAATCAGCGGCAAGGCTGATCCGCCTGTGTGCAGGATCCTCGACTACCAGAAATTCCTCTATCAGCGCAAGAAGAAGGCCAAGGAGATGAAGGCCAATGCGGCCAAGGTCGTGATCAAGGAAATCCGTTTCGGACCCAACACCGATGAGCACGACTTCCAGTTCAAGCTCAAGCACGCGCAGGAGTTCCTCCAGGAGGGCTCCAAAGTCAAGGCCACCATCTTCTTCCGCGGGCGTTCGATCATGTTCAAGGATCAGGGTGAGAAGCAGTTGCTCCGCTTTGCCGTCGAGCTCGAGGAGTTTGGACGTGCCGAGAACATGCCGGTGCTCGAGGGAAAGCGCATGACAATGATGATTGCCCCTGCAAAAAAGAAGTAGGGAATCATATATTATTAACAATTAATTTATTAAAACAATGGCAAAGCTTAAAACGATCTCCGGTGCCAAAAAGCGTTTCACGCTTACCGGATCGGGAAAAATTAAGAGGAAGCATGCTTACCACAGCCACATCCTCACCAAGAAAACCAAGAAGCGCAAGCGTAATCTGGACCACTTCGCCCTCCTGGAGAAGGCGGATTACGGTCGCGTAAGGGAAATGTTGGTTCTCTAAAAGTATTGAATTATGCCTAGATCAGTCAACTCAGTCGCTTCAAGAGCGCGCCGCAAGAAGATTCTCAAGAGAACCCGCGGTAACTTCCTTTCCAGGAAGAATGTTTGGACCGTAGCCAAGAACACCTACGAGAAAGGTTTGACCTATGCTTACCGTGACCGCAAGGCCAAGAAGCGCAACTTCCGCGCTCTCTGGATCCAGCGTATCAACGCTGCCGCCCGCCAGTACGGTATGTCCTACTCCCAGTTCATGGGCAAACTGAACGCCCAGAACATCGGCCTGAACCGCAAGGTCCTCGCCGACCTCGCGATGAACAATCCGCAGGCGTTCGAGGCGATTATCAATTCTGTAAAATAAGTGTGAGAAGTGAGCCTGAAGGAATTCACCCGTAACCGCTGGACGAAGTTCGTTTTCTGGGCTTTGCTCTACGTGGCGTGGGTGATCTGGCTCGGCAATTTCTGGTGGCTTTTCGGCCTGGTGGTGATCTTCGACATCTTCATCACCCGCAAGGTCCGCTGGAATTTCTGGAAGAAGCGCTACAAGGAAGGGGAGAAACACAGCGCGTGGAACGACTGGCTTGATGCCATCATCTTCGCCGTGCTCATCGTCACTCCCATCAACATGTTCTTGTTCCAGGCCTTCAAGATTCCTTCATCCTCGATGGAGAGAAGCCTCTATACGGGAGACCATCTCTTCGTGAGCAAATTGACATACGGTCCGCGGATCCCCCAGACACCCCTGACCATCCCTTTCACGCACAACACCATTTTCGGAAAGGAGTCCTATTCGACCCTGATCCAGAATGATTACCGGCGGCTGAAAGGATTCCGGGAAGTGCGACGCGGCGACTGCGTGGTGTTCGGATTCCCCAATGGGGACACCGTGCTGCGCAAGGCCCCGGTCGAAGACTACCATATGCTGGTCCGCGTCCTCGGCAGAACTGCCGTGGAGAAACTGGGAGAGACGGTTGTCCGCCCGATGGACAAAAAAGACCACTACGTGAAGCGTTGCGTCGCCGTGCCCGGGGACACCCTCGAGGTCCGCGACGGCCTGGTCTGGATCAATGGTGAGCAGCAGACGGTCTATCCCGGCATCCAGCTTACCTACTGTGTCCGGACGGGCGGCCAGAAGATCAACGCCAAGACGCTGGAGAAACTCGGCATCAGCCAGGCGGAAGCCTGGTTCGATCCGTCCCTGCCCGGGTATCCGGTCCTGAGCCTGACGGCAGAGATGTTGCAGGAGGTGCAAGCCCTGCCCAACGTCGAGAGCGTCACGGCGAACCTGGAGACCGACCCGGAGGCCTGTGCCCTGGAGATCTTCCCGTTCACGCAGGACTCGGGCTGGACCCGTGACTACTTCGGGCCGCTGTGGATTCCCCGCAAGGGGGCGACCGTCCCGCTCACGCCGGACAATGTCGCACTCTACGAACGGATCATCACGGCCTATGAAGGCGGCGATTTGCAGCAGGCGCTCCGCGAGGGCTCATACACTTTCAAGCAGGATTACTACTTCATGATGGGAGACAACAGGCACAATTCCCTCGACTCCAGATATTGGGGGTTTGTCCCTGAAGACCACATCGTCGGACGTCCGGCCGTGATCTGGCTCTCAACAGACAGCGGGAAACGGTTCCCGAACAACATCCGGTGGCGCAGATTCCTGAAGTTTCTCTAGGTTTCGATTTGGAAATCAGAAAATTAAAAGCGATATTTGCACCCCGCTTACAGAAAAAGAAATAAAAAAGATACAATTATGGCAAAAGTTTGTCAAATCACTGGAAGGAAGAGAATGAAAGGCAACAACGTTGCCCATTCCAAGCTGCGCACCAAGCGTGACTTCTCCCTCAACCTCAAGAACAAGCGTTTCTGGAGCGAGGAAGAGCAGCGGTATGTGACCCTCAAGGTTTCTTGCAAGGGTATGCGGATCATCGAGAAGAACGGCCTCGAGGCCACGCTTCGCGATGCCAAGAAGAAAGGATTGATTAACCTTGTTTAATTTTTAGTACTATGGCAAAGAAAACAAAAGGAAACAGGGTGCAGGTCATCCTCGAGTGCACGGAGCAGAAGGCCAGCGGCGTGCCGGGCATGTCCCGCTACATCACGACCAAGAACAAGAAGAACACCCCTGACCGTCTCGAGCGTCGCAAGTACAATCCGTACCTGAAGAAGGTCACGGTCCATCGTGAAATCAAATAATTAAAGGAGATTAGAATATGGCAAAGAAAGCTGTTGCAACCTTCGCGGCCAAGGCCGGTGCCAAGAGCATGGTCAAGTGCATCCGCATGGAGAAATCCCCCAAGACCGGCGCTTATGTTTTCACTGAGCAGCTTGTCGAGGCCGACAAGGCCAAGGATTATTTCGCCAGCAAGAAATAATTTTCTCCTGAACTGCGATAAAGCCGGTCCCGTGACCGGCTTTTTCTGTCTTGTCCGGCCCATATTTCCGTCATGCCCGACCTGATCGGGCATCTTTTCTTCAAGATATTTGCTATCTTTGTAAACTATGGCATTAAGTTTCTTTCAGCGGATTTCGCGGGCCGTGGCCGGCCGGTCGAGGGTGGATGACGACACGCTTGACGCGATCGAGGAGGCCCTGGTGGAATCGGATATGGGGGTAGACACTACCCTGAAGATCATCGACAACCTCGAAGAGCGTGTCGAACGGGACAAGTATATGTCCTTTGACGAACTGGTGGGCCTGCTCCGCGATGAGATCGGCAAGCTGGTGGACGCCGGAACGGAGCCGTTTGACTTCAGCAAGAAGCCCTATATCATCCTGGTCGTAGGCGTGAACGGCGTCGGTAAGACGACGACGATCGGCAAGCTGGCCGCGATGCTGACCCGGCAGGGCAAGAAGGTCCTGCTCGGCGCTGCGGACACCTTCCGTGCAGCGGCCGTGGACCAGCTGACCATCTGGGCGGAACGGGCCGGGGTGGACATCGTCAAGCAGGCGATGGGGTCCGATCCCGCATCCGTTGCGTTCGATACCGCCAAGGCGGCGGTGGCGCGCGGTGCGGATGTGGCGATCATCGACACGGCCGGGCGGCTGCACAACCGTGTGGATCTGATGAACGAACTGACCAAGATCCGCAATGTCATCCGCAAGGTGGTCCCCGACGGGCCGCACGACGTGATGCTGATCCTGGATGCCTCCACCGGGCAGAATGCCTTCGCGCAGGCCCGGGAATTCGCTCGCGCGACCGACATCACCTCCCTGACCGTGACCAAGCTAGACGGGACCGCCAAGGGCGGCGTGGTCGTGGGCGTGTCGGACCAGTTCCACATCCCGGTGAAATTCATCGGCGTGGGCGAGGGGATGGACGACCTGAAGGTGTTTGACAAACAGGAGTTTGTGGAGCAGCTGTTTGCTCCGGAAGATTTGAAATAGCAAAAGAATAAGATATGAAGCTCAGTTACAATTGGCTTAAAGAGTACTTGAAGTGCGATCTGACGCCGCAGGAAGTGGCGGAAGCGATGACCTCGATCGGAATTGAGGTGGATGGTGTCGAAGAGCAGGAGCAGATCCCCGGAGGACTGTCCGGCGTGGTCGTTGCGCAGGTGTTGACCTGCGAAGCGCACCCGGATTCCGACCACCTGCATATCACCACGGTGGACGCCGGCACCGGAGAGCCGCTTACCGTCGTGTGCGGCGCGCCCAACGTGGCCGCCGGCCAGAAGGTCCTGTTCGCCCAGATCGGCACGGTCCTGCCCGGCGACTTCAAGATCAAGAAATCCAAGATCCGCGGCGTGGAGTCTTTCGGTATGATCTGCGCGGAGGACGAACTCGGCATCGGCGAGAGCCACGAGGGAATCATGGTCCTGCCGGAAGAGGCCGAGGTCGGGACGCCGGCCCGGGAATACCTCCACCTGGGGACCGAGGCGGTGATCGAATACGAAATCACGGCCAACCGCATCGACGCGGCCTCCCACTGGGGTGTGGCCCGCGACTTGTATGCCTGGCTTCGCCTGAACGACCGCCCCTGTGAGCTCGTGCGCCCGGATGTGGACGCCTTCCGCGAAGGTGCCGGCGAAGGGGTGGACATCGAGGTGCGCGACAGCGACGGAGCACCCCGCTACACGGGAATCACCCTGCGCGGCGTGCAGGTCGGCCCTTCTCCCGAATGGCTGCAGAACCGTCTGATGAGCATCGGACTCCGTCCGATCAACAATATCGTGGATATCTCCAATTTCGTGCTTTTCGAACTTGGCCAGCCGCTGCATACCTTCGATGCCGACAAGATCGGCGGCCACGTGGTCGTGCGCCGTGCTGCCGAAGGCGAGCGGATCAAGACGTTGGACGGGGTGGAGCGCAAGCTCAGCAGCCGGGACATGGTGATCGCTGATGAGCAGGTGCCGATGTGCATCGCCGGCGTGTTCGGCGGTGAAGACAGCGGCGTGACTGAATCCACGAAGAACGTCTTCGTGGAGAGCGCCTATTTCGATCCCGCTTCCATCCGCCGTACATCCAAGAGCCTGGGCCTGCAGACAGACGCCTCCTTCCGCTATGAGCGCGGCGCCGATCCCGAGATCCCCGTGTATGCCCTCAAACGTGCTGTCACGCTGATTCAGGCCTGTGCCGGCGGCGAGGTGGCGGGCCGTATCCGGGAGGTCTGCCCGAAGCCCTTCGAGCGCAAGCAGATCGAGTTGGACTACGACCGCATCGAGCGTTTCGCGGGCCAGCGGATCGGGCATGATACGATCGAGAAGATCCTGACCTGCCTGGGCTACGACTTCCTCGGGAAGCACGCCGGCGGCGCCCGGGTGGCGGCTCCGTCCTATATGGTGGACGTCTATCGCGAGTGTGACGTCGTGGAGGAGATCCTGCGCGTGTACGGCTACAACAACATCGAACTGCCGCACCACATGAAGATGTCCGTCAGCTCCACGCCGAGTCCGGATCCGGAGGCGGTCCGGAACGCCGTGTCCAACTTCCTGGCTGCCAACGGTTTCGTGGAGATTATGAACAACTCCCTGACCAAGGGAGAATACTATGCGAACCTTGAAACCTTCCCGGCCCGGCGGTGCGTGCCGATCGTGAATCCGCTCAGCCAGGATCTCAATGTGATGCGCCAGACCTTGATCTTCAGCGGCCTGGAGGTGATCGCCTACAACCTGAACCGCCAGCTGTCCTCGCTGCGCACGTTCGAGTACGGAAGCGTGTACAGCCGCAATCCGGAAGGCAGCGGTGAGACGCTCGCCGACTACGAGGAGCACACCTGCTTCACCCTGATGCTTACCGGCACGCCGGAGAAATCCTGGCGCCAGGAGGCGGGAGGGAGCGATTATTTCCAGCTCAAGGGCTACGTAGAGCTGCTGCTGCGCCGTTATGGCGCCGATCTGCAGCAGATGGGGGCCGAGGCGGCGCCGGCGGACATCTTCTCCGAAGGGATGGTCTACCAGTTGCCCGGAGGCGGACGCAAGCTTGCGACGCTCGGCACGGTCAATCCGGCGCTGGCGCGTAAGTTCGGTATCAAACAGCCGGTCTTCGCGGCCGAAATCGACTGGCCTGCGCTCTTCACGCTGGTGAAGCGGGACAAGGTCAGTTTCAGCGAACTGCCGAAATTCCCGTCGGTCCGGCGCGATCTCGCACTGCTGCTCGACGAGCAGGTCAGCTATGCCGACCTCCGGGCCGCCGCCTTCAAGCAGGCGAAAAAGCTCCTGCGCCAGGTAGGACTTTTCGACGTGTACCGTGGCGACAAGATCCCGGCCGGGAAGAAGCAGTATGCCCTGAGTTTCGTCATCCAGGACCTTGAGAAGACCCTAACGGACCAGGATACGGAGCGTGTGATGGACCGCCTGCTGACGACCTTCCAGAAAGATTTCGGCGCCCAGCTCCGGTAAGACGATGCGGCGTGCTCCGGTATATGTCCTCGTGCTGTTCTGCTTCCTGGCCCTGTCCGGTTGCGGCCGCGGAGCACGTGTGATCCCGGAACGGAAGATGGTCCGCATTTACACGGCGATGTTCCTGTCCGACCAGTGGATCCGGGATAACCAGGAGGCGCGCAAGATGGCCGACACCACGCTGTTCTTCGATCCGATTTTCCGGGCCAACGGCGTCACCTTCGAGGATTATGACCGGAGCGTCCATTACTACCTGGACCGTCCGGACAAGTACGCCAAGATCCTGACCAAGGCTTCCGAGCGCCTGCGTGCGGAATCGACCTCCCTGCAGGCCGTCGTGGACGCGCAGCGCGCGCATCAACGGGAACGGGACCACTACCACAGCCTCTACCAGCAGAAGGATTTCACGACGGATTCGTCCCGCTGGGCCGGGATCGAGCCGCTCTGGCCGGAACGTCCCTCGCCGGCGGATACGGTCCTTGCCGTGCCGGCGGACTCGCTCTTCACGCTGATGGCGCCGGACACGCTGGAGCGGATCCGGCCGGTGGACCGCAGGGACCGTCCGTCGTCGCGCAGGAAGGCAGGCCAGATTGACGATTTCAATATTGAATCAAAATAATAACTGTATGGATTATTTGCAGAAATATGGCTACACTCCCGTGGAAACGGAGATAGCCGCCCGGATCCAGGCGCTTTCGGCTGATGCCGCCGCCCTGTTGACACCGGAAGTGCTCAAACGCTGTTTTTCCCTGATGGACCTGACCACGCTCAAGACCAACGACACGGCCGAGTCCGTCAGCAAGCTGGTGGACAAGGTCACCCGCCTGGCGCAGGCTTATCCGGACTATCCGCTGCCTGCTTCGGTCTGTGTCTATCCCAATTTCGCCCCGCTGGTCCGCGAACGCCGCTGCTCGCCGGAGCTGCACGTGACCACGGTGTCCAGCTGCTTCCCTTCTGCCCAGAGCTTTCTGGACGTGAAGGTGCTGGAGTGCACGCTGGCCGTGAGAAACGGTGCGGATGAAGTGGATATTGTGCTGGCGCTCAATTCTTTCCTTGCGGAGGATTACGATGCGGCATCCTTCGAGATCCGGGAAATGAAAAAGGCCAGTGACGCCG
>JAFTGA010000046.1 GCA_017458145.1 Bacteroidales bacterium | reverse complement strand
GGTTTTTCGCCCGCCAGTTGTTGCGGCGCAGATAAGGGTGGACGTAGGACAGTCCGCGCTTTCCGGTGGTGGAATAACGCAGATGGCCCATGTACAGCTGGGCGCGTGCCGGCTTTTCCACCCGCCTGAAGATTTCCGTGATGGCATCAGCCCCTTCCGCACGCTCGCGGAACATATACTCCGTCCCGACTTCCGCCTCCAGGTCCACATAGGCCAGTCCGGCGCCTTCCTGCCCGCGGTTGTGCTGCTTTTCCATCATCAGATACAGCTTCTCCAGGCCGTATTGGGACGTGCTGTATTTCTGCTCATAGTAAGAAAGCGGCTTGAGCAGCCGGATCATCGCCACGCCGCACTCATGCTTCAACTGTTCCATGATCGATGCAGGCTTTGACGAAACTCATGAACAGCGGATGCGGATGCAGGACCGTCGAGGAGTACTCCGGATGGAACTGCGTGCCGATATACCAGCGCAGCTGAGGAAGTTCTACGATCTCCACCAGGTCCGCATCGGGATTGACGCCCACACACTGCATGCCGGCTTTCTCATACTCCTCCCGGTAACGGTTGTTGAACTCGTAACGGTGGCGGTGGCGCTCCCGGACGATCTCCTGACCCCCGTATGCCTCCGCCACGCGGCTCCCGGAACGGAGCTGGCACGGATACTCGCCGAGCCGCATGGTGCCCCCCATCTGGGTGATGTCCTTCTGCTCCTCCATCAGGTCGATCACATTGTGCGGCGTGTCGGCACGCATCTCGCTGCTGTCGGCATCGGGATAGCCGAGCACGTCGCGCGCGAACTCGATCACCATCATCTGCATGCCCAGGCAGATGCCGAAACAGGGAATATCATGCGTTCGGGCATATTCCGCAGCGAAAACCTTCCCCGGAATGCCCCGCTGGCCGAAGCCCGGGCAGATCACGATGCCGGCCATGCCGGCAAGCTGCTCCGCCACGTTCTCCCGCGTGATCTCCTGGCTGGCCACGAAATGGATCTTCACCTTCACGTCATCGTAGATGCCGGCGAGGTTCAGGCTCTCGCGGATGCTCTTGTAGGCATCCTGCAAGTCGTATTTGCCCACCAGGGCGACGTGCACCTCGCGGCTGGCATTGCGCTGTTTCTCCAGGAAAGTGTGCCAGGAAGCCATCGCGGGCGTCTCGCCCACGGGGATGCCGATCTTGCGGAGGATGGCGGCGTCGAGCCCCTGCCGCTGCATGTTCACGGGTACCTCGTAAATGCTGGGCAGGTCTTCGCTCTGCACCACGCATTCCAGGTCCACGTTGCAGAACGAGGCAACCTTCATGCGCAGCGCATCGTCGAGGTGACGCTCGGTTCGCAGGACCAGGATGTCGGGCTGGATACCCATCCCCTGCAGCTCCTTGACGGAATGTTGCGTGGGCTTGGTCTTCAGCTCTTCGGCCGCTTTCAGGTACGGCACGTAGGTCAGGTGCACGCACACGGCATCGCGGCCCAGATCCCAACGCAGCTGGCGGATCGCCTCCATGAAGGGGGCGCTCTCTATGTCGCCGATGGTGCCGCCCACTTCCGTGATCACGAAATCGAGATCCTCCCCCGACACGTCCTTGCGGAGCATCCGGCGCTTGATCTCGTCGGTGATGTGCGGGACGACCTGGATGGTCTTGCCGAGGTAGTCGCCGCGCCGCTCCCGGTCGATCACGGTCTTGTAGATGCGGCCGGTGGTGACGGAGTTGTCCCGCGTGGTACGGATGCCCGTAAACCGCTCATAATGACCGAGGTCCAGATCCGTCTCCATCCCATCCGCCGTGACATAGCATTCGCCGTGCTCATAGGGATTGAGCGTGCCCGGATCGATGTTGATGTAGGGGTCGAACTTCTGGATCGTCACCTTGAAACCGCGCGCCTGCAGCAGCTTGCCGATACTGGCAGAGATGATCCCCTTGCCCAGCGAGGAGACCACGCCTCCCGTGATGAATATGTACTTGGTTGCCATCACTTCTTCGATTTAAGGAGATATGCATCCACGGCCTCGGCGGCAGCATGGCCGGAAGCCATCGCACGCACCACCAGGGAAGCACCGCTCTGCACGTCCCCTGCGAAAAACACATTTTCCCCCACCTCGGGCAGCTGGGGTTTGAGGAACCCCATCGCCAGCAGCACGATGTCCGCCCTGACCAGTTCCGGCTCACCGGCCGGGACCATCAGCGGGCGTCCGCCTTCAGGGTTCGGCTTCCAGTCGATGGGCTGGATTTCGACGCCCGTCAGCTTGCCTTTTTCGCCCACGAAACGGAGCGTATTGATGTTCCAGCGCCGCACGCAGCCCTCCTCGTGCGACGAGGAAGTCCTGAGCGTGCGCGGCCAGTTCGGCCAGGGCTTCGCCGGATCGTCCGGGCCCACCGGCGGCTTGGGCATGATCTCGATCTGCATCACGGACTTGCAGCCCTGGCGGTGCGCCGTGCCGATGCAGTCGGAGCCGGTGTCGCCGCCACCGATCACGAGCACATCCTTGCCCTTGCAGCTCACGCGGTGCGCGCTGTCCACTTCGGCGCCGTACAGGACACGGTTCTGCTGTGAGAGCAGTTCCAGGGCGAAATACACGCCTTTCAGTTCGCGCCCGGGCACGGGCAGGTCGCGCGCCGTCGGGGTGCCGGTGGCGATGACATAGGCGTCAAAGCCCTTCGGGAGGGCATCCGGCGCCACTTCCTCGCCGTAGCGGAAGGTGATCCCCTCCTGCTCCATCAGCGCGATGCGGCGGTCGATCACGGTCTTGTTCAGCTTGAAATTCGGAATGCCGAAACGCAGCAGGCCGCCGGCCTTCTCGTTCTTCTCGAAGACCGTCACGGCGTAGCCCTTGCGGTTCAACTGGTTGGCCGCGGCCAGGCCCGAAGGCCCCGCGCCGATCACGGCCACCCTGCCTCCGTTGCGCTCCGGAGAGACCGGGCGCACATAATTCTCACGGTAGGCGATTTCCGTGATGGCCGCCTCGTTCTCGCGGTTGGTCGTCGGCTCGTGCATCGTGAGGTTGAGCACGCAGGCCTTCTCACAGAGCGCCGGGCACACGCGTCCGGTAAACTCCGGGAAATCGTTGGTCGAGTTGAGCAGGCGGTAGGCCAGCTCGAAATCCCCCTTGTACACGGCGTCGTTCCACTCCGGCGGACGGTTGCCCAGCGGGCAGGCCCAGTTGCAGAACGGGACGCCGCAGTCCATGCAGCGCGACGCCTGCAGCCGGCGGTCGCCCTCGTTGAGCGTCTGCTCCACTTCCCCGAAATCCAGGATACGGTCGCGGACCGGCCGGTAGCCGGCTTCCTTGCGGGGTATCATCAAAAATGCTTTGTAATCTCCCATAAGGCGTCAATATTGGATTTGGAGGTTCTGTACTTTCTCCGCCAGGCCGCGCAGGCGCTCCTGCTCGAGGACATGCTTGTATTCGATCGGGATGACCTTGATGAAATCATCCACGGAGCGGACCCAGTCGTCCAGCAGCGTCCGCGCCAGGGCCGACCCGGTGTAGAGATAGTGCTGGCGGATCAGTTCGTGCAGTTCCTTGCGGTCGAGTTTGTCGTCCACGAGGGAGATCTCCACCATGTCAAGGTTGCAGTAGTAGTCGAAGACATGCGTGGGGTCGTACACATAGGCCACGCCGCCGGACATACCCGCGGCGAAGTTGCGCCCGACCGGGCCCAGGACGACCACGCGGCCGCCCGTCATGTATTCGCAGCAGTGGTCGCCCGCACCCTCCACGACAGCCCTGGCGCCCGAGTTGCGGACCGCAAAGCGCTGTCCGGCGCGGCCGGCGACATACATTTCGCCGCCCGTGGCGCCGTAGAGACAGGTGTTGCCGGCGATGATGTTGTCCTCGGCCCTGAACGTGGCGCGTGCGGACGGCCGGATGGCCACCCGTCCCCCGCTCAGGCCCTTGCCGACGTAGTCGTTGGCCTCACCTTCGAGGCGCACGTTGACACCGGCGGTAAGGAAGGCGCAGAAACTCTGCCCGGCCGATCCCTTGAACTTGATGTTCAGGGTCGAATCCGGCAGTCCCCCGGCGCCGTACTTGGCGGCGATCCGCCCGCTGAGCATCGTGCAGACGGCCCGGTCGGTGTTGGCGATGGGATATTCGAGGCTGATTTCCTCCTTCCACTCGATGGCCGGCTGGGCGGCCTTGATGATCTCGAGATCGCGCACGGGCGGGAGCGGATGGAATCCGGCGCCCGACCAGCCGCACGATCCTTCCTCGCGGAACAGGACGCGGGACAGGTCCACGCGCGCTGCCTTGGAGGCCGGATCCAGGGGCTTGCGGACCAGCAGTTCGGTGTGGCCCACGATATCGGAGAGGCTGCGGAAGCCCATCTCCGCAAGATATTCCCGCACTTCCTGTGCGAGGTATGTGAAGTAGTTGACGAGGTAGTCGGCCTTGCCGAGGAAATGCCTGCGCAGCTCGGGATCCTGCGTCGCCACGCCCGTGGGGCAGGTATTGAGGCTGCACTTGCGCATCATCACGCAACCGAGCACGATGAGCGGCAGGGTGCCGAAGCCGAACTCGTCCGCGCCGAGCAACGCGGTCAGGATGACGTCGCGGCCGGTCTTCAGCTGGCCGTCCACCTGCAGGCGCACCTGGCTCCGCAGGCCGTTGCGCACCAGCGTCTGCTGCGCCTCGGAGAGGCCTATCTCGGGGCTGATGCCCGCGAAACGCATCGAGGATGCCGGAGAGGCTCCAGTGCCGCCCTCGGCCCCGGAGATGACGATCAGGTCCGCCTTGGCCTTGGCCACACCGGCGGCGATCGTGCCCACTCCGCTCTCCGACACCAGCTTCACGCTGATGGCTGCGGCCGGGTTGACGTTCTTGAGGTCGAAAATCAGCTGCGAGAGATCCTCGATGGAGTAGATGTCGTGGTGCGGCGGCGGGGAGATCAGCGAGATGCCGGGAATGGAGTTGCGCGTCTTCGCGATGATGGCGTTGACCTTGAATCCCGGCAGCTGGCCGCCCTCGCCGGGCTTGGCGCCCTGGGCGACCTTGATCTGGATCTCCTCGGCGTTGACGAGGTATTCCGCCGTGACGCCGAAACGTCCGGAGGCCACCTGCTTGGTCTTGCTGGACAGCGACACGCCGTCCACTTCGCTGTGGTAGCGCTCGTTGTCCTCGCCGCCCTCGCCCGTATTGGAGCGCGTCCCGAGGCGGTTCATCGCCAGGGCGATGGCCTCATGGGCCTCGATGCTCAGGGCACCGAAACTCATGGCGCTCACGACAAAGCGACTGACGATACGTTCCACGGGCTCCACTTCCTCAACGGGGATCGCGGTACCCCGCTTGAAATCCAGCAGGTCGCGCAGGAAAAGGAAATCCGGCTTGCCATCGACGGCGGCGGTGAATTCCTTGAATTTCCTGTAGCTGCCCAGGCGCGTGGCGATCTGCAGGGTCGAAATGGTCTCGGGGTTCCAGGCATGGGCGATGCCGCCCTTCCGGTAATGGAACTGGCCGACGTTGGGCAGGAAATCAGGCTTCGGGCCTTCGGCATACGCCTGAGCATGGAACCACATGGCGTCGCGCGCAATGGTCTCCAGCCCCACCCCGCCGATGGTCGAGCGCTCCGTACCGAAGTATTCGCGCAGCAGGCCTTCATCCAGGCCGATGCTCTCGAAGATCTTGGCGCCGCGGTAGGAGCGGATGGTGGATATGCCCATCTTGGCCATGATCTTCAGCAGGCCCTTCTTCATCGCCTCGATGTAGTTGGTGCGGGCCGTGGCATAGTTGAGCTGGATCTTGCCGCCGTGCGCCAGACTCGAGATGATGGCGAAGGAGAGGTACGGGTTGATGGCGGAAGCGCCGTAGCCGAGCAGCAGCGCGGCGTGCATCGTCTCGCGGATCTCGCCGCTCTCGACGATCAGCGCCGTCTGCACGCGCTTGCCGGCGGCGATCAGGTGATGATGCACCGCACTCACCGCCAGCAGCGAAGGGATGGGCGCATGCGTCCCGTCCACTTCGCGGTCGGACAGGATGATGTAGTTCACGCCGTCGTCCACGCATTTCTCCGCTTTCTGGCAGAGGCGCGACAGGGAGCGGCGCAGGTTGTCCGCCGCCGTGGCCGGGTCGGACGCACACGCGAAGAGCATCGGCAGCTTGACGGTATTGAATCCCTTGTAACGGATGTTGCAAAGCAGGTCGAGCTGCGTATTGGTCAGGATCGGATGCGGCAGGCGCACCATCTTACAGTTGTCCTCATCGGGGGTGAGGATACCCGTTCCCACGCGTCCGATGTACTCGAACAGCGACATCACCATCTGCTCGCGGATGGAGTCGATGGGCGGGTTGGTCACCTGGGCGAACTGCTGCCGGAAATAGTTGAAGAGACTCTGGGGCCGCTCCGTCAGCACGGCCAGCGGCGTGTCGTTGCCCATCGAGGAGGTCGGCTCGATGCCGCGCTCACACATGGGCTTGAGGGCGTTTTCGACATCTTCGGCCGTGCAGCCGAAGAGGAGTTCCTTCTGCAGGAGGTCGGCCTCGTTGTGCTCGACCTTGCGTCCGCTATGCAGGTCCTCCAGCTGGATACGGCCGGCGGAGAGCCACTTGCGGTAAGGATGCTCCGCGGCCAGCTGCTCCTTGATCTCGGCGTCGTGCCAGATCTTGCCCTCCTTCGTGTCCACAAGCAGCATCTTGCCGGGTTCCAGGCGGCCCTTGCACTCGATTTCCGTAGGATCGAAGTCCAGCACGCCCACCTCGCTCGCCACAACCAGCAGTCCGCGCCGGGTGATGGTATAACGCCCCGGGCGGAGGCCGTTGCGGTCCTGGATGCCGCCGGCATAGCGGCCGTCACTGAAGAGCAGCGTAGCCGGTCCGTCCCAGGGCTCCATGAGGATGGAATGATACTCGTAGAATGCCCGCAGGTCCTCCGAGATCGGGTTGGTCCCGTCGAAACTCTCCGGCATCAGCACAGAGACGGCCTGCGGGAGGCTGAGTCCGCTCTGCGTCAGGAATTCCAGGGCATTGTCCAGGCTGGCGGAGTCGCTCATATCCGGCTGGATGATCGGCGTAAGGTCGCCGATGTCCCCCAGCACCCCCGAATTGAGGACGCTCTGGCGGGCCTGCATCCAGCTCCTGTTGCCGCGGATGGTGTTGATCTCGCCATTGTGGCAAAGCATGCGGAAAGGCTGGGCCAGGCTCCACTGCGGGAAGGTGTTGGTGGAGAAGCGGGAATGGACGATCGCCATGGCACTCGTGAACCACTGGCTCGTCAGGTCCGTGTAGTATTCGCGCAGCTGGCGGCTGGTGAGCATGCCCTTGTACACGATGTTGCGGGTGGACAGGGAGCACACGTAGCAGTCCTCATCCAGGCGCTCGACGTGCTTGCGGATGCGATAGAGCCGGCGCTCCAGGTCCGCCTCCTCGATAAACTCCGCGCTGGTCACGAAGAGCTGCACCGTGAAAGGCTCGCCCTTCGCCGCCTCCTCCCCGAGGCAGCCGGCGTTGACCGGCACCTCGCGGATGTGGCTGAGCACGCAACCTTCATGTTCGACTTCCCGGCGGATGGATTCCAGGATGCGCCCGCGCCGGGCGGCTTCCCTGGGCAGGAAGACCAGCCCCGTGCCGTAGCGGCCTTTTTCGGGGACCGGAATACCCTGGAGCAGGATGAATTCGTGGGGGATCTGGACCATGATGCCGGCACCGTCGCCCGACTTGCCGTCGGCGCCCTCGGCACCGCGGTGGCTCATGTTTTCGAGCACCGTCAGGGCATTGTCCACCAGCTCGTGGGTCTTGTCGCCACGGATGTTTACGACCATACCTACCCCACAGGCATCGTGTTCCGATGCCGGATCATAGAGACCTGTTTTCATAAGCTTACTAGCTGATAAACAGGAGTTCGCGGTACTTCGGAAGCGGCCAGAGCTTGTTGTCGACCACTTCTTCGAGCTTGTCGATCGGACGGCGCAGCGCGAAGAGGCTTTCCGCAATCTCGTGGTAGGCCAGGGCGCGCTCATAGATGTCCTCGATGACATTGGCGGCCTTGCGGGCGGCCTTCATGGCCGTCGCCTTGACCCGCACCTCTTCCACATACTTGTTGATATCGTCCAGGATCATCATCTCGGTGGTGCAGTTGTCGAGGCTGCCGTAAACTTCCTTCGCCAGGGCCACTTCCTTCAGCAGCCGGGACTTGTATTCCAGCGCGGCGGGGATGATGTGGTTGAGCGCCATGCGCACCATCACACGGGATTCGATCTGGACCTTCTTGACATAGGTTTCCCACTTCACTTCGTTGCGGGCTTCGAGCTCCTTCTCGGAGTACACGCCCGTCCGGGTGAACATCTCCACGGCGGCCGGCTTGGTGAACTCGCAGAACATCTTCGGCACGTTGGTCTCCACATCGAGCCCCCGGCGGGCGGCCTCCTGCTTCCACTCCTCGGTGTAGCCGTTGCCGTCGAAGCAGACGGTGCTGAGCACCGACTTGATGATGGGTTTGAGGGCGTCCATGATGGCCACATTCGTCTTCTTGCCCCGGGCCAGTTCCTTCTCCACTTCCGCCCTGAAGGCGATCAGCTGCTCGGCCACGGCGGCGTTGAGCGTGGTCATCGCCCCGGCACAGTTGGCGCAGGAACCGACGGCGCGGAACTCAAAGCGGTTGCCGGTGAAGGCGAAGGGCGAGGTGCGGTTGCGGTCGGTGTTGTCCACGAAGATCTCCGGTATCTCCACGAGCCCCACGCTCTTGCCCTTCTTGCCGGCGATCTCGATCGGCGTGTCGGAGGGGACCTCGAGCAGTTTGTGCAGCACCTCGGTCATCGTGCGTCCGAGGAAGGCGGACACGATGGCGGGCGGCGCCTCGTTGGCACCCAGCCGGTGGGCGTTGGTGGCGCTGGCGATGGAGGCCTTCAGCAGGGCGTTGTGCTTCTGTACGGCCGCCAGTACGTTGACGAAGAAGGTGACGAACTGCAGGTTGCCCTTGGCATCCTTGCCGGGGGCGAGCAGCTGCGCTCCCTTGTCGGTACCGAGCGACCAGTTGTTGTGCTTGCCGGAACCGTTCACGCCGTCGAAGGGCTTCTCGTGCAGGAGCACCACGAAGCCGTGCTTGCGCGCGATGCGGCCCATCAGGTTCATCACGATCTGGTTCTGGTCGTTCGCGAGGTTGGTCTCGCCGTAGATCGGCGCCAGCTCGAACTGGTTGGGCGCCACCTCGTTATGACGGGTCTTGATGGGGATGCCCAGGCGATGGCCGGCCACTTCGAGGTCCCGCATGAAGGCGGCCACGCGCGTGGGAATGGCGCCGAAATAGTGGTCGTCCAGCTGCTGGTTCTTCGAAGAGTTGTGGCCGAACAGGGTGCGGCCGGTGATCATCAGGTCCGTGCGGGCGGCGTAGAGCGACTCGTCCACGAGGAAGTACTCCTGCTCCCAGCCCAGGTAGGAATAGACCTTGCTGACGGATGCGTCAAAGTATTTGCAGATGGGCACAGCCGCGTCGCTGACGGCCTTGAGGGCCTTCTTGAGCGGAGTCTTGTAGTCCAGGGCCTCGCCGGTATAGGAGATGAAGACAGTCGGAATACACAGGGTGTCGTCCAGGATGAAGACCGGGGAGGTCGGATCCCAGGCCGTATAGCCGCGCGCTTCGAAAGTGGCGCGGATGCCGCCGCTCGGGAAGGACGAGGCGTCCGGCTCCTGCTGGGCGAGCATCTTGCCGTCGAAGGTCTCGATCACACCGCCCTTGCCGTCATAGTCGATCAGCGAATCGTGCTTCTCGGCGGTGCCTTCCGTCAGCGGCTGGAACCAGTGGGTGACGTGGGTCACGCCATGCTCCATGGCCCATTCCTTCATGCCGCGGGCCACTCCGTCAGCCGTCTTGCGGTCGAGGGCATGCCCGCCCTCGATACAGTCAAGCAAGGCGTGAAGACTCTCCGCGTCAAGATACTTGCACATCTTCTTCCGGTCGAACACCAGTTCACCGAAATACTCGGAGGTCTTGCCTGCCGGGACCTCTGCCGGGACATCCTTCCTCTCGAAGGATTCCTTCACCAGATCAAATCTGTCCATACTGATACACTTTATATTGTTAAACTAACCGTTCCTAACGAAAGAGGCTGGTCCGCTCGGGCCAGCCTCTTCAATATCGTTTATTTGTTTCTGTCAATGATGTGCCGCATACGACTGGTGTTATACGCACGCAGAAACAACCCCGGCCTGATTACCCTGGGACTGCTGGTTCTGCTGCTGGTTATAAAAGGTGTATGCCATTTGTTTCAACAAATTTCCGGTGCAATTTAGCAAGAAAAAACGTAAATCCAAGTTTTTTTCTTGTTTTTTTGCATTTGCCCCCTCTCTACCCCACCCGCCATGCCGTCATGCCCGACCCGATCGGGCATCTCCCTCCTCAAAAACAGCCCGATTTGAGGAAACTGCACCGCTTATGCGGCGCTTTCTCCATTCTTGCGGGCCTGGAACTTCTCCTTGGCTTTCTGGGCCACCTCGCCGGCCTCTTCTTTCAGTTCGGCAAATTTCTCTTTCGCCTTGTCGGACAGTTCGCCGGCTTTCTGCCTGGCATACTCCTTGGCCTCGTCGAAGGTCACTTTGCCGTCTCCGTCGAGGTCCATCTTTTTCTTTTTGGGTTCTTCGCTCATGATACTATCAAGGTTTTTGCGTTTCTACAAAGTTGCGGATTATTCTCTTAATTTGCAATGCATGGTAAAATTGATTCGAATTTATTAAATTTGCTTCCACAACCCGGCAGCTGCCAAGCGGCTGCCCAAACAGGGAAACCGTTATGAAGCAATATGGACTGATCCGCGCAGCGGCCGCCATGCCGCGCGTGCATGTGGCCGACCCGGCGGCGAATGCCCGGGAGATCCTCAGCCTGTGCGGGGAACTTGCAGCAAAGCATCCCTCCGTGATCGTTTTCCCGGAGCTCAGCATCACCGGCTATACCTGCGCCGACCTGTTCGGGCAGAACCGCCTGCTCTCCGACGCCGAAGCGGCCGTGAAGGAGATCGTTGCCGCCAGCGCCCTGCTGGAGCCGATGATCGCCGTCGGCGCCCCCGTCCGCCACGCAGGCCGCCTGTTCAACTGTGCGGTCGCGATCCGCGGAGGCAGGATTCTCGGTATCGTGCCCAAGACCTACCTTGCCGGCAACAACGAATTCTACGAGCCGCGCTGGTTCGCCTCCGCACGGGAACTGCCCGAAGCAGGCGTGCGGATCCGCTATGCCGGCCAGGAGGATGTCCTGCTCGGTGTGCGGCAACTCTTCCGCATCGGCGGCGTGACGGCCGCCATCGAGATCTGCCAGGATCTCTGGGTCCCCATCCCGCCCTGCTCGCAGGCCGCCCTCGCAGGGGCGCAGCTGCTGATCAACCTCTCCGCCAGCAACGATTACCTCTTCAAGCACGAATACCGCAAGAACCTCGTTTCCGCCACCGCATCCCGGCTCTACGCAGCGTATGTCTATTGTTCCTGCGCCGAAGGCGAGTCCACCACGGACCTGGTCTGGGCCGGAGCTTCGCTGATCTGCGAGAACGGTTCTTTCCTTGCCGAAGGCAAGCGATTTGCGCGCGGCAGCCGCTTCATCCTGGCGGATGTGGACATCCAGCGCCTGGAAACGCTGCGCGCCAAAGAGCACAGTTTCGGCTTCGAGGGACCGGTCCCGTCCTATTGCGTCCAGGACGCGGGCGAAGCCGCTCCGACGGATTTCGAAGAGTGCCTGATGCGCCGCA
Organism: Bacteroidales bacterium; assembly: GCA_017458145.1. Taxonomy (GTDB): domain Bacteria; phylum Bacteroidota; class Bacteroidia; order Bacteroidales; family UBA932; genus Cryptobacteroides. The sequence continues at coordinate 398 of JAFTGA010000046.1, read as the reverse complement.
TCGAGCCGCATCCTTTCGTCCCGCAGGGCGACCCCGAGGCGCTCGGCGTCCGCTGCCGTGAGGTTCTCTCCGCCCAGGTGGCGGGCCTGGTCACGCGGCTGGAGCATATCCGCTGCCGGAAGGCCGTGATCGGCGTATCGGGCGGCCTGGACTCCACCCTCGCCCTGCTCGTGACCGCCCTGGCATTCGACACGCTCGGGATTCCGCGCGAAAATATCATCGGCGTCACGATGCCCGGATTCGGCACCACGCACCGCACCCATGACAACTCCGTGGACTTGATGCGCGAACTCGGCATCACTTCCCGCGAGATTTCCATCGTCCCGGCCGTGCGCCAGCACTTCGCCGACATCGGGCAGGACGAGGGCAACCACGACCTCACCTACGAGAACAGCCAG
>JAFTGA010000003.1 GCA_017458145.1 Bacteroidales bacterium | reverse complement strand
GAGAAGAAAATGCAACTCACGCGCCTTCAGGGCATTATCGCCATCGCGAGCTTCAGCGCTGGCGTCCTCATCGCATGCGTGTGCCTTTTCTTCATCGAGCCTCTGGGACAGATTGACACATCGGCCGTGAGTATCGTGAGCGAGCTGCTTATCCTCTGCGGCGCCATCCTCGGAGTCAAAGCCAGCTACGATGTCAAGTTCCGGAAGTTCCAAGCCGAGTTGGACCAGGTACTGGAGAATGAGAACAAACCTACAACCTAAACCTAACCTATGAAACCCTCCGCCATTCTTGCTTTCACGCTACTTCTTACCGCTTGCGGTGTTGCCCGGCCCGTTCTGGAGTCGGACAACACCAAGGTGGAGGTGAAGACCGTGATCAGGACCGTGACAGATACCGCCTACATCGAACTGCCGGTCATCGTGGAGAAGGTGGCCACCCTCGACACCACCTCTGTACTGGAGAATAAATACGCCAAATCCGAGGCTTCCGTATCCGGAGGAGTGCTGCATCATTCCCTGCAGACAAAGCCCGTCAGGGAGCCCGTGAAGGTGGAAAGAGTGGAAGTCGTGCGGGATTCCCTGGTGTACCGGGACCGGGTGCAGACAGTCACCGTTGAGGTGGAAAAGAAGCTCACCTGGTGGCATCGGTTCCGGCTCACCCTCGGCAACATTTTATTTGCTCTGATAGTCATTGCAATACTATATCTGTTATCCCTTTTATTCAACAACTTCCTAAAACTTAAACGCTAATGAAGTACATTCCTTCCATCGCCTTCGAGGAGATGAGCGGCAGCGCCAAGGGCGTGACCGCTGCAAAGATGAAGAGCCGCAAGTACATCCGCAACCGCGGTTACGGTGGCTCCGTCCGTACCGCCGACCAGGCCAAGGTCAAGGGCGTGTTCAAGCGTCTCACCACCATGTGGAAGAGCCTGACTCCCGCCCAGATCCTCGCCTGGAACAAGCTGGCCCTCTCGCAGGAAGGCCGCAGCGTCCTGGGCTCCAAGGCCAAGATCAGCGGCGCCAACCTGTTCACCCGTCTCAACTACTGGATCGTCGCCTGCGGCGGCCAGCCCTCCGTGACTCCTCCCGAGCTCGTCGGTGTGGAGAACCCCTCCGGCGCCACCATCGTATGCCAGGGTGAGACCTTCACCTTCAAGCTGGACCAGGCCCTCGCCGACAACGGCGGCATCTACCTGGTCATCGAGGCCACCGAAGGCCAGTCCAACGGTGTGACCCGCGCCCACGCCAAGGCATCCGGCATCAAGCTCGTGGAAGAGCCCACCGCCGAGGCCATCGACATCCGTGCGGACTACGTGGCCAAGTACGGCGCCCCCAGCGCTGCGGCCCCGAAGATCTTCTTCCGCTACTACTACGTCAACTCCAGCACCGGCGAGAAGTCCGGCACCATGCTGGCAGAAGTCAAGTGGGCCGCTGCCGCGGCCGGTGGCGGTGAGCCGTAGTCGAAACTCTCTCTGGCGTTTCCGCCAAACCTAAACTTTTTACCCTCCGCAGTCGTGAGATTCCGGAGGGTTTTCTTATGCTATTTGACGGACCGGACAAAATAATTGAAGATTTTTGAAAATTTTTTCGGCCTCTAACACATTTATTTTTGCTCGGATTTCCTTACGAAAACCGCTCTATTAGCCGTATCACATTTGTACCACGCACCCTATAAACGACTGATTTACAGCAGGGTGTCAAAAACTTTACAGTTTTTTTACCCTGGTTTTACGATGCGGCGCGCGGCGGCCGCATCAGCGGAAGCGGAGTTCGAAGACGGTCTCGCTCACGTCACTCTTCAGCAGGTCGATGCTGCCGTTGTGCTGGCGCATGATCTGGCGGGCAAGCGAGAGGCCGATGCCGGAACCTTCCTTCTTGGTGGTGAAGAACGGAATGAAGATCTGCTCCTGGCTGGCGACGGGGATCGGCTCGCCGTCATTGGCGATCCGGATGAGGGTCTCGTCGTCGCGGTTCAGCGATGCCGTGATGGTCACCCGCCCGGCCCCGGCCTGGAGCGCATTCTTGATCAGGTTGATGAGTATCTGGGATATCTGCCCTTCATCGGCATAGATCATCAGGTCCGGCTCCTCCGGCCGGTAGGTGCAGACGGCGCCGGCTGCGGACAGGGCCTCGCTGTCCAGGCTGATGACCTTGTCGATCAGTTCCTGCAGATCGACGGCCTTCTTGAGCGGGCGTGCCACGCCGCTGAGTTCCCGGTAGGTCTCCACGAACTTGATGAGATTGCGCGAGGAGTCGGAAATGGTCTCCAGCCCCGCCTTCACGTCCAGTTCGCTGCGGCCCGACTCGTCCATCGACCCCGCCAGCGCTTCGCTCAGGGAGGCGATCGGCGAGACGGTGTTCATGATCTCGTGGGTCAGCACCCGGATAAGTTTGGTCCACGAATCCTGCTCGTGCGCCTGCCGCTGCTTTTCGAAAATGGTGCGGATGCGGTTGAGCGTACGGTTGAATTTGTTTTTGTCCTGGAAGCGGAAATTCAGTTCGCCGTCTTCCAGCGCATCCATCATATAGGCCACCTTCCGGATGTCCCGGCGCCGGGTCCGGATCACGGCAATCACCGCCGCAACGACGGCAACGGCGACAGAAATAAGTATGACATATTCCAAGCTAAGCATGGCTGTCATAATCCATATTTCTTCAATTTCGCATACAGGGTCGGCCTGCTGATACCCAATGACTTGGCAGCTGCCGAGATGTTGTTGCCGCAGCGCTTCATCGCTTCGCGGACCAGTTGTTCTTCGTTCTGGGCCAGATTCTTCATTCCGCCCGCAGCGGCTCCCGGCCCGGCCGTTCCGAGGGCGCCTGTGCCGGGGGAATCAACCTGGAGGTCCTTGGCCGAGAGCATTTTCGCTTCGCTCAGGATGACTGCCTTCTCCATCACGTTCTGCAATTCGCGGATGTTGCCGCTCCAGCGGCACGCCTTCAGCACCTCCTGCGCGGAAGCATCCATCCCCTCCAGGGGACGGCGGTATTTCGAGGCGAACTGCGTCAGGAAACGCCCGGCCAGCGGGACGATGTCCTCCCGGCGTTCGCGCAGCGGCGGCAGGGCGAGGTGGACGGTGTTGATGCGATAGAACAGGTCCTCGCGGAAACGCCCTTCGCGCACCAGCGCGCCCAGATCCATATTGGTCGCGCAGATCAGGCGGAGGTCCACCGGGACCGGTTTCGTTCCGCCCACGCGGATGATGCTCCGGCTCTGGATCGCACGCAGCAGTTTCGCCTGCAGGTGCAGGGGAATGTTGCCGATCTCGTCCAGGAACAGCGTGCCGCCGTCCGCCTGTTCGAACTTGCCGACGTGATCCGCGTGCGCATCGGTAAACGCGCCCTTGACGTGGCCGAAGAGTTCGCTCTCGAAGAGCGTCTCCGGGATGGCGCCGGCATCGACGGCCACCATCGGCTTTCCGCGCCGGAGGCTGCGGGCATGGATTTCCCGGGCCAGGACATCCTTCCCGGTGCCGTTCTCACCGGTGATCAGCACCGTGGCATCGGTGGGGGCGATCTTTTCCAGCGTCCGGCGGATGACGGCCATGGGCCTGGACGTGCCCCAGAACATCGATCCGTCGCTTCGCACTTCAGCAGGCTCGGCGCGAGCGTCCCGCCCCAGCGCCTTCCGGGCCTTGTCCCGGGCGGCGGCCAGCGTCGAGACCAGTTTCTCATTGTCCCAGGGCTTCACGACGAAATCGTATGCGCCCCGCCTCATCCCTTCCACCGCCAGCTGGATGTCAGCATAGGCCGTGAACAGCACCACCTCTACGTCCGGGGCCATTTTCTTCAGTTCAGAAGCCCAGTACAGGCCTTCGTTGCCCGTGTTGATCCCGGATTTGAAATTCATGTCAAGCAGGATCACGTCCGGCCGGAACCGCTCCAGCGTCGAGACCAGGGTCACAGGGGAAGGGATGGCCTCCACCTCCCCGAAATAAAGCGGCAGCAGGATCTTCAGCGCCTTGCGGATCCCGGCGTTGTCATCGACGATGAGTATTTTCCCTTTCTTTGAAGCCATAAAAACAATTCAAAAATACATATTTTCTCCTGCTCCCGCAAGTGCGGAAGCCGAAGGAGCCCGCGATCATCCGGAAAGCGATTATTCTTTCTTCAACGCCACTGCCGGATGGGTCTTCGCCGCCTTCAGGGTCTGCCAGAGGATGGAAGCGAAGGCAATGGCAAGGGACAGGACGGCAGCGAGCACAAATACCCATCCGTAGCCCTCAATGCGGTAGGCAAAACGCTCCAGATACACCTGCGCGGCCCGGATGGCCAGCGGGATGCCGGTCAGGCAGGCAATGCCGGTCAGCACCATATAGCTGCGGACCGCCCGCCAGGTTTCCTGCGCAACATCCGCGCCGAAGACCTTGCGCACGGCGATCTGCTTCGTGTTCTCATCAGCAAAGTAAGTGCTCATGGCCAGAAGGCCCAGCAGGGAGATGAGCACCGCCAGCACGGCGAAGAGTTCCACCAGGCGAAGGGTGCGGCTCACCGGCGCCAATTGCTTAAGGTTGATGTCCCGGATGAAACCGTAGCGCCAGGCAGGCTCCTCGATGCCGGAGGTTTCCAGGCGGAATTCCCGGTAGGCCTGCAGGATCTGTTTCTCGTAGGCCTTATCTTCCCCGGTAGTGCCGATGAGCAGGCAATTGGAATAGTTCAGCTCCTCGGCCCGGGTCACGATGACGCCCCCGTTCGGGTTCAGGCTGGCCTCCGAGGCCGGGCGGGTGGGATAATCCGTCACTATGCCGCCGATGAACTCCGGCCGGGCGCCGTTCATGCTGATTCTCCGAGGGAAAACGGTGGAGGTATCCGACACCGCCGCCGCGTTGAAGGCGCTCCGGCTCATCCACAGCGAATGTACCAGCGGATGACCGAAGTCTTCCTCCACCTCCAGCCCGAGGAGTTGGAAATAAGTGCTGTCGCAGAGGATGACGGGCATGTCCACGTGATGCTCCTCGTCCACCTTGATGCCCATTTTCATGTTGATCATTCCAGGGATCCCCCGGCCTACCCCGACTCCCGTGACAAAGGGCAGCTGCTCCACCTTGTCCCTGAACAGCTTCATCTGGTCCAGGTCCTGGGCGGAATACTCAATGTAGTAGCGGTTGTCGATGGCGGAATGCATCGGCCTTGTGAGCATGTGGCGCATCTGCACTTCCATCACCAGCGCCAGGGCAATGAGGAAGACCGACAGGACGTTTTGCACCACGATGAACACCTTGCTCAGGACCATCTTGTTGCGGCGGCGCAGGGTGCCTTTGATCACGTCGATGGGCTGGTAGCGCGAGGCCGCGAAGGCCGGCAGCAGGCCGTTGACGGCACCCAGCACCAGGATACCTGCCAGATACGCCAGGATATACCCGGGCGTTAGCAAGAAGGAAAGCCGTACGCTGGTGTCGCCGATGCCCAGCATCATTTCATCCGGATCGCTGGTGGAAACCAGGCTGTTCATCATGGGGGCCAGCAGGTAAGCCAGCACCAGCGCCGCTGCAAAGCAAACCGCCGTGAAGGCGACGGATTCTCCGATGTACTTCCACAGGATGGTGGTTTTATCGGCCCCGAGGAGCCGGCGGGTGGCCATTTCCTTGGACCGCTTGCCCGTAAGCGCCAGGCTCAGGTTCACGTAGTTGAAGATGGCCGACAAGAGCAGGAGCAGCACCACGACGGTGAGCAGCCGCAACATCTGGCCGCTCCCCGTGCGGGTGAGCCCGTTACTGCTTCCGGTGAAGAAGAAGGCCTCGTCCATGCGGTAGGCCTGCCACTTGTCCACTCGTTCAGCAGACCAGGTGGGGTCGTAGTTCTTGTGCAGGAGGGCCTGCACCTTGGCCTGGACATCCGGGAGGTCGGCATCGTCCCGCACGCGGAACCAGGTAGTGTAATTGCCGATGCTGCCAAATCCCTTGCTCTGTTCGGCGGCCCAGGTGGCGGTGATATTCGTGATGAGGTCCGCCGGCATGAAGAAGGCGCTACCGTCAAAATCGGCAAAGATGCCCTTGATGGTACGGTCTTCCTTGTCCAGCTTTATTGTTTGGCCAACTTGGGCACCTACCTTCCGGGCGAGGGACTCACTGATGAGGACATCATCCTTGCCCACGAAGTCTTCCAGGCTGCCCTCCAGGAGACGGTACTCCGGGAACACCTTGAAGAAGTCGGCATCGGCCTCAAAACCGCTGGCCGCTATGGATTCCTCGCCGTTTTGGATGACGGGCTGCCACAGGAGCGCGATATGCGTCGCGGCTTCCACTTCCGGCACGTTCATCTCCAGCTCCTCCTTGTCCCAGTAGGTGAGTCCCAGGAATTCATCGGTTCCCAGCACAAAGGTGCGCTTCCACTGAGGCGACTCGTGCGCCACCTCATACTGCTGCACCACGTAGGAGCCGATCAGAATCACGAACGCCAGGCTCACGGCCAGTCCGACCGCCTCGATGGCGGTGTACATCTTGTTGCGGGACAGGAATTTCAGGTAACTTTTCATTTTTATTTGTATCTTTGTCAAAACACTTGATTATGCAAATCCTTCAGCAGGCAATTTCCATCGCGGAACTCAAAGCGTTGGCACAAAATACCTTCGGCGACATGATAAAATGCGTGGCCGATGTAAAACGTGGCCTCCTGGCCGTCAATGCCGATCTGCACGCAGACTTGGAACGCCTCCTTTTAGAAGACGGCTCTGCACAGGAGGACCTCTGGGGTTTCAACCTTTGGGTGGAAGAACAAGGCGAGGATTTCATTGAATTCGACTCGCTCATCAATATCCGCTCCTGGCAAGGGAACCCTTCAAGGGACGTTGAGGATCCGGAGGTCCGGGATGCCATCAAATCCATTGTCGATAAATTCATTACGGCATAAATGCAACATTCTTCCCTGGAAAACGGCCGATGGGCCGAGCTTACCTTTCCGCAGCAGATGGCCAACATCGGCAGTGAGACTTCCCGTGTCTTGAAAGCACTGGAAGCCGGGAAAGAAAGCCGTGCCCAGAGTGCCTTCGCCCGTTGCCAGGAGCTGATCGACCTTACCATCCGGTATGGACGAGCCGGGCAGCCGGCATCGGCCCGCAGCGCCATGTGGGAAGAACTCTGCCGTTTCCGGGAGCTGTACTGCGCTGCGTTCCAGGAGAGAAATCTCCCGGAACTTGCCGCTTGCAACCGGTATTTGGACCAATTTGCTTCCATCCGATAACTATTCTTTTTTCAATTCCACCGCCGGATTGGTCCGGGCGGCCCTGAGGGTTTGCCAGAGGACGGAGAGGAGGCTGATGGCAAGGGTGATGACCACGGCTGCCACAAAAATCCACCAATAGCCTTCCAGCCTGTAAATGAAGTCTTTGAGGTATTCCTGGGCCGCATAAACGGCGACAGGGATGCCGATGAGGCAGGCAATCACCACCAGTACCATATAGTCCCGGATGGTCCTCTGGGCCTCGGAGTTAACGGTCCCGCCGAAGACTTTGCGGACGGCAATGTCGTGGGCTTTTTCATCGGCATAATAGGTGCTCATGGCCAGCAGGTCCAGCAGCGACAGCAGGAGCGCCAGCGCCATGAAAACCTCCATCAGGCGCATGTTGTTCCGTGCAGGCCTCAGCGCTTTTTCATAGAAATCCGTCAGGAAACCGTTGGCCAGTTCGTAATAGACCATGTTGTCCTTCTTCCAAGTCTCGTAGGTTTCCAGAATCTGCTTCCGGGCCTCCTCATGGTCGCCGGTTATTTCCATCAGAAATCCGTACGTAAAAGGCGATGTCTCTGGAATATTTTCAACCAGTACAATCATATCCTCTTTCGCCCCCATGTTGTTGAGAGATACGGGGAAATCGGCCATGACGCCGCCCATGTTTTCGCAGTTTCCCATCCGATGGCGCAGCGTCTCCATCTCATGATATTCCTCGGTGAAGCCCGTCGCCGTAAAGGCCGATTCACCAAACCAGACGGTATTGTTCACCGGCGCGTGATAATCGGCCAGTACCTCAAAGCCCAGCATGTCAAAGGCGTCCTTGTCCATGTGGTAAACGCGATAGAGGATATCCTTGTCGTCCACCGTTTTGCTGTACTGGCCGCCGGCTGTCTGCCCGGGCACGTTGACGGCAAGACCGGTGCGCTCCACAAAGGGCAGTGTCTCCAGCGAGCTGCGCAGGGACTCCAGGCCGAAGGACGCGGACTGCAGGAAGTATTTGTTGTCGATTTCGGCATGCACAGGTCGGTTCAGCGATTTCCGATACTGCGCTTCCATGACGATGGCAAAGACAATCAGCAGGACCGACAGCGCATTCTGCAGGACGATAAACACCTTGCTGAAGGTCATTTTGCTCTGTGCCCGGAAGCTTCCGCGGACCACGTCGATGGGCTTCCAGCGGCTGGAAAAGAGGGCGGGCAAGAGCCCTGCCAGGAAGCCGACCACCAGCACCAGGCCCATGAAAATAGCGATGTATTTGGGCGTAAACTGAATACGGATGGCAATGTCCGGGTCGTTCAGGAGCCGGTTCACTACGGGAGCCCACCAAACGGCCAGGAAGATGGAAAACGCAAAGCATACCAACGTAAAGAGCAGGGACTCCAGGATTCTACGGCCGAATACGGAGGCCTGTGATGCGCCAATCAGCCGCCTTGTGGCCATCTCCCGCGCTCTTTTTGCACTGAGTGCCATGTTCAGGTTGATGTAGTTGAACACTGCACTGACGAGCAGGAGCAGCACCGCTGCAAGTAGCAGGTCCAGCGTCCGTTTGTCGCTGTGGGCGATATTTCCCGAGACGAAGGTGCCGCTTTGCGCATCCCCGAATATCAGCTCATCCACTCTGTATATCCGGACGCCCTGCAGGAAGGAAGATCCGTAAAAGTCGTATAGACTCTGGCAGACCGCCACGGCCTTCTCTTCCAATGCATTCCTGTCAGCTCCAGGACGAAGTTTCACAAAGGTGCAAACGCTGCCGAACTGGTCGTTGGGGTCAGAAAACGCCTTGACGGGCCCGTCAATGGAGAGGACTACATCGGCATAATCGAAAAGCGTGGACTTCCAGTCCCGCATGATGGCGGCGACGGTAAAGGAGTCTTTTCCCAGTTTCCAGTTGTCTCCGACTTTCAGGCCGGACTTGTGCGAAAACTCCTCGCTGATAATCATGTTGCCGGCATCGGACAGGACCTCTGGACCGCCTTCCACAAATTTCAGATTGGGGAACAGCTCGAAGAATTGCCTGTCTGCCGTAACAATCTTGGTCTGTACCATCCCTTCTTCTGGAAACACGAGATAATCTATCAGGGACAGCCTGCCCGCCATCTCCACTTCCGGAGCGGCTTCTTTGATGGCATCCGTGAAGGTGTAGGTGAGTCCCAACTGGTCCGGCTGGCCGTCTTCCACCATCGCAAAGGTATAGATGTCCCGCCAGTTCGGGTTCTCATACTTGACCTCATACTGCTGCACCACGTAACTGCCGATGATAATCACAAACGCCAGGCTCACAGCCAGTCCAACCGCCTCGATGGCGGTGTACAGCTTGTTGCGTGACAGGAATTTCAGATAACTATTCATGGTTTTATTTGGTTTGTAACTAAAGTTTAGTTACATTTGCGTATGGGAACGAAAGAGAAACTTGTAGATCGACTAAAAAGCCAACCTAAGGACTTTAACATTTGATGAAGCAGTGACTGTTTTGGGATACTTTGGGTATTCGCTACACAACAAAGGGACCACATCAGGGTCAAGCGTGTTGTTTGCTGCACCAGGTCGTACGCCGATCATGTTGCACAAACCACATCCTAAAAAGATCCTGAAGCCATACGCTGTTAAGCAATTATTGGAAAAACTGATTTCAAACGGAGATATTGGAAAATGAATACACTTAAGTATAAAGGTTATATTGGATCGGTAGCTTATAGCGAACCCGATAAAGTCTTCTTCGGGAAACTGGAAGGAATCGATGCATTGGTCAATTACGAAGGGGAATCCGTTGCAGAACTGACAGCGTCCTTTCGAGAAGCCGTTGATGATTATCTGGCGTTTTGCCAAGATCTTGGACAGAAGCCTGAAAAGAGTTATTCTGGCGCCTTTAATGTCCGCATCGCACCCAGCCTGCATCGCGACATCGCCAACCTGGCTGCGGAAGCAGGTATCTCCCTGAACGCCTTTGTCAAACGCGCCCTCAGCGAAGCTGTCAAACATCCCTGGGTAGAATCCGGTTCCCTGGTAACAGGATATGGAGCAGAAATGCCGGAACCGGCCATGCTCATGGAGCCCGGAGGCCCGCAATACGGTACCAGAGAGCAGATTAAGCTCTATGTTCCACACAAAGATGCAGCCTTTGCCAAGGATCTGGCCAGGCGAATGGGGTGGGAATTGAAGGAAGACTCGCATAAAAACTGATTATTCATTTTTCAGCGATTCCACGGGGTTGGCGCGGGCGATGCGGAGGCAACTCCGGACCACGACGCCCAGCACGATGACAAGCACCAGGAGGGCGCCGCCGATGAAGTACAACGGATTCAGGGACACCTTTTCGGCAAACTGCTCCAGCCACTTGCGGGCCACGAAGACGGCGCCGATGCAAGCGAGGACGGCGGCCACCGCGGAGAGTTTCATAATGTCTTCCGCAAATGTGCCCAGGATGTCGCGGGTGGCAGCGCCGTTGATCTTGCGGACAGCCATCTCCTTGCTGCGGCGCAGGCTCTCGTCCTTGATAAAACCGAGCAGGCCCAGCAGCGCAATCAGCAAGCTGAACACGGCCCCGATGGCCATAGTATTGCGCATCTTTCGGCTATCGTCGTACGCCGCGCGCATCTGCTCCTCATAGGAGACGATATTGATTTCCCGGCCCTCCAGGGCCTGTTCCAGGGCGGCTTGTACTTTTGCAAGAGATGGACGATCCAGTCGGCCATGACGACCACCGTCATTCCCGGCTTGATCGGGAATCTTGAACAGCACGTGCGGCATCCAGGAAGACATACTTCCAATCTCCCCGTAGAACAGGGCGCTGGGGCGCGGATCCACGCCGGTCAGGTTGCCGATGATGTAACTCTTGTACACGCCGGAAATGGTGAAATAACTCCGCACCTGTTCTCGCGAACGATCGTGGCCGGTGATGAACACCTGCTTGCCCACGGCGCCATCGCTCCAGTCCGCAAACTCGGCCATCTTGGTCACAAACTTCTCATCTACAACAATTTCCGAGGAATCCCGGGGCGCACGGCCTTCCAGGAACGCAATCCCCATCAGGTCATAGAACCCGTCGGAGCACTCGTACTGGTCGGCAATGTTGAAAAGCTCCCGGTTATCGTCCGGCAGATAGACGTTGTCGCCGTTGGAGCCTTGGAACGGCAGGTTGTAGGCAGTTGCCACGCCGCTCACTTCCGGCAGGCTCTCCAAGACGCGGACGGCACGGGTGACAGCCTGACGGTCGCCATCGAAAATGCTGATATAGTAGAGGTTATCGTAGTCGTAGCCCGTATCGGCATGGGAAACTTTCTGATATTGCCGGCCGATAATGAGCATCATCACCACCAGAAACACGTTGATGAGCACCTGTACGCCCAGAAGGCCCAGCTTCCAGTTGCGGGAGTTCTCGGTGTAGTTCTTCAGGGCGGCATGGACCGGAATGCGCTGATAGAGCTCCGCAGGGACGACGATGGAAATGAGGAGCACAAACACCAGCACGGCGGCGATGGCCGCAATGCTCTGCGGCACCAGGAGCGTTGTGAACGGCACGCCCAGCAGGTTCTCCACGATGCCTCGGCCCGCGAAGATGATAATGGCGGCCAGGGCCAGCGAGAGGACGATATGCAGCAGCGCTTCCTTTGTCAGCATGCCATAGATATGCTTTCCTTCCGCACCGTAGCACTTGCGCACGCCCACTTCCTTGGACCGTTTCACCATGGAGGAAATCACAATGAGGATGTAGTTGAGCAGGGAAATCAGGATGAGCAGCGCCGCCACTATGGACAGCAGGATCACCGTCTGGCGCACTTCCGGAGCCGATGTGTGCATCTTACTGAAGGGCTTCAGGAAATAGCGGAAGGTGTTCCCCTGCGCCTCGATCATCTCCAGCGGCTGATGGGCTTCCTGCATCTTGCGGATGCCATCGGCCAGGGTATTCGGATCCACGCCGGGCATCAGCTTCACATAGCCCTTGTAGCGGTCGTTGCCGAGCCAGTTGTCGGTACTTTGCTTGCCGTAGGTCTCCATTGACAGAAGGATGTCGTAGCTCAGGCTGCCGTTCTTCGGGAAATCCTCGAACACCCCCTCGACGGGCAACTTCAGGCCCGGCATATCCTCGTTGCAGATCATCTTGCCGATGACAGAAGAATAGTCACTCCTGGCCCCACCCGGAATCTCCTCTATCAACTTCTCCGCGAAGCTCCGGCTCACCATCACGCCGCCCCATTTGCCGAGGGTCTTTACCGGGTCGCCGGCCAGGATGGGCCGGTCGAATACCTGGAAGAAGCAGGTATCGGCACAGACGAGGGTGGCCTTGAGCTTGTTGCCGTCCTCGTCCAGGTACGTATCACCGTTGAAAACGGAAGTTGTACGTGTACCAGCCTCAACGCCCGGGACCTCTTCCATGAAGCCTACCGCCACGGCGCCGCTCACCTGGCCGTAGTCCTTCTCGCTCCCCTGCATGGAAATCCAGGTATTGATCGTGTACACCCGGTCGATGCCCTTGTAGAAGCTGTCATAACTCAGTTCGAAAAACACCTTGGCAATGAGCACAATCCCCACCGCCAATCCCACGCCGAGGGAAAGAACCTTGATCCAGATATCGCTTTTCGTTTTCATTTTACGCTATTTTGACGGGAGCAAGGTTCAAATGGCGTGCCAATCCAGCTAATACACTAATAAACAATCAATTACAAAACAATCCCGTTGTGAGGATGTAAAGATTGTTTACACCCACCGTAAACTTTGTTTACAGTGTGTCATTTCCGGATTTAGGTTGACTCAGATCGAGTCTCTCCCTGAAAGAAGTTGACTCTGGTTTAACATTATCACTGGTATAGGTTGACTTTCGTCGTTATCCCTGTTTTTTGTTGTTTCCCAGGTCTTAGCCCGTTCAT
>JAFTGA010000045.1 GCA_017458145.1 Bacteroidales bacterium | reverse complement strand
GGCCCCACGGATACAAGTTATCGCGCAGCGATGACGCAGGAGACGTTGGGAGGGATGGAGTGAGCGCAGCGAACGGAACATTCCTGAGGCTAGATGCCGCTGCCGCGGAGCCGCAACAGCATGGCATAATAAATATAGAAGGCGGCTAATAATCACTTATTAGTCGCCTTCCTCTTTTCTACGGCGCTCTCGGTTGCTCGAGGTGCTTTCTTTCGAACATTCCTGTTCAAAAGATGGCAGCAGCAGACAATTTCGTTCCCGGCAGTGGATATGTGCGTCAAAATTTGTATCTTTGACAGAATTTAGTGTATTATGGCAATTATAGAGTGTAAGAATGTCTGTAAGAATTTCGGGGAGAAGGTGGCTCTGGACCACGTCAGCCTCGAGATTCCTGAGGGTAAGATCTTTGGCCTGCTCGGTCCGAACGGCGCCGGAAAGACAACCCTGATCCGCATTATCAACCGTATTACCATCCCTTCGGACGGAGAGGTCTGGTTCGACGGACGCCCCATTACGCAGTCGGATGTCGAGAAGATTGGCTACATGCCTGAGGAACGCGGCCTTTACCGCAAGATGAAAGTCGGCGAACAGGCGATGTACCTGGCCCGGCTCAAGGGAATGTCCAACCATGACGCCCAGCAGGCGCTCAAGGAATGGTTCGTCCGCTTCGGCATCCAGGACTGGTGGGAAAAGAAGGTCGAAGAGCTGTCCAAAGGCATGGCCCAGAAGCTTCAGTTCATCACGACGGTGGTCCACAAGCCCGCGCTGATGATTCTGGATGAGCCGTTCTCCGGCTTTGATCCGGTCAATGCCGAGATCATCCGCCAGGAAATCCTGCGACTCCGGGACGAAGGCGCCACCATCATCCTCTCCACGCACAACATGGAGTCGGTGGAGGAACTCTGCGACAACATCGCCCTGATCAACAAAGCGCACCTGGTAATTACCGGAGGCGTAGGGGAGATCCGGCGCAAATACGGCAATAACAACGTCGAACTGGTCTGGACCGATGCTGACGGCCGCCACACGGAGGTCTTGCCGCGTGAGACGGACGGCACCTCCACGCTGAGGATGTTCCTGGACAAGGGCGTACAGGTCAACTCCTACAAGGAGCTGATGCCGCGTATGAACGATATTTTCATCAAACTCGTAACGGAAGGGGAGGAATAGTCTATGAATTGGAGAACAATCGGCATCATTATCAGCCGCGAGTACCTGAACAAGGTCAAGAAAAAGAGTTTTATCTGGACTACGCTCCTCGTGCCCATCCTGGTGGCCGGCCTGACCATCGGAATCATGGTGGCGGTGATGAACAGCAAGGAGAAGACCAAGACCATCGCCGTGGTGGACCAGTCCGGCATCGTGCTGCCTTACCTGACGGACACGGAGACCATCCACTATCAGGATCTCGGGACAATGGCTTCGCCGGACAGCGTCAAGGCCCGCCTGGGCGAGCTTGGCTTCGACGGCTTGCTCTCCATCGGCGCCCTGGATGCGGCGGAGAAGACGGTCCCTGCCGAACTGTATTCCCCGAAACCCTTCGGGATGGAGCTGACCGACAACATCAACAACCGGATCAACCGGGCCGTGGAAGACTACCGTGTCGCTTCCTACAACATCGAGGGCCTGGACCAGATCCTCAAGGATGTCAAGGCCAACGTGCGCCTGCGTTCCTACACCGTGTCCGATGACGGAGAGGAGAAGATTTCCGAAGCCGGCGTCTATTCGATCCTGTCGATGATCCTCGGCATCTTCCTGTTCATCTTCATCACGATGTTCGGGTCGATGGTGATGAGCGCCGTGATCGAGGAGAAGGCCAGCCGCGTGGTCGAGGTGCTTGTCAGCTCCGTCAAGGCGACCGAATTGATGTTCGGCAAGATCATCGGCATCGCCCTGGTGGCCCTGACGCAGTTCCTGCTCTGGATCGTGCTGTCCGTGGCCATCATCGGCATCGGCGGCTCCGCCATCGGCTTCGACAAGCTGGGGGGAGGTGACGCCACGGAGATGGTCAGCTCGATGAGCGGCATGGACGCCGGCCAGATCGATGCCATGGCGGCCCAGATGACGGATGAAAGCGAACTCTCCACGGTACTGACCACGCTGACCAACATTCCCTGGGGCCAGCTGATCGGCCTGTTTATCGTCTATTTCGTCTTCGGCTACCTGCTTTATGCCTCGATGTTCGCCGCCATCGGCTCCGCCGTGGAGAACGAGGGCGATACGCAGCAGCTGCAGTTGCCGCTGACCGTCCCCTTGATGCTGGCGTATATCATCGCCCTGTATGCTTTCCGCGCTCCTGACAGTTCCATCGCTTTCTGGGGCTCGATCATCCCCTTCACCTCGCCGATCGTGATGATCTCCCGCCTGCCGTTCGGCGTGCCGTCCTGGGAAATCATCCTCTCGATCGTGCTGCTGGTCGCGACCTTCGTCTTGCTCGCCTGGGCGTCCGCAAAGATCTACAAGGTCGGCATCCTGATGTTTGGCAAGAAATCTACATGGAAGGATTTATGGAAATGGTTAAAGCAAGACTGATCCCGTTGGTGGCGCTGACGCTGCTTGCTTTCTCCTGCACGCAGAAAGAATACGAGTATTCGTGGGAGAAGTTCCGGATGGACGGGCACCGGACCGGTGTGACCGTCCCCAATGTCGACAATGTCGCCCGGGCTCTGGGCGTCGTGGACGGCGATGTTTACACGGCCCCCAACGGCCGTATTTTCCCGAAGGGCTCCGCTACGTATGCGGTTGCGGCCGATATGATCGGCGTACAGGAGCAGATGGCCCGCGTCAAGGAGATCATCGGGCATGCCCCCGCCGCGATGGTCCGCCGTGCTCCGGAGAGTGAGATTTCCAACTGGCTCGTGGACCGGATGATGGTGGATGTGGCGCGCCTGACCAGGCACAAGGTGGACGTGGGCATCACCAATTTCGGCGGCATCCGGGTCGATATGCCTGAGGGCGACGTAATCATGGACGATCTGCTGTCGATGTTCCCGTTCCGGAATTACCTGGTGTACGTGGCCCTGAAAGGAAGTGACCTGCAGGCGATATTTGATTATATGGCCAAGACCCGCGTGCAGGTCCTCGGCGGTGTGAAACTCGTCGTGGACGGCGACCAGGTGGAGTCGGTGCTGATCGGCGGCAAACCGCTCGACCCGAAGAAGACCTACGGCGTGGCGACCAACGATTTCCTCCTGGACGGCGGCGACGGACTGACCGTCGGCAAGAACGCCCGGGAACTGATCGTTACGGACCAGACCATCATTGATGCGATGCTTCCCTACGTCCGATCCCTGACGGAGGCCGGCAAGCCAATCGCCTATCAGACGGACGGACGCGTGGTAATCAAAAATAAGGAGGGAAAATGATGAAACGAGCACTAATTCTCCTCGCAGCGGCGCTGACAGGCTTCTGCGCCTGCCAGCAGCCCCGGTTGGTCATCCTGCACACCAACGATACCCACAGCCATTTCGAGCCGGTGCGCGGCGGTCAATATGACGGTTTGGGCGGTGTGACGGAGCGGGCCGCTTTCGTGGACTCGATCCGGACGGTATACGGCCAGAACCGCGTCCTGCTCCTTCATGCCGGTGATTTCGGCCAGGGGACGTCCTATTTCACGGAACTGAACGGAATCATGGAGCCCAGGATCATTTCCGACCTGGGCTATGACTGCGTCACGCTCGGCAACCACGAGTTTGACAACGGCATCGAAGATCTGACCGCGCGTCTCAAGTCCGTTACTTCGGAGACGAAATTCGTCTGTGCGAACCTGGATCTCTCCCCGTATGAGCTCGGAGAGATCGTGAAGCCCTATGCCATCCTGGAGCGGGGCCGGCAGAAGATCGGAATCATCGGCTTGGAGTCCGACATCTCCACCAGCGTGACCAAGAGCATTGCCGACCGTCTGCAGCAGTTGGACGATGTCGAGGTGACCAACCGCTGGGCTGATTACCTGCACAATGAGCAGAAATGCGACATGATCATCCTGCTCTCCCACGCCGGGTACGACAAGGACCAGATCATCGTTCCGCAGACGCGCTGGGTGGACCTGGTGGTCGGCGGACATACCCACACGTTCGTGGACGGCCTGCTGTACGTGGACAACGCCCTGGGCAAGAAGGTCCCGATCATCACGGACGGCTGCTGGGGGATTGAGATGGGAATGATCACCGTCAAATAGACTCTTTGCGCTGCAGGTGAAAGATCTTTGTATCGGACCTGTAAAAGCAGATATCGAAACAGAAATACTCCTCATGCCGGAAAGCGCCTTTCCGGTGTCCGGTAACGAAGGTCGGCTCATAGCCGGCCTTCGTCAATTCCAACAGGCTTGCAGAATGCTTCTTTTCCTTGAGCAGGCCGTCCAGAATCTCGTAGTTGCGCATCAGGATTGCTACAATCTGCTGGCGGTATAGCCTTCGCTCCTGCTGCTTGCGGTTGTGCCACCTGTTCTTGCACAGCTCGCTGCAGAATTGTTTGTCCTTGCGTCCGTAGATTACGTCCCCGCATTCCAGGCAGACCCCGTCCGCCGGCAAATATCCGTTTCCAGCCATCTTGATGTTTTTTCAAAGATGTGCCTTTTCTTCCGCCCCTGCAAGGAATGATAAAAAACCTGATCCGTTTTTCATCTTTTTTGTGCATTCGCATTTCCGCGGGGGTAGTCTTGATTCGTGCGGGATGCAAGGAATCCGGTCCTGGGGCGCAGTTTTTTTTATCCCGGACATAAAGAAACAGGGCAAACGGATAAAATTCTTCGCTATTTGGCCCCCGGAGTCCCTCCTGCCGGATTTTTGGACAGGAAATATTGTTCCTTTGCATCCGGGACGCAGACCGCGCGGCTGTGTTCCCGCCAACTTTTTAATAGAAAAACTTTATGGAACAATTGAACAGAGTGGAACTTCGCGGTGTGGTCGGCAGTATCCGGGTGTACACCTATGAAGAGAACCGGATGGCCAGGATCGGCCTGGCTACCAATTACGCATTCAAGGACAGGAGCGGAGCGGCGATCATCGACACGTCCTGGCACAATGTCGTCGCCTGGGAAGGACGGAACATCCGGGATCTAGACCGGATCGAGAAGGGTACCAAACTTCGCGTCATCGGACGGATCCGTTATCAGAAATACACGGGGACGGACGGGGAGGACCGGATCGGAACGGATATCGTGGCCTCCCGTCTGGAAATCATCGAAGATCCCGAGCAGATGTCCTATGAAATGTAGTCCGTCAATGAAGAGCATCAGACAATTCGGAACCCGGCGCAGGACCGGACGTGCAAGCGTCCTCACTCCTGTGGTCCTGCGTCGGTTCCTTTATGCGTTCGTCTTGTGTGTGCTGCTGATTTCTTTCCCGGCCGGGGCGCAGCCTCCTTCCGGAGGGACGGCCCCGGAAGAGGATCTTGAACACCGGGCCCGGCTCAGTCTCGGCCAGAATGTGGCCGATTACCTGTTCCTGGGTACGCTCAACGCAGACGTCCAGTACTCGGTACACCGCAACTGGACCCTTGGCCTGGGGGCACGCTATAACAACTGGACCTGGCGGTATCGGCAGGATAGCCAGTTCGAATCCCGTCGGCAGGCCTATTATTTCTGTGCCCGCTGGTGGCCCTGGTACACCTATTCCGGTTGGTGGGTCGGGGCAAAACTCCAGTACCAGGAATACAACCGGGGCGGCATCCTTGGTCCCGAGACGGAAGAAGGCGACGCTTTCGGACTTGCTCTCGGCGGGGGGTATGCCGTCCATGTAAATCATTGGCTCAATGTGGATTTCGGCCTGTACAGCTGGGGAGGAATGACCAAATACATCACTTACGCCTGTCCGTATTGCGGCCAGCGCACGGATGCCGGGACAAAGGCCTTCCTCCTTCCGGATGAAGTCCGGATTGCGGTTCAGTTTATCTTCTGATATGGAAAAGACCCTTGTTTCCCTTCTTCTTGCCGCTGCAGTCCTGGCCGGCTGCGGCACCCGGTACAAGGCGCACCAGGTGCGTACCCGGCAGATGACGGCATCGCTCCAGCTGCCCCGGCAGGCAGACTATCTGCCTGAATACAAAGATGTCAAGGCTGTCCGCCGGGATACCCTCAAGGTCACGGACCTGGATGGCCGGGAGATGATTATCATGAAGGCCGTCCGGGACGAGTCCACCGGCGACATGGTTGCTGCCGAGATGCTTGATGCCGCGATGGTGACCGCACGGTTCCGCAACATCGCGGAGCGGCACGGCAAGATTGATCTGGAGTTCCAGGTAATCGTGCCGGAACAGATGCAGGATTCCCGCTGGCAGCTCCGGCTCCATCCGGATCTGTATGTCCTGGAGGACAGCCTGCGGCTGGATGATGTCGTGATCACGGGCACGGACTATCGCCGCGCCCAGTTGCGCGGCTACCAGCAGTATGAGCGATTCCTCTCCCGCATCGTCGAAGACACCCTGGCCTTCGTGGACCTCCGCAACCTGGAGATTTTCCTCCAGCGCAACATCCCGCAGGTGTATGCCCTCAAGACGGACAGCACCTTCGTCTCGGACGAGGTGTTCGAGAGCTATTTCGGCGTGTCCGAGCAGGAAGCCATCGAGCACTATACCAACAAGTTCCTGCGCCGGCGCAACGAGTGGCGCAAGGCCAATCGACAGCGGATGTTCGCCCGTTACGTGAAGGTTCCGTTCGTCACGGACGGCATCCGGCTGGACACGGTGATCCGCTCCGACAACGGGGCCTTCATTTACAACTATGTCCAGACTATCAATACCCGGCCCAAACTCCGCAAGGTGGATGTCGTCCTTTCCGGCGAGATCTTCGAGCAGGACCGGCAGGTCTATACGGTGCCGCGCTGCGAGCCGCTGACTTTTTATATCTCTTCGGTATCCGCGTTCGTGGACGGGACGGAGCGCTACAAGACGGTCGTCATCTCGCGCAATGTGGAGGCGAACACTTCGTGTAACATTGATTTCCGGACCGGCCGGGCCGAGATCGACGAGCGGCTTGGAAACAACGCGCGGGAGATTGCCTATATCCGCGAGAACCTGCGCAACCTGCTGCTGAACGAGACCTACGAACTGGACAGCGTCACCATTGCGGCATCGGCTTCGCCGGAGGGCTCCGTCGCATCCAACAATGCCTTGACCCTCAAGCGTTCGCGTGTCGCTTCCGCCTTCTTCGAACAATACATCCGCTATGTG
>JAFTGA010000010.1 GCA_017458145.1 Bacteroidales bacterium | reverse complement strand
GTGGTCTTGCCGTTGGTGCCCGTCAGGCCGAGCACGGGCAGCTGGCCGTCCCGCACGTGCGTACGATGCCAGATGGCCAGGTCGCGCAGGGTCGTGAGCGGGTCCGGCACGCGGATGAGGCGTTCCTCTTCCCGGTCGAAGGGGGCGTCGGCATTGACCACCGCCCAGGCGGCTCCGGCTTCCAGGGCCTTGAGCGCATAGTCGTTACCGTCAAAATTCTCTCCCCGCAGGGCGAAGAAAAGCTCTCCGCCGCGGATGGCCCGGCTGTCGGTCGTGACCCGGCAGCCGCAGGCACAGTATTTCGCATACAGTTGTTCCATATCATACATTCTATTTTACTCCGGTGCTGCCGAATCCACCCGCACCCCGCTCCGAGGCGGCCAGTTCGGTGGTCTCCTCCCATTCGATCACTTCGTGCCGGGCCAGCACAAGCTGGGCGATGCGCTCGCCGCGCTCGACGGTGAACGCCTCCCCGCTGAGGTTGACCAGGATCACGCAGACCTCTCCGCGATAGTCGGCGTCGATGGTGCCGGGCGCATTGAGCACGGTCACGCCTCGCTTGGCGGCCAGGCCGCTGCGCGGGCGCACCTGCACTTCGTATCCGGCCGGGATCTCAAGGTATAGCCCGGTCGGGACCATCGCCCGGCCAAGCGGCGGAAGGATGATCGGGGTCTCATTGGCCGCGCGGATATCCAGTCCGGCGGAGAGCGCCGTGGCATAGGCGGGCAGCGGATTGCCGCTCCGGTTGATTACTTTGACTTTCATCTTCTCAGGGACATTATTTGCAGGCCCTCCTATACAGGAACGCCGCTACGATTGTAAACAAGACATTGGGCAGCCACATGGCGACTCCGGGCGGAAGGGTGTCCGTGTAGACGAACATCTCGCTGATCCGCAGGAAGAAAATATACGAGAAGGCCAGACCGATTCCGATCCCAATGTTCCATCCGATGCCTCCGCGCCGTTTGCGGGCGGACAGGGACACGCCGATGATGGTCAGGATGACAGCTGAGAAGGGCATCGTCATCCGCCGCTGTTTCTCGATCCGGGCATACATGATATTGGCGTCGCCGCGCATCTGCTGGCGGCGGATCAGTTCGTTCAGTTCCTGGATGGTGAGGGTCTCCACGGTCTTCTCGTTGTTGAACAGGTCCTTGATTTTCAAGGCAATGACGGTGTCCTGCTTCTCCTTGTAGGAGACGCGGTCCTGCAGCCCTTCGCTGTATTCTCGGGTGAAGACCTTGCGCAGGTGCCAGCCGTCCATCGTGGTGTCCCAGGCGGCCGTCTCCGCGCTGACCTTGCGCACCAGCCGGTGCCCGTCCATATCTTCAATGGTGAACTTGTAGGCGGTGTTGTTCCAGCGGCTGAAGGACTCGATATAGACAAACTGTCCGGGAGAGATCTGGTAGTGGATGTTACGCAGGTTGTAGTTGTTGTGCCGCTTGATGTATTTGGCTTCGAATTCAATGCGCGTGGCGTTCGAGCGCGGGATGATGTAGAGGTTCAGCCCGAGGGACAGGACGGCGATCAGGGCCGCGGAGGCGATGTAGGGCACCATCATCCGGTGGAAGCTGACGCCGCAGGAGAGAATGGCGATGATCTCGGAGTTTGCGGCCATCCTGGAGGTGAAGAAGATCACCGTGATGAACACGAACAGCGACGCGAACATATTGACCAGGTAGGGGATATAATTGAAATAGTAGTCGAAGACGATGGCCTTGAGCGGGGCCTCGTTCTTGACGAAGTAGTCGATCTTTTCCGACAGGTCGAAGATGATCACGATGACGATGATGAGCAGCAGCGACAGGAAGAAGGCCGAGATGAACTTCTTCGCGATGTACCAGTCGATTTTGGTGATGCCCGTGTTCATGCCGTTACAGTCTTCTTGTCACGCGCTCCAGCGTCTGCTCCTTCCAGGCTGCAAAATCACCGGCCTCGATATGCTGGCGCGCGGTACGGACCAGGTCCAGGTAGAAAGCGAGGTTGTGCTCGCTGGCGAGCATCGCGGCGAACATCTCCCCGGCCACGAAAAGGTGGTGCAGGTAGGCCCGGGTGTAGGTGTGGTCCACGAACGAGGCGCCGTCCGGGTCCAGTTCGGAGAAATCCTCCGCCCACTTGGCGTTGCGCATGTTCATGATGCCGTCCCAGGTGAACAGCATCCCGTTCCGTCCGTTGCGTGTCGGCATCACGCAGTCGAACATGTCCACGCCGCGCGCGATTCCTTCCAGGATGTTGGCGGGGGTACCGACGCCCATCAGGTAGCGCGGACGGTCGTCCGGCAGCAGCGGGCAGACCAGCTCGAGCATCTCGTACATCTTCTCCGTGGGCTCCCCCACCGCCAGGCCGCCGATGGCATATCCTTCGGCCCCCAGCTGGACGGCGTGGTCCGCCGCTTCCCGGCGCAGGTCGGGATAGACGCATCCCTGGATGATCGGGAAGAAGGTCTGCGAATAGCCGTAGAGCGGCTCCGTCTGCCGGAAGCGCTCCGCGAAACGCTCCAGCCAGCCTTTGGTCAGGTCCAGGCTCTTGCGGGCGTAGGCGTGGTCGGCGTCGCCGGGGCAGCACTCGTCTAGCGCCATCATGATGTCGGCGCCGATGATGCGCTGCGTGTCCACGTTGTTCTCGGGAGTGAAGCTGTGCCGGGAGCCGTCGATGTGGCTGCGGAACGTGCAGCCGTCCGGGGTGAGCTTGCGGATCGGGCTCAGGGAGAAGACCTGGAAGCCCCCGCTGTCGGTCAGGATCGGACGGTCCCACGCTTCGAATCTGTGCAGTCCTCCGGCCGCCCGGAGGGTGTCCAGGCCGGGACGGAGATAGAGGTGGTAGGTGTTGCCCAGGATGATCTCCGCCCGGATATCCTCGCGAAGGTCCCGGTGATAGACGCCCTTGACGGAGCCGACGGTCCCGACGGGCATGAAAATGGGTGTATGGATCCGGCCGTGGTCCGTTTCGATCACGCCCGCGCGGGCGCTGGAATGCGGATCGGCCGCTGTCTTCATAAATTTCATCCTTCAAAGATAGTGAAATCCCGCGAAAAACTCGTACTTTTGTAGATACAACTCTAACGAAACAGCTTTTATGAACCAATCCAACGTCAGTGTCAAACTGATCATCATGAACTTCCTGGAGTTCGCCGCGTGGGGCGCCTACCTCACCTCGATGGGAAGTTTCCTTGCGCGCAGCGGCTTCGGCCCGCAGATCTGGCTTTTCTTCGCCACGCAGGGCTTTGTCTCGATTTTCATGCCCGCTCTGATGGGCATCATTGCCGACAAGTGGATCCCCGCCCAGAAGGTGCTCTCGCTCTGTCAGGGCGTCGCCGGCCTGGCGATGCTGGGAGCGGGCTTCTATGCCATGCGCGCCGGCGCCGGCATCCAGTTCGGACCGTTCTATGCCCTGTATGCCCTGAGCATCGCATTCTTCATGCCGACGATCGCCATTTCCAATTCCGTGGCCTACAACGCGCTGGAGAAGGCGGGCAAGGATCCGGTCAAGGACTTCCCGCCGATTCGCGTGTTCGGCACCGTGGGCTTCATCCTGACGATGCTTTTTGTCAATTTCGTCAAGGGATCCGACGGCGTCCAATTCCAGCATACCTACAACCAGTTCTTCGTGTCCGGTATCATCAGCCTGCTGCTCTGCGGCTATGCCCTGACCCTGCCGAACTGCCCGTGTAAGCCGAAGTCTGAAGGCACGCAGTCCTTCGCCGAGGCCACCGGCCTGAGTGCCTTCCGGCTCTTCAAGGACCGCCAGTTCGCCGTGTTCTTCATCTTCTCGATGCTGCTCGGCGCCTCCCTGCAGGTCACCAACGGCTACGCCAATACCTTCATCACCTCCTTCAAGGACAACCCGCTCTATGCGAATGCCTGGGGGGCTAACAACGCCAATGCGCTGATTTCCCTGAGCCAGGTCTCCGAAACCCTCTGCATTCTGCTGATCCCCTTCTTCATGAAAAAATTCGGCATCAAGAAGGTGATGCTCATCGCCATGTTCGCCTGGGTGTTCCGCTTCGGCTTCTTCGGCGCCGGCAATCCGGGCGGCGGCGTGTGGATGTTCGTCCTCAGCTGCCTGGTCTACGGCGTGGCCTTCGACTTCTTCAACATCTCCGGCTCCCTGTTCGTCAACGAGAACACTGACAAGGGTATCCGGTCCTCGGCCCAGGGGCTCTTCATGCTGATGACCAACGGCCTGGGCGCTTCGATCGGCACCTGGGCGGCCGGACGTGTGGTCAACCATTTCGTTTACAATGCCGCCGAGCCGTCCTGGAGCACCGCCTGGTACATCTTTGCCGCCTATGCCCTGGTGGTCGGCATCCTTTTCGCCATCCTCTTCAAAGATCCGCAGAAAACCCGGAAATAGCATTATTTAAATGATGAAAAAGATCCAATTCGCTTTGCTTGCACTGGCCTTTGCCGCCGTCGCCTGCTCCCCTGCCTCCGACCAGGACGAAAATGCCGCCCTGCAGAACATATTCAACCGCAAGAGCGTCCGCTCCTATACGGAGCAGTCTCTTTCTTCCGGACAGATTGAAACGCTGCTCCGCGCCGCGATGTCCGCGCCGTCCGGGATGAACCTGCAGCCCTGGCGCTTCGTGGTCGTGACCGACGCGGAGGTCCGCCGGGACCTGGGCGGACTGAGCGCCAAGGCGCCGGCCGTGTTCGTGGTCTGCGGCGAGACGATGATGAAAGGGCGCCCCGTGCAGGAAGGCGCCGAGCCCCCGATGGTGCCGAACGGCAACTGGAACGCCGACTGCGCCGCTGCCGCGGAGAATCTCCTGCTGGCGGCCGAGGCGCTCGGCCTGGGAGCCGTCTGGACTGCCTGCTACCCTTATGAGGAGCGGATGACCCAGGCCCGCACCGTGCTCGGCCTGCCGGACAGCGTCACCCCCTACTGTATCATCCCTGTGGGCTATCCTGCCGGAGAGGAGCAGCCGAAGGACAAATGGAAGCCGGAGAACATCCACTATGACAAGTGGTAGTGTAATACGAATAGAACTATGAAGAGATTTTTCTGTTGATCGGCCTTGCCTGCTGGATGGCATCCTGCGGCAAGCAGATGCCCTCTGCGGATACGCCGATCTCTTTTGATATCAATGTCCTGGAGACCAAGGCGGAGAATGCCGTCTGGGAGAATTCTTGTCTTCTTCGACGGTATCGGCAGCAAATATGTCTCCCTGGAGTTTGACGGCGGAAAAGACTGAATATTGACTCCCAGCGAGCCGTTCAGCGGATCGGACTACCAGAACGGCGGCAACACCTACCTTGCGGCCAGTCCGTTGATTTATCCTGCTCCGTAGCAACTCTTAAAATGTGAATAAAAATGTACACTGTTCAATTCGATCTCAACTACAATACCGACGAAGCGGCCCCTCAGCCTGTCACCGTGCCCAAGGACAAGGAAATGGCCCTTTCCCAGAAGCCGCTTCCTGAACGCTCGGGCTACCGTTTCGCGGGCTGGTACGAAGACCGCGCGTGCACGAAGGAATGGCTGTTCGGAGCCAAGACCCCGGAATTCATGAAACCCCCGGTTGAATGGATGCCCGTCACCCGTTCCATGACCCTGTATGCCCGTTGGGCGGCTCCCGTCCCTATCCGTACTGCTGAAGAACTGGATGCTGTGCGCAAGGACCTTTATGGCTGGTATGTCCTGTACAATGACATCGACCTGTCTTCCTTCGGCCAGTGGCAGCCCATCGGAAACTATGAGCCCGACTATGAATATGCCGATGCCGAATGGTGGGTACATGCCTTCAAAGGCCGCCTGGACGGCAACGGGCATACCATAAGCAGGATGCGGATCGAAGGAGCGTTTCCGTTCTGCCAGTGCGGTCTTTTCGGCGCCATTTCCAACGGCGAGGTGCATAATCTCGTCATTTCGGCGCCTTTCATCAATGTGAAGGGGGCGGTTCTGTACGCGGGCACCGTCGCCGGAATGATGCGCCAGGACAGGGGGCGCCATTGCATCCTGGAAGGAATCTGCGTAAAAGGAATGCAGACTTGCGTGGAAATTGACCGGGAAGCCCGGACGACATACATCAGCGTTGCCGGCCTGATCGCCGGTGTCTGGGACGGAACGATTCAAAACTGCCAGGCCGATGGCCGGATCAAGGTCAGGACGGCCAACCGGGCAGGCGGCATCCTCTTCGCAGGCGGTCTGGCCGGAGAGTCGTACAGCCAGACAGACAGCTGTTCCGCCCGTGTGGAGATTGACGTGGAATACGACAGGGCGGATGCTGAAGGCGAACAGACATCCTATATCGGCGGTCTGCAGGCGGGTTCTACCTACATCAAAAACAGTCTGGCCGAAGGCAGCATCTCCGTCAGCGGAGACAACGGCAGTGGCCAGGTGGCAGTCGGCGGCCTGGCAGGCAGTGAACGGTACGGAATCGTGAGCGGAAACACCGCCCGGACGAGCATCCAGGCCAAAGGAACACGCAGCATTCAGGCAGGCGGTATCCTCGGAGAATACAATTTCCAGTATGCGGTGTTCGGCATGATGCAGGGAGTCACGGAAACCGTTCTGAAAGACAACCGGGCCGAAGGCACTTTCCACGCCGATAATGTGGGGAATCTCATCGAGGAGGCGATTTGCGGCAGCGGAGCGGTCCCCGCTTTCGAATACAACGGGATGCAGATGAAATACATCGTCGAGAACGGTTAGTTCCCGGATGATTCGTGGGCAGACCTCCAGGACAGGTGAAGTATTTTCCCGTTTCCGAGGAGGTCGCTGCCCCACATCAGGAATGCGGTGCCCGGCTTGACCTTTCCCCGCAGCAGCTTTCGGGTGTCTGTGTAGAACAATCTGCATTCGGCCAGAACGGTGCCGGTCTCTTCGGCGAAGGCTTGGGCGTCGTTGACGTAGAAATGCATCATGGCCGAGGTGTTCCCGGATTTCCGGACGAAACGGTTGGCGACGGCCAGTCCCAGTTTGTCGGCGGCATCAAAGACCAATTCTCCTTCTGGAAACCGCCCTTTCAGGGCTTTTACAAAGCCTGTGACCTTTGCGTGGGGAAAGTACTGGAAAACACCGGAGACGAGGATGAGTGTCGGAAGGGTGGAGTCCATGCCGTCGGCCCAGTCGAGGGAAAACAAGTCCGCCGGGATCAGCGTCTCATTGGGCCCGGTGCCGATGACCCGCTCCCGCGTGGCGATCACCTCCGGAAGGTCGGAACTGTAGAAATGCGCTCCCCTCTCCCCGATCCGGTCGCATGCAGTGTCAAGCCCGCATCCCAGGTTCACGACATTCCCCCGGCCGCCTGTGCGCGAGAGGAACTCCCGTGTGATGGCATCCAGGTTATGATAGCGGGCCACGGAGGCGAGATTGAAGTATTCTCCGGCGGCTTTCTGGATGCTGTCGGAAGGGATTTCGCTTTCCAGGGAAAGCGCTTTGGGGTCGTAGAAATACTCCGGAAACCGCCTGGAGGCGTAAATCCTTGCAACGAGCGGGATATAGAGCGTATCCGGTACGCCTTGAAATCTGGACATCGGCAGAGTTATTTAAGGGTTTGTCACTTTGTTCCGATGCAAAGATAGCCGGGCCTCCATGCAATCGGGTTGCAAAAACGAATCCTTGTCGGATCCTCCTGGTCACGAGCAGAAAGGCACTTTCGTGTAGATCTGTTTCTGAAACGAGCCGGATGGTTTCAACCCCGCCTGGCGGCGGAAAAGAAGATGCCCGGTCGGAGCCGGGCATGACGGAGAATCGGGTCGGGCAGGACCTATTTCGTCTTCTCGATGAGCTGGTCCACGGGGGTCAGGAAGAGGTCCATGTGGCCGTCGGCGTTGTTGGCGGTGCAGACGATGTACTGGCCGTTCATCACGAAGGCGGGGTGCGGGTCGGGATGCAGGCGGGACTGGTTGTCCTGCGGCATCAGCGGCTCGCGCGTGGAATAGAGCCATACATATTTGCCCGTCTCGCGGTTGTAGAATGCCACACGCCACTTGCAGCCGCGCCACCAGGTCTCGGGCGCCTGGTCCGTGACGACGTATTTGTTGTCCGGAGAGCAGGTATTGTGCCGGGCCCCGGGCACCTTGGCCCAGGCCTGCTGCTCACCCGTGGCGAGGTCGTGGTGGTAGACACACTGCTCCTCCGTGATCCAGCCGTGGCCGCACCAGGAAATGCCCTTGCCGTCATCATCCCAGATCTCGTGGGAAGCGAAATTGATGTCCTTTGCCGGAAGAAGCTCTTTGGAACCCTTGCGGACCAGCCACATGCGGGGATACCAGCCGGTCTCTTTCTGATAAGCCTGTCCGGCCTCGTCCCAGCAGCCTTCCCAGGCCACCATCGCGAGCGAATCATCCACCGGATTGACCTGGCCGTGGTTGCAGTTCCACTCTGTCTCTCCCCACTCTTCCCAGGAGCCGTCCTGCAGATTGAGCATGCCCTGGATATAGCGGGACTTCCCTTCCGGCGTGAGGATTTCCGTGTCCAGGAAGGCGCGGGTGCGGTCGGAAGTGAGCGTGAGGTGGGTTGCCAGACGGCGGACTTCGCCGAGGGCTTTCAGCTCGGCAGGAACGTCGCAGAGCTTTTTCGCCTCGTGTTTGGGATCCTTGAAGTCCACGCGGAAAAAGCCGCGTTCGCGGTCGCCCCAGACGACATAGTCCTCCTTGGTCTCCACGAACGGTGTCATGGTCGACAGGCCCAGGTCGTAAACCTGGTCCGTGGCCAGGTCGGCCAGCATCTGGTGGCGGGGGCCCGGACCGCCGGGTTTCTTTTCATTGCCTTCGGTGTGCCAGAACACGAGGAAACGCCCGTCTTCGGTCATCGATTTGCAGGTGAAATAGACGGACTGGCGGTTGTCGTCGGGGGCTCCGTATTGAAGCACATAGGAGACGACGCCGGATTCCGGATCGGTAAAAGGCTTGAACAGGGCGGATTCTTCCGGGCTTTTGACCCGGGGCTGGCAGGCGACGAACGTCAAGGCGGCTGCCAAAGAAAGCAGGTGGAACGGTTTCATGCGAATTGGTTTATGGGTTTGATGCAAAGATACAAAAATCTCAGATTTTTTCCGCCCCTTCGAGGTGCGAAAGCAGGATGTCGGCCTCAATCGGAAAGACTTTGGGCGTGCGGCAGCGCGGGAAGCGGTTGAACCAGGGATCCGTGGAGACATACCATTGTTGTGACAGGACCGACGGAGCCAGCCGGAAGGCCCGCTGGATGGAGCGGATACGGGTGGTGGCGCAGACGGTCACGGCGGTGCGCCCGTCTGCGAGTTTGCACACGCACAGGCAATGTGCGCGGATCCGCTTGTCGGCGTCCAGTTCCTCCGGAGCGGATTTGTGGGAGATGGTCAGGTGGCGGCCGTATTTCGCGTTGATCTCCTGCATCATCGCGCGGAAGATCCGGCCGTGTGTCGAGGAATCCCGCAGCCCTTTCCAGGCGATATAATAGTGGATCATTTCGTGGATGAGGGTATCCTCAATCTCCGCCTCCGGCAAGTCGAAGCGGGTGCTGATCCGCAGGACGAAGTCTTCGTTCCGCACGGGCCTCCCCCGCCAGTTGCGCACCCTGCGGTACTGCAGGCGTCCGACGAAAGACCGGGCGTTGCTCAGCCGGATCGAAATACGCGGAAGAGCGCTCCCGAAACACATTTCGTTGAATGCATTGAAGCGCTCTTCCAGGTATCCTACGGTCGGGGTCATAAGTGGATTGGGAATCTATTTCAGGACCCCCAGCTCCTTGCCGACCTTGATGAAAGCGGCGATCGCCTTGTCCAACTGCTCGCGGGTATGCGCCGCGGACAGCTGCACACGGATGCGGGCCTGTCCCTTGGGGACGACCGGATAGTAGAAACCGGTCACGAAAATCCCTTCCTTCGCCATGGCGGCGGCAAAGCGCTGGCTCAGCGGAGCGTCATAGAGCATCACGGCGCAGATGGCGCTCTGCGTGGGCTTGATGTCGAAGCCCGCCGCAATCATCCTGTCGCGGAAATAGGCCACGTTCTCCTGCTGCCGGTCGTGGAGTTCATCGCTCTCGTCCAGCATCTTGAAGAGCTCGATGCCCGCGGCACAGATCATCGGAGGAAGGGAATTGGAGAAAAGGTAGGGGCGGGAACGCTGGCGGAGCATGTCGATGATCTCCTGCCGGCCGGTGGTAAAGCCGCCGACGGCGCCGCCGAAGCTCTTGCCGAGCGTGCCGGTGTGGATATCGATACGGCCATAGAGGTCGAAGAGTTCCGCCACGCCGCGGCCGCGCTTGCCCACGACTCCGGCGCTGTGGCTCTCGTCCACCATCACCAGCGCATCGTATTTTTCCGCCAGTTCGCAGATCCTGTCCATCGGGGCTACGTTGCCGTCCATGGAGAACACGCCGTCGGTCACGATCACGCGGAAACGCTGGGCCTGCGCCTCCTGGAGGCATTTCTCCAGCTCGGCCATATCGGAGTTGGCGTAGCGGTAGCGGACGGCCTTGCACAGCCGCACGCCGTCAATGATGGAGGCGTGGTTGAGTGCATCGGAGATGATGGCGTCCTCGGCGGTGAGCAGCGGCTCGAACACGCCGCCGTTGGCATCGAAGCAGGCGGCATAGAGAATGGTGTCGTCCGTATGGAAATAGGCGGAGATGGCCTCCTCAAGCTGCCGGTGCAGATCCTGACGCCCGCAGATGAAGCGGACCGAGGACATGCCGAAGCCGCGGCTGTCCATCGCCTTCTTGGCCGCTTCGATCAGGCGCGGGTTGTCGGAGAGGCCGAGGTAGTTGTTGGCGCAGAAGTTCAGGGCCTTGCTGCCGTCATCGAGCGTAATCTCAGCCCCTTGCGGGGAACAGATGGTCCGTTCGCGCTTGTAAAGGCCGGCCTCGTCGATGGCCTTCAGCTCATTCTGAAGAAAAGATTGAAATTTTCCGTACATAAATTATGTGGTTTTATTAGCGTTTTCTCCTACAAAATTAATAAATTTGCATAACAAATACGCATAATTAATCATACTTATGAAAAATGTTCTCATCATCGGCTCCACCGGTCAGATCGGCTCTGAACTCACGATGAAACTCCGCAAGACCTACCGCCACGGACGCATCGTCGCCGGCTACATTCCGGGTTCCGCCCCGACGGGCGACCTGCTGGAAAGCGGTCCCGCCGAGCAGGCCAATGTCTGCAACGGCAAGCAGATTGCCGAAATCGTGGACAAATATGACATTGACACGATTTATAATCTGGCGGCGCTGCTCTCCGCCACGGCCGAGCGCCTGCCACTCAGGGCCTGGGACATCCAGATGAACGGCCTGCTCAATGTGCTGGAGGTCGCCCGCGAGAAACATTGCGCCGTCTTCACGCCCTCGTCCATCGGCTCCTTCGGCCCGGACACGCCGCGGGACAACACTCCGCAGGATACCATCCAGCGCCCGACCTCGATGTACGGCGTCACGAAGGTGGCAACGGAATTGCTGAGCGATTATTATTTCCATAAATACGGCGTGGACACGCGCTCAGTCCGCTTCCCGGGCCTGATTTCCTACAAGACCCTGCCGGGCGGCGGGACCACGGATTATGCCGTCGAGATCTACTATGCCGCGGTCAAGGGCGAGGAGTTCGTCTGTCCGCTCGCGCACGGCACCTATATGGACATGATGTATATGCCGGACGCCATCAAGGCCGCCATCAACCTGATGGAGGCGGACCCGCGCTATCTGGTGCATCGCAACTCCTTCAATATCGCGTCGATGAGTTTTGATCCGGAAGGGGTCTATGATGCCATCCGAAAGCATTATCCCGAATTCAGGATGCGCTATGAGGTGGACCCGGTCCGCCAGGCCATCGCCGACTCCTGGCCCAACAAAATGGATGACGTGTGCGCCCGCAAGGAATGGGGCTGGTCTCCGTCATACAACCTGGAGACGATGACCAAGGACATGATCAAGCACTTGAAGGAGAAGCTGCTGTAAGGAACAGCAGCCGCTGAAAAAAAAAAGAGGTCGGCTCACTTTTGAGCCGACCTCTTTTTGCATCCTGGGCTATCAGCGGTTCCTCTTGCTGCTTTTCCTGCGCCTGTTGCCGAAGCGCTTGTAGAGCGCGAACGCCAGGGCGGCGGCGAGAACGACGCCGATGACGATGCCCGTCATGGCATTGGCGCTCTCCCCTTTCACGCGGCTCCACATCGCCACCAGGTCGGGCGTGCGGTCGCCCCAGTCGTGCTCCTGGGTGCTGCGCTCGATGTCGGCACGGTCCGGATAAAGCACGGGATTGGCACAGACGGCGGTCGCCTCGGGACCGAAGAAGTAAGACAGGTCGATCGGGTCGTAGTCTTCATCAATGAACGCCTCCATAACTTCGGGGGCGCCGCTGACGGACACGTAGCCGGTCTCCTCGACATTGCGGATGACGATGTCGGGACGGCTCATGAAATTGATCCAGTACTTGGCGGCCTTGACATTCCGGGCATATTTCGGGATCACCCAGCCGTCAAACCAGACGGTGAAGCCTTCTTTGGGAAGGGAATAACGCAATTCTACGCCCACTTCCTCCGCTTCTTCGATGGCCCACACGCCGTCTCCGCTCCAGTTCAGGCTGATCCAGCCGCGTTCCTGGGTCATCTGGTCCTTGCCGAAATCGGCTTCCCAGCCTGCCACTAGGGGTTTGACCTGCTTCATATAATTCTCGACCTCAGCCATCGCCTCGTCAGAGGAATCATGCATCAACTCGTCCATCGTGACTTTTCCGTCAAGGATGTCCTGCTGGCGCAGGAACAGGATGATCTGCGAAAAGACGTCGCGGGCGGAATCCTTGATGAAGATCTTGTCGGCGAACTTGGGATTGCGGAGGATGTCCCAGGTCGATGCCTCTTCGTCAGTGACATATTTGGCATTGTAGAGGATTCCGGTCGTACCCCACATATATCCGACCGAATAATCGTTGGCATTCTTGCCGCCGGCCTCCATCTTGTCGAAGCAGGAACGGATGTAGGGCGCAAGATTCCCGTCGATGTAGTTGGGGGTGTCACCGAAATCGCGGTCCAGCGGCAGGAGCAGGTCGTTCTGCAGCATCCGCTCGATGATGTAGTCGGACGGGCAGACGACGTCGTAGTCTTCCTGTCCCTTCTCAATCTTGGAGAGCATCGTCTCGTTGACGTCGAAGGTCTGGTAGATGACCTTGACCGGCTCTCCGGTCTGCTCTTCGTACCAGGCTTCAAATTCCGGGATGACGGATTCGTCGATGTAGTCGGACCAGTTGTAAACTTTCAGGATCTGGCTCCGGTCCTGTGCACAGCCGCAGATCAAGGCTGCGGCAGCCAGGAAGGTGATTGCTTTTTTCATTTTATACTACTAGCTATACGGTTCTTTTGGTCTTGGCCTGGCGGACATTGATCACCACCAGCAGAATGAGAATAATCAGGAAGATCAAGGTCATCAGCGGACGCAGCTCGGGAGTAAGGCCGCCCTTGCGTGCGTCCGTGTAGATGAAAGTGGACAGCGTATCCAGTCCGATTGTGCCGCGGGTGAAGAAGGTCACCGCGAAGTCATCCAGCGACATGGTAAACGCCAGGATGAAACCGGAAACCATGCCGGGACGCAGCTGCGGCACAAGGACCTTCCAGAGCGCTTGGGACGGCGTGGCGCCGAGGTCCATGGCCGCTTCGTAGATATTTGGATTCATCTGGCGGAGTTTCGGCATTACGCTCAACACGACATACGGCGTGCAGAAGGTGATATGCGCGAGTACCACGGTGACGTAGCCCTGGCTGAAGTGCAGGAATACAAAAAGCAGGAACAGCGACACGCCGGTGATGATGTCCGGATTGATCATCGGGATGTTGTTCAGGAAGGTGACAGCCTGTTTGGTGCGTCCGTGCAGGTGGTGGATGCCTACGGCTGCCACCGTGCCGAGCAGCGTGGATACGGCGGCGGCGATCAGCGCGATCAGGAGTGTGTTCTCCACGGCGGAGAGCAGCGAACTGCTCCCCTGCATGTCACCGGTGAACAGATTGGCATACAGCCGGGCAGAAAAGCCCGTCCAGTTGCCCAGCACCCGGCTCTCCGTGAAGGAAAAGACCGCGATGAACACGAGCGGGGCGTAAAGCAGGATCAGCAGGATCCAGATGTAGGTTTGCGCTATGAACTTCTTCATCCTAGATCAGCCCTCCTTGCGCCGTTTCTTTCTGGTCATCGGAGAACAGGGTCGTGATGCCGATGATGATGAGCATGATGAGCGCCAGGGCAGCGCCGTAGTTCCACATCGAGGAGTTGATGTTTTCCTGGATGATCGTACCGAAGAGCTTGATCTTGTTGTTGGTCAGGAACTCGGAGATGGCAAAGGTGCTTACCGTAGGCATGAAGACCATCAGGATGCCGCTGGACACGCCGGGCATCGAGAGCGGCACAGTTACTTTCCAGAACACTTCCCAGGGCGTGGCGCCCAGGTCCTGGGCCGCCTCGGAGTAGGACTTGTCCATCTTGTTCAGCACGTTGTAGATCGGGTAGATCATGAACGGCAGGTAGTCATAGACCATACCGAAGAGCAGGGTCCCCTTGCCCAGCGTAATACCGAACATGTTGAAGAGTTCGGCCGTGGCCAGAGTACGCATCAGCGCGTTGATCCACATCGGCATGATGAAGAGGATGATGGTTACGGCGCTCCGGTTGAGTTCCTTGTTCGAGAGAATCCAGGCGGCCGGATAACCGAGCAAAATGCAGATCAGCGTGTTCTCGATGGCGACTTCGATGGATACGGCGAAGGTGCCGAGCGCATCGGAGTCGGTGAAGAATTTCGTGATGTTGGCAATCGTGAAATGTCCGTTGCCGTCCTGGAAGGCATACACCAGGACCAGCACCAGCGGCAGCACCACGAAAATGGTCAGGAAGACCACGTAAGGGATACTCCAGTGGCTACGCTTCATTTCGCTTCTCGATCTTGAGGTCTGCAGGTGCGATATTCACGCCGACCAGGTCGCCCTTGTCCCAGATGTCGTTGGTGTCCACCCAGATATGGTCTCCGTCCTCGGTGAGGATGGTCAGGTGGTAGTGGTCGCCCTTGTAGAGCAGGAAGTGCACTTCGCCGGCCACGATGCCGTCCTCCTGGTGGTCCTGCAGGTCCACGGCTTCAAAACGGACTTCAACGGAGACGTCGTCCCCGGCGGAAAGCCCTGCCTGCGGGAGGCACCCGAATTCCGCTCCGAGCATCGCCACGTGCGTTTCGTCAACCATCTTGCCCTCGAAGACATTGCACGTGCGCTCCTTGCGCATCACCTGGATGTCGTCCGGATCGATGTAGAGCATCACCTCGCTGCCGACCGGATACGGATCGTAATCCTGGATCATCAGTTCATAGCCCGTGTCGGTGTCAACCCACATCTCATAGTGGACGCCCTTGAAGGTGCAGGAGCCCACGGTGGCCTTGAACTGGCACTTGGCAGGGTCCGTGGTGAAGTAGATATCCTCCGGACGCACGACGACGTCGACCGGCACATCCTCGCCGAAACCTTCGTCCACGCAGTCGAATTCATGCTTGATAAAGGCCACGCGGCGGTCGCGGAGCATCCGGCCCTTCAGGATGTTGCTCTCGCCGATGAAGTCCGCGACAAAGCAGTTGACCGGCTCGTTGTAGATGTCGGTCGGGGTGCCGATCTGCTGGATCTTGCCTTCGTTCATTACCACGATGGTATCGGAGAGCGTCAAGGCCTCCTCCTGGTCGTGCGTGACATAGATAAAGGTGATGCCCAGTTCCCTGTGCATCTCCTTGAGCTCGATCTGCATATCCTTTCGCATCTTGAGGTCCAGGGCTGCGAGCGGCTCGTCAAGCAGCAGGATCTTGGGCTGGTTGACCAGGGCCCTTGCGATGGCCACGCGCTGCTGCTGGCCGCCGGACAGCGACTCAACGTCGCGGTCTTCGTAGTCGGACATGCTGACGAGCTTGAGGACCTTCTTGACCCGCTTTTCGATCTCGTCCTCCGGGGTCTTCCGGAGTTTGAGGCCGAAGGCGATGTTGTCATAGACGTCCAGGTGCGGGAAGAGCGCATAGCGCTGGAACACCGTGTTGAACGGACGCTTATAAGGAGGAATGCTGGAGATATCCTTGCCGTCGAGCAGGATTTCTCCCTCGTCCGGGGCCAGGAACCCCGAAATCATGCGCAGTGTCGTGGTCTTGCCGCAGCCGGAGGGGCCCAGCAGGGTCACGAACTCTCCTTTGCGGATATAAAGGCTGATGTCATCCAGGACGACCTTGTCGCCGAACCTCTTGCTGACGTGCTTGAGGTCGATGATATGTTCTCCCGCCATTGCTTACCAGAGTTTGATGCGGAAATTGTAGGTGATGCCGATGGTGGCCTCCAGCCCCTGCATCAGGCTGTTGTACTGGGCCAGTGCGTGGACCCGGAGGTCCTGGGATTCGCGGAGGGGATAGAACTGGAAGACCGCACCGGCCTTGAACCAGTTGGGCGCGAGATCGTGGTCGTAATTGATGGCGTAGTTGCCGCGTACGGACAGGTCGAAGCGCTCGGAGGGAGCGTATTCGACGACGCCGTGGAAATTGCAGCCGTGCAGGAATCCGTTGTAGTCCTCATTGATGCCGGAGGTGTTGGACCAGTCCAGCGTGAGGGTCCAGTCGCCCAGCAGGAACTGGTTGCCGAGACTTACCAGCCAGGCATTCTGCCGGGGCGCGGTGCCGATGAGGGACACGCTCCAGATCGGGGCATACCAGTCATATTCGCCGCGCCACTGGAATGACCCGGTCCAGAGGCCGCTTCCGAACGGACGTTCGCCAAAGGGCGAAGTGGTCATCTGCAGGCTGAGGGTGGTCAGCTCCGAGGGGGTCGTCCAGGCGACCTTCGCACCCCATTGGTAGGGGGAAAGATCATTCCACAGGGGGGAGGCCGTCACGGGATGGACGTCCCAGTCCCAGGGCTCGTACTCGAAGCCGCCGGTGGACATACTGTCCTTGCCGAGCGTAAAGGTCCAGCTGCCGAAGGTTAGGTCGACCTTCATGAAGTCAATCCAGTTCGTTGTGTCCGAGTGGCCCAGGCCCTTGAACAGCGCAAACGGATCGGCATTGCTTCCGAGAAAATGCTCCCCCTGGAACCAGTGGTTGGCCAGGGTCCAGGAAAAATGCTCCGACGCGGAGCCCTCGAAAAGCGTGTAGAGTGAAGAATTGCCGAGATTAAATCCAGATTCATCGGGAGATCCCTTGACGGCGTTGATGCCCAGATCCAGACGCGGAATGATGGTGATCTCGGCGTGATTACCGAGATCGTCAGCCTCTTGCGAGTACGCAAGCAAGCCGAGCAGCAGGGCTGCAGTCGATAAAAGGTATTTCTTCATTTCCTACCATAAAAAGGGGGTTGGTGAAACTTCGGCGCAAAGTTATATAAATTTTCAGTAAATTTGTCTCCTGCAAAAAAGAAATTCAAGCGATGTACAATTTTGACGAATTAATTGACCGACACGGCACTCGTTGCATTAAATATGATACGCTCCAGGAAGAGTTTGGCCGTGCCGACCTCAACCCGCTCTGGGTGGCGGACATGGATTTCCGTACGCCGGATTTCATTCTCGATGCCCTGCGGCGGCGTCTGGACCATCCGGTGCTTGGCTACCCTTCCACGGGAGCGGACTATTTCGAGATTGTGTCCCGCTGGGTGGAGGACCTGCATGGCTGGAAGGTGCCCGCATCGTGTTTCCGGTATGTACCCGGCATCGTCAAGGGTTTCGGCTTTGCCGAGCGCTGCCTGCTGCAGGGCGGCGACAAGGTCATCATCCAGAAGCCGGTCTATCACCCATTCCGCATCGTCACGGAGATGAGCGGATTCGAGGTGGTCAACAATCCCCTCAGGCCGGTCTATGACGACGAGGGCTTCGTCAAAGGGTATGAGATGGACCTGGAGGATTTCGAGCGCAAGATTGACAGCCGCACCCGGCTGCTGATCCTGTGCAACCCCCACAATCCGGGCGGGGTCGTTTTCCCGCGCGAGACACTCCGCGACCTGGCCGAGATCTGTGACCGGCATGGCATCACCGTGCTCTCGGATGAAATCCACTGCGAAATGCTGCTCGGCGGCCGGAAGCATCATCCCTTCGCGTCTGTCAGCGAGGCGGCCGCCCGCCGCACCATTACCTTCATGGCCCCGTCCAAGACCTTCAATATTGCAGGCGTCGTGAGTTCCTATTGCATCGTCCAGGATCCTGAGCTGGCGGAGAAATTCTTCGGCTACCTTGAATCCAATGAGACTGACTATCCGCCGATTTTCTCAGCCGAGGCCACGCGCGCGGCCTACACGCCGCAGGGCAAGGCCTGGCGTGCCGAGATGCTGGATTACGTGCAGGGCAATATCGATTTCGTGGATGGATGGCTGCGTGCGAACCTTCCGCAGATCCGCGCCGTACGCCCGGAGGCGTCCTTCCTGGTCTGGCTGGACTGCCGGAAACTGGGACTCCCCCAGCCTGCCCTGGTGGACCTGTTTGTCAACAAGGCCCGGCTTGCGCTCAATGACGGTACCGTCTTCGGTGGAGAAGGCCTAGGATTCATGCGGCTCAATGTGGGCTGCCCGCGAGCCAACCTGCAGGCGGCGCTCGGATCGTTGAAATCGGCACTGGAGACATAAGTCATGGCAATCTGGATCGTACTCCCCATTCTCACGCTCCTGATGTTCGACCTCGGGCTTTCGCTGAAGTTCGAGGATTTCGGAAAAGTCTTTCAGCGGCCCTGGCCCATTGTCATCGCCCTGTTCGGGCAGCTGGTCCTGCTCCCGCTCATCGCCCTTGGCGTTGCCTGGGCGTTCCGTCTGACGCCCGTTTTTTTCATCGGCCTGGTACTGATTGCATGCTGCCCGGGCGGCAGTTCTTCCAATGTGTTTTCCAAACTTGCCGGAGGTGACGTTGCCCTGTCGGTAACGCTTACGGCAATCAGCAGTTTTGTCACACTGTTCACCATTCCGCTCATCATGAGCTGGGCGACGGACCTGGTCGGCGAGAGTGTCGGCATTTCGCTTCCTGTAGGCAACCTTGTCAAGCAGAACCTGTTGCTGATGCTCCTTCCGGTGGTGTTGGGCATCGGCATGCACTACACCTGGCCCCGGGCCGCTGAGAGAACGGACAAGTTCCTGGGCAAACTCGCTTTTCCGCTGCTGCTGGTCCTGATCACGGTTTTCTACATCCAGCACCACAGGACCATTCTGGAGAATATCGGCCTGCTGGGCGTGTGCGTGACGG
This sequence comes from Bacteroidales bacterium, assembly GCA_017458145.1. Taxonomy (GTDB): domain Bacteria; phylum Bacteroidota; class Bacteroidia; order Bacteroidales; family UBA932; genus Cryptobacteroides. The sequence continues at coordinate 15,497 of JAFTGA010000010.1, read as the reverse complement.
TGCTCATCCTGCTGGCCATCGGCTGCGCTTCCCTGCTGTCCCGGCTTGTCAGGACAAACGCACAACAGCGCAGGACGGTGGTCATCGAAGTCGGGATGCAGAATGCCGCTCAGGCCATAGCCATCGCATCCAGCCCCTTCATCTTCGCCAACGAAACGATGGCCATTCCCGCCATCCTCTATTCGCTGATGATGAATGTCGTCCTGCTGATCTATGTCGGCATTGTCAGAAAGAAAAAGTAATCCATCAATAACCGTCCCTGATTTATGAAAAAGAGCCTCACCCTGCTGCACTCCAATGACCTGCATGGAGACTTCCTTGCCGAGAATGTCGATAAGAAACTGACCGGTGGCGTTTCAATGCTGTCCGGCTATATCTCCAAAACCCGGAAGGAGGAGAAAAATGTGCTGTACGCCATCTCCGGAGATATGTTCAAAGGTTCCCTGATCGACCAGGAGTACCGGGGTATCTCCACCATTGAGATCATGAACCTGCTGGCTCCCGACGTCGTCACCCTGGGGAACCATGAGGTGGATTACGGCCTCGCCCACCTGCTGTTCCTGGAGAAGTGCGCCAAGTTCCCGATCATCAACGCCAACATGTTCCTGACCAGCAATAACACGCGCCTGTTCAATTCCCACCGGATCATCGAGATCGACGGGATGAAGATCATGTTCATCGGCATCCTGACCGAGGAAGTGCTGAACTCGACGCGCAGCGACAAGCTGATCAGCACCCTGGTCGGCATCAGGGACGCGGCTGAGGAAGTGGGCAGGATCTGTACTGCATACCAGACGGAAGACATCGACCTGACGGTCCTCCTGACGCATATCGGATACGAGAATGACAAGAAACTGGCCGCGGCGCTGGATCCGGACTGGGGCGTGGACCTGATCATCGGCGGCCACTCGCACACCCTGATCGACAAGCCTGCGGTGGTGGCCGGCATTCCCATCGTCCAGGCGGCCGTCGGCACCGACCAGATCGGACGCTTCGACCTGGTCATCGACACGGACACGAATTCCATCGCCTCCTACACCTGGAAACTCGTTCCCATCAATGCTGACAACTGCCCGCGGGACCTCGAGCTGGAAAAGGTCGTGAACGACTACAAATCGGTGACGGACGCGGTCTATGAGCAGGTGCTTACCCGCCTGGACGGCGTATACACCCAGACCCGGCGGAACCGGGATTCGATGCTGGGCCACCTGTTCGCCGACATCGTCAAGGAAGGCACCGGTGTCGATATCATCTTTATCTCCAGCGGCGCCATCCGCGGCAAGGAACTCGGCGAGGTCGTCACGAAGGGTGACCTCCGGAAAGTCTTCCCCTATGACAACAAAGTCGTCGAACTCAAGGTCACGGGCAAGCAGCTCCGGGATGCCTTCCTGTGGATTTTCCGGGACGAGTCCATCAACGCTCCCTACGACGGCGGGGAATTCTATCAGCTCTCCAAGGGGGTGAAGGTCGTCTACGACCAGAAAACGCACTGCATCGAACAGTTTGAACTGAACGACAAAAGCATCCAGGACGATGACCTGATCAAGATCGGCATGGGCGACTATCACTACGCCAGCCTCGAACAGTTCTTCCATATCAAGAAAGAAGATGTCAAGAAGAACGGCCGCGTCAAGACACTGTCCAGTTCGGATTACTTGATCGTCGAAGAGCGGATGAGCGGCGTCCCCCTCATCCGGGTGGACAAGACGGAGCGGATCATCATCAAATAGGCGTCCGCCGCTTCTTTTCGTTGCGGGTGTGTCCGGAGCGCCGGATACACCCGCAAACTTGCCGCAAACTTGTTTTGAGACGCTGTTTTTATCCGGGATTTGGAGATATTAAATTATTTAATTACATTTGCAAAGTTATGTTTAACGTGTATTGCCAGAATTCCCGACGAGACCGAAGATAGGAGGCGTAGAACCCTCCCACATCCTCGGAAATTCTGTAATCCAATCCATCATGAATTTTCGCTCAATAATTGCAATTGACAATCTCGGTTTGTCTTGCCATTAGGGGCTTTATTGTATAATAATGAACATCCAAGTCATGGTGGCTGAACCCAGCCACACCCGCTATGCGGAAGAAATCTGCCAGGAGATATATATCTCCTCGCTGGAGCGCAAGACCGGCATCGCCAAGCGTACGCCGGAATACATCAATGAGAAAATCCTGGCCGGCAAAGCCGTGATCGCGCTCTCCGACGAGGGCGAGTTCGCCGGCTTCTCCTACATCGAGTCCTGGGGCGGCAAGAGTTTCGTCGCCAATTCCGGACTGATCGTCGCCCACAAATTCCGCGGACTGGGCATCGCCAAGCGCATCAAGGAGCAGACCTTCATCCTCTCGCGCAGACTCTTCCCTGACGCCAAGATTTTCTCCATCACCACCGGCGCGGCGGTGATGAAGATGAACTACGAATTCGGATTCCGCCCCGTCCCCTACACCGAACTCACGGACGACCCCGAGTTCTGGAAGGGCTGCGAGGGCTGCCGCCACTTCGATATCCTGCAGAGCCACGACTACAAGATGTGCATCTGCACCGGACTGCTCTACGACCCTAAAGAGCACCTGGAGATCCATCATCCCGGGGAATAATCCATTTGTCATTCCCGGCATTGCCCTCAGTCATTCCCGGCCTGACCGGGAATCTCAAAGAAATAAAGAAACAAAAGATATGGAAAAGAAAAAGAAAGTCGTCGTCGCCTTCAGCGGAGGTCTTGACACCTCCTATACCGTGATGTACCTCGCCCGCGAGAAGGGCTATGAGGTCCACGCCGCCTGCGCCAATACGGGCGGATTCAGCGCCGAACAGTTGAAGACCAATGAGGAGAACGCCTACAAGCTGGGCGCCACGAAATATGTCACCCTCGACGTCACGCAGGAATACTACGCCAAAAGCCTGAAGTATATGGTCTATGGCAACGTCCTGCGCAACGGCACCTACCCCATCTCCGTGTCCTCCGAACGCATCTTCCAGGGCATGGCCATCGCCCGTTACGCCAACGAGATTGGCGCCGATGCCATTGCCCACGGATCCACCGGCGCCGGCAACGACCAGGTCCGTTTCGACATGACCTTCCTGGTGATGTGCCCGAAGATGGAGATCATCACCCTCACCCGGGACGGCAACCTTTCCCGCAAGGACGAGGTGGACTACCTGAACGCCCACGGCTTCAACGCTGACTTCGCGAAGCTCAAGTATTCCTACAATGTCGGTATCTGGGGAACCTCCATCTGCGGCGGCGAGATTCTCGACTCCCGGCAGGGCCTGCCCGAGAGCGCCTACCTCAAGCAGGTCAGCAAGACCGGCTCCGAGATCCTTTCCCTGGGCTTCGAAAAAGGCGAACTCAAGCGCGTGAACGGCGTGGACTACGACAACAAGATCGCCGCCATCCAGGCCGTGGAGGCCATCGGCGCCCCATACGGCATCGGCCGCGACATGCACGTCGGCGACACGATCATCGGCATCAAGGGCCGCGTGGGCTTTGAAGCGGCTGCTCCGATGCTGATCATCGGCGCGCACAAGTTCCTCGAGAAATTCACCCTCTCCAAGTGGCAACAGTATTGGAAGGACCAGGTCGCGAACTGGTACGGGATGTTCCTGCACGAGAGCCAGTATCTCGAGCCCGTGATGCGGGACATCGAGGCGATGCTTGAGAACAGCCAGCGCAACGTCAACGGGACCGTGACCCTCGAACTGCGCCCCTACGGTTTCTCCACCGTGGGCGTGGACTCCCCCGACGACCTCGTCAAGAGCAAGCTTGGCGAGTACGGCGAGACGCAGAAGGGCTGGACGGCCGAGGAAGCCAAGGGCTTCATCAAGGTGACATCCACGCCGCTGCGGGTGTATTACGGCAACCACGCGGATGAGTTCAAGAAAGATGATTAAGGTCGGTATCATCGGCGGTGCCGGCTATACGGCAGGCGAACTGCTCCGCATCCTGGTGAACCACCCGGAAGCGGAGATCGTCTTCGTGCACTCGACCAGCAACGCCGGCAATTATCTCTACGAGGTGCACGGCGGCCTGCTGGGCGATACGGACCTGCAATTCAGCGACCGATATGACCTTTCGGCCGTGGACGTGCTTTTCCTCTGCTCCGCCCACGGCAAAAGCCGCGAGTTCTGGGCGGAGAACGTCCGGCCCGCCGGCCTGAAGGTGGTCGATCTGGCGCAGGACTATCGCGACGAATCGGAGGGCTATGTCTACGGCCTTCCCGAATGGCAGCGCGGGCGCATCCGCGGCGCGCAGCTGATCGCCAATCCCGGCTGCTTCGCCACCGCGATCCAGCTGGCCTTGCTGCCGCTGGCTTCCGCCGGACTGCTGAAGGAAACGGTCAACGTGACCGCCGTCACCGGCTCCACAGGCGCCGGCGTCAAGCCTTCCGCCACGACGCATTTCAGCTGGCGGACGGACAATCTCTCGACCTACAAAGTGTTCGAGCACCAACATCTCAAGGAAATCTGCCGCAACCTGTCCCTCCTGCAGGGCGCGCCCTGTCCGCCGGTCCGGTTTGTGCCGATGCGGGGCGATTTCGCCCGCGGGATCTTCGCTTCCGTGACCGTGGACTGCCCGCTCGAAGCCGGGCAGGCGCTGGACCTCTATCGTGGTTTCTACGCCGGCGCCGTATTTACGCACGTCTCCGACCGGCCGGTGGATCTCAAGCAGGTGGTCAACACCAACAAGTGCATCGTCGTGCCGGAGATGCACGACGGTACGCTGGTCGTCTCGTCCGTGATCGACAACCTACTCAAGGGAGCGTCCGGGCAGGCGGTCCAGAACATGAACCTGATCTTCGGTATTCCCGAGAATACCGGCCTCAAGCTGAAGGCATCAGCATTCTGACAAGATATGGAACTCTTCGACGTCTATTCCCTCTTCAATGTCACGCCCGAGCGCGCGCGCGGGTGTACTGTATGGGACGACCAAGGCCAGGAATACCTGGACCTGTATGGCGGCCACGCCGTGATCTCCGTGGGGCACAGCCATCCGCATTATGTCCAGGCCCTGAAGGACCAGCTGGACAAGATCGGCTTCTATTCCAACAGCGTGCGCAACCCGCTGCAGGAGGAACTGGCCCGCCGTATCGGCGCCGCCAGCGGCTACGAGGACTATTCGCTCTTCCTGGACAACAGCGGCGCGGAATCCAACGAGAACGCCGCCAAGCTGGCTTCCTTCCAGACAGGCCGGGACCGCATTATCGCATTCCGCCGCAGTTTCCACGGCCGCACTTCAGGCGCCGTGGCGATGACGGACAACCCGGCGATCGTCTCCCCTTTCAATACCCATCATCGTGTCTCGTTCGTGGACCTGAACGACGGCGAGGCCGTGGAGGATGAACTGGCGAAGGGCGAAGTGGCGGCCGTCATCGTCGAAGGAATCCAGGGCTGCGGCGGCATCCATCTGCCGCAGGCCGGTTTCCTGCAGGCGCTCCGCCGCCTGTGTGACCGCTATGGCGCCGCACTCATCCTGGACGAAGTGCAGAGCGGCTATGGGCGCACGGGCAAGTTCTTTGCGCACCAGTGGGCCGGCATCCGCCCGGACATCATCACGATGGGCAAGGGCATCGCCAACGGTTTCCCCTGCGGCGGCATCCTCATCTCCCCGCGCTTCCAGGCCCGCAAGGGCATGCTGGGTACCACCTTCGGCGGCAACTACCTCGCCTGCGCGGGCGCCCTGGCGGTGCTGGACATCATCGAACAGGAGCATCTGGTGGAGAATGCGCTCGAAGTCGGCGAATACATCAAGGCGAACTTGCCCGCGAGCCCCCGCATCCGGGAAGTGCGCGGCAAGGGACTGATGCTCGGCATCGAATTCAATGAAAGCGTCGCGCCCCTGCGGCAGGCGCTCCTCTACGACAAGCACATCTTCACCGGCGTCGCAGGCCAGAATATGATCCGGCTCCTCGCTCCGCTCTGCTTGATGAAGGCGGAGGCGGACCGGTTCCTCGAAGCGTTCAACGAAGTAATCGCACAGTAAATGAAATCATTCTTCCACGTCAGCGATATCGGCGACCTCGGCGCAGCGCTTGAAGAAGCCCGTCAGGTCAAGGAGACCCCCTTCGCCTGGAAACACCTCGGAGAGAACAGGACCATCATGCTGGTCTTCTTCAACAGCAGTCTCCGCACCCGGCTGAGCAGCCAGAAAGCGGCGCTCAACCTGGGGATGAACCCCATCGTGCTCAACATCGGCCAGGACAGCTGGAAACTGGAGACGGAGATGGGTGTCGTGATGGACGGCGACAAGTCCGAGCATCTGCGCGAAGCCATTCCCGTGATGGCCAGTTACTGCGACATCATCGGCGTGCGCTCATTTGCCGGTCTGCAGGACCGGAATTTTGACTACAACGAGACCGTCCTGCGGCAGTTCCTCGAATACAGCGGCAAGCCGGTGATCAGCCTGGAGTCCGCCACCGTGCACCCCTGCCAGGCCTTCGCCGACCTGATTACCATCGACGAATACAAGGAAAAGAAGCGCCCGAAGGTCGTCCTGACCTGGGCTCCGCACCCGCGTGCACTTCCCCAGGCGGTACCGAATTCCTTTGCCGAATGGATGAACGCGGCGGATGTGGAATTCGTGATCACGCACCCGCGCGGCTACGAACTGGATCCGGCCTTTGCAGGAAATGCGCGCGTCGAATACGACCAGATGAAGGCCCTGGAAGGCGCCGACTTCGTCTACGCCAAGAATTGGAGCTGCCCGGGCGTCACCGATCCCGCGCAGTACGGCCGGATCCTGAGCAAGGATATGGGCTGGACGGTGGACGCGCGCCATATGGCCGTCACGAATGACGCCTTTTTCATGCACTGCCTGCCCGTACGCCGCAACATGATCGTCTCCGATGAGGTGATTGATTCGCCGCGCAGCCTGGTCATTCCCGAGGCAGCCAACCGTGCCGTCTCCGCCCAGGTGGTAATGAAGCGGATGCTGGAGAGCCTATGATCAGTCTGTACAAGATCGGAGGCAACGTGGTGGACGATCCGGCGGCGCTGGAGCGTTTCTGCCGCGAATTTGCCGCAGTTCCGGGACCGAAGGTGCTCGTGCACGGGGGCGGTGTCCGCGCCAGCCAGGTGCAGAAGTCCCTGGGGCAGGAGCCTGTCAAGATCGAAGGACGCCGCGTCACCGACGCGCAGACCCTCGAAGTGGTGACGATGGTCTATGCCGGCTGGTGCAACAAAGACATCGTGGCCCGGCTGCAGAAATACGACTGCAACGCCATCGGCCTGTCCGGCTGCGACGGGGCCGTCATTACGGCCCGCCGCCGCGCTCCGAAGACCCTCTCGGACGGCGTCACGACGGTGGATTATGGATTCGTGGGCGATGTGACTCCGGATTCGGTCAACCGCCGGTTCCTCCAGCAACTGCTTGATACAGGGCTGGTTCCCGTGTTCTGTGCCATCAACCATGACGGCGCGGGACAGTTGCTCAATACCAATGCGGACACCGTGGCCGCTGCGATTTCTGTGGCCCTGGGCGCAAAACTATTTTATTGTTTCGAAAAAAATGGCGTACTTTACGATCGGAATGACGATGACAGCGTGATCCCTGTCCTTGATCCGGCTGCATACGAGCGCCTGCGGGCCGAAGGACGTGTCGCCGAGGGGATGATTCCCAAACTCGACAATTCCTTCCAGGCCCTGCGGGACGGGGCTGCGGGCGTGGTCATCCGCAGCGCCGCCGCCATCGCGACCCCGTCCGGTACAGAATTGAAGCTATGAGTTTGCACGAAGATTCCATACAGCTCCTGCGGCAGATGGTCCGCATCCCCTCCCTCTCCGGAGAGGAAGAGGCCGTGGCTGCCTGCGTAGGCGCCGCCCTGGACAGTTTCGGTATTCCGTATGAGAACGTCCGCAGCAATCTTCTGGCGTTGAACCAGCACTTCGATCCCGGCAAGCCGACGCTCGCCCTCGACGCCCATCTGGACACAGTCCCCGTGAACAACGGTTATACGCGTGATCCTTTCGACCCCGGGTGCAATCCCGATATTGTTTATGGTCTGGGTTCCAACGATGATGGCGGAAGTGTAGTATCGATGATAGCTGCATTCCGCCATTTCTTTGAGCGGGAGATGCCGGTCAACCTGATGCTGATCCTCTCCCGGGAGGAAGAAGTGTCCGGGCCTGACGGCACCCGTTGGCTTTTCGCCCCGGACGGGCTCTTCGCTTCCGGCGGAGGGTATCCGATGCCCCGCTGGGTCATCGTCGGAGAACCGACGGGGATGCAGGCGGCCACGAGCGAACGCGGGTTGCTGGTCCTGGACGGAGAGGCGCAGGGCGTCAGCGGACACGCCGCCCGCGGCGAAGGCGTAAATGCGCTCTACATCGCCCTGGACGACATTGCCGCCTTGAAGGCGCATCCGTTCACGCGCCATTCCCCGCTGATGGGCGACGTCCGGCTGAGCGTGACGCAGATCGAGGCCGGGCGGGCGCACAACGTCATCCCTGACCGCTGCCGTTTCGTCGTGGACATCCGCCCTACGGAGCAGTACACCAATGCGGAAATCCTGGACGAACTCCAGGCGCTCTGCCGCAGCCGGCTGACGGCCCGCAATCTGCTGAACCGCTCTACCGCCACGCGGACGGCCTCTCCCCTGCTCCCCGCGGCGCAGGCGCTGTCCATCCCCACCTACTCCTCCCCCACGACCTCGGACTGGATGCGCATCCCCTGCGACGCCGTCAAGATGGGCCCCGGGGAGTCTTCGCGTTCCCACAAGGCGGACGAATTCATCCTGACGCGCGAGATCGCCGAAGGTATTGACAGATATATAGCATTTATTGAGACATTTTATGGCAACACTTTGGAATAAGGGTACTTCCGCGACCGAATCGGTGGACCGCTTCACCGTCGGCAACGACCGCATCCTGGACCGCCGGCTCGCCCGCTACGACGTGCAGGGCTCCCTGGCGCATATCCAAATGCTGGAGCATATCGGCCTGCTGACCGCCGACGAACTCGCCGCCCTGACGGCCGCACTCGGACGCATTGCCGAGAACATCGAGGCCGGGACCTTCGTGCTGGAGGACGACGTGGAAGACATCCACTCCCAGGTCGAACTTCTGCTGACCCGCGAACTCGGCGAAATGGGCAAGAAGATCCATTCCGGCCGTTCGCGCAACGACCAGGTGCTCGTGGACGTCAAACTCTTCCTGCGCGATGAGCTCGAACAGGTGCGCGGCGAGGTCCTGACCCTGTTCCGCACGCTCCAGGCGCTCAGCGAAAAGCACAAGGAGGTCCTGCTGCCGGGATATACACATGCGCAGGTAGCGATGCCCTCCTCGTTCGGCCTCTGGTTCGGCGCCTATGCCGAAGCCCTGGTGGATGACATGTACCTGCTGGGCGGCGCCTACAAGGTCGTGGACCGCAACCCGCTCGGTTCCGCTGCCGGTTATGGCAATTCCTTCCCGCTGGACCGCCAGATGACCACGGACCTGCTGGGCTTCGCTTCGCCGGTCTTCAACAGCATCGCCGCGCAGATGCAGCGCGGCCGCACGGAGCGTGCCGTTGCTTCCGCCCTGGGCGCCGTGGCCCTGACACTCAACAAATTCGCGGCGGACTGCTGCCAGTATATGTGCCCCAATTTCGGATTCATCCATTTCCCGGACGAACTGACTACGGGCTCCAGCATCATGCCGCACAAGAAGAATCCCGACGTGTGGGAGATCCTGCGCGGCAAGTGCAACCGCATCCTCGCCTGCGAGAACGAAATCTCGCTCCTGTGCAGCAACATGCCCCACGGCTACCACCGCGAGTACCAGTTGCTCAAGGATATCCTCTTCCCCGCCCTGGAGCTGATGCACGAATGCCTGCAGATGGCCGACTATATGCTCGGCTACATCGAAGTCAACGGGCATATCCTGGATAATCCGCTGTATGACTATCTCTTCACCGTCGAGGAAGTCAACCGGCGGACGCTTTCCGGCACGCCTTTCCGCGAGGCCTACAGGCAGGTCGGCATCGAAGTCAACGAAGGCCGTTTCCGCTATAGCGGGGGCGACACGGCTTCGCTCAAAGCCTCGGACCTCGGCCATACGCACCTGGGGAGCATAGGCAACCTCTGCAACGACAGGATCGCCGCGCTGATGGACGCGGCTTCTAAATGGAAATAGGTAACAAATAATGATATGGCAACACGCAAAAAAGTAAAACTCGTCCTGCAGAACGGACGGACAATGGAGGGATGGGGCTTCGGATACGACGGCCCCTGCGACGGCGAAGTCGTCTTCTCTACGGCGATGGTAGGCTACACGGAGAGTCTCACGGATCCTTCCTTCTCGGGCCAGATCCTCTGTCTGACCTACCCGATCCTGGGCAACTACGGCATTTCCAAGATGGTGCGTGACGCCGACGGCCTTTTCAAGGGCTTCGAATCCGAAAAGATCCACATCCGCGGCCTGATCGTGACCGATTACAGCGAAGAATACAGCCACTGGGATGCGGTCCGGAGCCTGGGCGACTGGATGGCGGAGCAGAAGATTCCGGGCATCTGCGGCATTGACACCCGGCGGCTCACCCAGATTCTGCGGGAAGAGGGCTCGATGCTCGGCAAGATTGTCCCGGCGGACGAGCCGGACGGTCCGTTCGACGTGGCGGATCCCAACCTGGAGAACCAGGTCGCCCTCGTGTCCTGCAAGGAAGTGATCCGCTACGGCCACGGGGACAAGAAGGTTGTCCTGGTGGACTGCGGCGTGAAGCACCAGATCCTGCGATGCCTGGTCAAGCGGGGCGTGGAAGTGATCCGCGTGCCCTGGGATTATGATTTCAACCAACTGGAGTGGGACGGCCTGTTCATCTCCAACGGGCCCGGCAACCCAGTGCACTGTGCCGTCACGGTGGAAAACATCCGCCGGGCGATGCAGACGGGCAAGCCCATCTGCGGCATCTGCCTGGGCAACCAGCTGCTCGGCATTGCGGCCGGGGCGAGCACCTACAAACTGAAATACGGCCACCGCAGCCACAACCAGCCCGTCCGCCAGGCGGGCACGGACCGCTGCTACATCACGGCGCAGAATCACGGTTTCGCTATCCGGGAGGACACCCTGCCTGCGGATTGGGAACCCTTCTTCATCAATATGAACGACGGCACCAACGAAGGCATCCGCCACAAGTCCAAGCCCTTCTTCTCCGCCCAGTTCCATCCGGAGGCCTCCAGCGGCCCGGAAGATACCGAATTCATCTTTGACGATTTTATCTCCCAGTTATGATCGACTCCAATATCAAGAAAGTCCTGGTGCTCGGATCGGGCGCCCTCAAGATCGGCGAGGCCGGTGAATTTGACTACAGCGGCTCGCAGGCCCTCAAGGCCCTCCGCGAGGAGGGCATCCAGACGGTCCTCATCAATCCCAATATCGCCACGGTGCAGACCTCCGAAGGGGTCGCGGACAAGGTGTATTTCCTGCCTGTAACGCCTTTCTTCGTGGAGAAGGTCATCAAGAAGGAGAAGCCGCAAGGCATCCTGCTCGCTTTCGGCGGACAGACCGCGCTCAACTGCGGCGTCGAGCTGTACAAGAACGGCATTCTGGAGGCAAACGGCGTCCAGGTGCTCGGCACGCCGGTTCAGTCCATCATCGACACGGAGGACCGCGAACTCTTCGTGGAGCGGATGGACGAAATCGATGTCAAGACCATCAAGTCACACCCCGCGGCGAATCTCGAAGAAGCCCGTGCGGCAGCCCGCGAGGTCGGCTATCCCGTGATCCTGCGCGCCGCCTACGCATTGGGCGGACTGGGATCCGGCTTCTGCGAGGACGAGGAGGAACTGGAGACCGTCGCCCGCAAGGCGTTCTCCTTCTCGCCGCAGGTGCTGGTCGAAAAATCCCTGCGCGGCTGGAAGGAGATCGAGTTCGAGGTGATGCGCGACCGCTACGACAACTGCATCGCCGTCTGCAATATGGAGAATTTCGACCCGCTGGGCATCCACACGGGCGAGAGCATCGTGGTGGCCCCGTGCCAGACGCTCACCAACGACGAATGCAATTTCCTCCGCAAGAAAGCCATCGAGATCGTACGCCACGTCGGCATCGTGGGCGAATGCAATGTCCAGTATGCCTTCAGCCCCGACGGCGAAGACTACCGGGTGATCGAGATCAACGCGCGTCTGAGCCGTTCGTCCGCCCTGGCATCCAAGGCGACGGGCTATCCCCTCGCCTTCATCGCCGCCAAGATCGGCCTGGGATACGGACTGCACGAACTCAAGAACACCGTGACCAAGACCACGCCCGCCTTCTTCGAGCCGGCCCTGGACTACGTGGTCTGCAAAATCCCCCGCTGGGACCTCGCCAAGTTCAAGGGCGTGTCCCGCGAGATCGGCTCCAGCATGAAGAGCGTCGGCGAGGTAATGGCCATCGGCCGCACCTTCGAAGAAGCCATGCAGAAAGGCCTCCGCATGATCGGGCAGGGCGCCAATGGCTTCGTGTGCAACAAGCCTTTCAAGAGCGAAGAACTCGATGATCTGCTGCGCCATCCCACGGACGTGCGCATCTTCGCCATCGCCGCTGCCTTCGAAGCAGGTTATACCGTGGACCGCATCTACGACCTGACCAAGATCGACCGCTGGTTTCTCTGCCGGCTGGCCGGGATCGAAGGCACCTACCGCGAGCTCGAGAGTTGCAAGAATCTGACGGACATCAGTTTCGACCTGCTCAAGAAGGCCAAATGCCAGGGCTTTTCTGATATCCAGATCGCCCGCGTGTTCCACACGCCCGAGGCCAAGGTGCGCGAATTGCGCGCCTTCCTGGGCCTGCGCCCCTATGTCAAGCAGATCGACACGCTGGCCGCCGAGTTCCCTTCCTCGACCAACTACCTCTACCTCACCTATAACGGCGAAGTGGACGACATCCGTTTCGAGGACGGCTCCAATACGGTCATCGTCCTGGGCTCCGGCGCCTACCGCATCGGCAGCAGCGTGGAGTTTGACTGGTGCGGCGTCAATGCCCTGAACACCTTGCGCCAGAGCGGCTACAAGGCCATTATGATCAACTACAACCCCGAGACCGTGTCCACGGATTACGACGTCTGCGACCGGCTCTACTTCGACGAACTGAGTTTCGAAACGGTGATGGAGATCTGCGGCCTGGAGAAGCCCTATGGCGTAATCGTGAGCGTGGGCGGCCAGATTCCGAACAACCTGGCGGTACCCCTGATGCGTGCCGGAGTGCACATTCTCGGTACCACGGCGCACGACATCGACCGCGCGGAGGACCGCAACAAGTTCTCCCAAATCGTGGACAAGCTCGGCATCGACCAGCCGCGCTGGAGCGAACTGACCACGATGGCGGACGTGGACAAGTTTGTCGACGAAGTCGGCTTCCCGGTGCTCGTCCGTCCGTCCTACGTGCTCTCCGGAGCTGCAATGAACGTCTGCTACAGCAAGGAGGACCTGCGCATCTTCCTCGACATGGCCGTTGAAGTCTCCGAGGAGCATCCGGTGGTCATCAGTTCCTTCATGCAGCGCTGCAAGGAGCTGGAGTGCGACGCCGTGGCCGACGGCGGCAAGGTCATCGCCTATGCGATCTCCGAGCACATCGAGTTCGCCGGCGTGCACTCGGGCGATGCGACCATCCAGTTCCCTCCGCAGAAGATTTATGGCATCACGGCCGCCAAGATCCGCAAGACCGCGGCAGCCATCGCCGCCGAACTGCACATTACCGGTCCGTTCAACATCCAGTTCCTCGCCACCGACAACTACATCAAGGTCATCGAGTGCAACCTGCGCGCATCGCGGAGTTTCCCGTTCGTGTCCAAGGTGCTGAAGGTCAACTTTATCGACCTGGCTACCCGGTGTATGCTCGGGCAGCGGCCGGAGAAGATCGACATCGATCCTTTCGAGCTGGACTATGTGGGTATCAAATGCTCTCAGTTCTCCTTTGCCCGTCTGGGCAAGGCGGACCCGGTGCTGGGCGTGGACATGACCTCCACCGGCGAGGTGGGATGCATCGGTGACAACATCAACGAAGCCCTGCTCAAGTCGATGCTCTCCGTCGGGCACCGCATCCCGCAGAAGTCCATCCTGATTTCTTCCGGCAATCCGATCCAGAAGGCGGACCTGCTGCGCGCCTGCCTGCTGCTGGCTGACAAGAACTACACGATCTACGCCACCGCAGGTACCTGCAAGTACCTGAACGAGAACGGTGTCCCGGCCATGCGGGCCCTTTGGCCCAACGAACAGGAGGCCGGTGCGCCATCTGCGCTGGATCTCATCCGCAGACACGAGGTGGAACTGGTGATCAACATTCCCAAGAACTTCACCCACAGCGAGCTCAGCAACGGCTACCAGATGCGTCGTGCGGCGATCGATTTCAACGTGCCACTGATTACCAACAGCCGCCTGGCGACCGCCTACATCCGCGCCTTCTGCGCCGTGCCGCAGGATGAGATCAGCATCAAGAGCTGGGACGAGTATTAGCAGTTGCGTGGGGCGTTCGAAATTCGGATATCACCTGCTGGCTCTCGCCGTCGTCGCGGTCTGGGGCGTCACTTTCGTCTGCACGAAGGTGCTGATCAGCTCCGGACTGCGGCCGGCGACGATTTTTGCCATCCGCTTTGTCCTGGCCTATCTCGGAATCTGGGGGCTGACCCTGGCCCAACGCAGCCGGGTGCGCCTGTGGGCACGCAGTTGGCAGGATGAACTGATATTCGTCTTTCTCGGCGTCACGGGCGGATCCTTCTATTTCCTGACGGAGAACACGGCCCTCGCCTACACGCAGGCCAGCAACGTGGCCTTCCTGGTGTGCAGCGCTCCCCTGCTCACGGCCCTGCTCATCCTCCTCTACCGGCGGGTGCGCCGGGACCGCTTCTCCGAAGCGATGGAGGACATCCGACTGGGCTTCCCGCTCATCGGCGGCACACTGCTCGCCTTCAGCGGCATGGCCCTGATGCTCTTCGACGGGGCGCGCCTGCAGGTCTCGCTGCTCGGCGATCTGCTGGCTCTGGGCGCCGCCCTTTGCTGGGCGCTCTACAGCCTGTTCATGGGCAAGATGACGGAAGAGTACGGAGCGGTCTTCGCCACGCGCAAGGTGTTTATTTACGGATTGTTGACCATCCTTCCCTTCCTGCACGGCCAGGATCCGGCCGCCCTGTGCGGGATTCTGCTGCAGCCCCGGGTCTGGCTGAACTTGCTCTTCCTCGGCCTGGTCGCCTCCCTCGCCTGCTTTGTGGCCTGGAACCAGGTGATGTCCAAACTCGGCAACATCACCTCCACCAACTATGTCTATCTCAACCCGGTATTTACTTTGATTTCTGCGATGGCCCTGCTCGGAGAACGCCTCACCCCGGCCGGTGCCATCGGCTCCGTCCTGATCCTCGGCGGCATCATCCTGGCCGGACAGCGGGAACAGACCGGCACCTTTCCATCCTGAGCCGTCCTAAAGAACCCGTCATTCCGGGCTTGACCCGGAATCTCCCAAAAAAAATTTGGTGATTTGCTAAACTGTTCCTATATTTGCAATCCCAAAACGAAATGGTGCTGTAGCTCAGATGGTAGAGCAAAGGACTGAAAATCCT
>JAFTGA010000037.1 GCA_017458145.1 Bacteroidales bacterium | reverse complement strand
GGTCTTGGTCACGTAACCGATGCAGGAGACTTCCAGGCGGGTGCCGGGTGCGACACGGAGCGTGAAATTACCGTCGATGTCGGTGGTGACGCCGTTGGTGGTGCCGGGCACCATCACGGCCGCGCCGATGACAGGGACTCCGTTGGTGTCGATGACTTTACCCGAGGTGGTCTGGGCGTATGCCGACCCCCCCATAAGGAGCAAAGCCACGGCGGTCACAAGCGCCGTGAGCGCCTTGTGACTGACAGAAAAGATAGATCTCATCTAGCTTTGGTTTTTGGTTGATGTTTAAACAATAACTGTGGTTAATTACAAAACAGTCGTGCAAAAATACGCAATAATTTTTAATAATTCATCACTTGTTAATAAAACCCGTGTCGGCTGTGCATAAAAAAGAACGCGCCGCCTGGTTGCGACGCGTTCCAAACCAATTTTATTTAACCATTAATAACCAGGGTTCTGGAGAGCTTGTTTCTCATCATTGGTCAGGCCCTTGCCGTCTTTCTGCAGGACGTTGAGGAACTGCTGCGGGATCGGGCGGAGGAGGTGATGATCCTTGATGTTCTCGGCCGCCTCCGGGTTGAAGGCCTTGGCACGGGACACAAGGGTCTTGGTGCGGGCGAGGTCCACCCAGCGGACGAGCTCGAGGCTCATCTCGCGGCTCTTCTCGTTGAGCAGGAAGCACAGGGCCACGTCCTTGTCTCCGCTGACGCCGAGTTTCTTGACGATCCACTGATCCTCCTCGGGGAGGTCATCGACGTTGTTGATCGTACCGGTGATCTCGAGGTCGGAGGCAAACTCGTCCAGGGAGCCGATCGGGAGATCGTTGGACTCATAGTAGGAAGAGCGGTCGCAGTAGCTGCTGATGCCCTCTGCCTGTGCGCCGGTCACGCCGTCCCAGGACTGGCCGCCGTCACGGTGCTCCTCGCGGTCCTCGCCGGCCTTCCAGGCGGCGCGGGCGCGAATGATATTCAGTGTTTCAGTGGCAGCGGCGTAGTCGCCCTTCCGGAGCTGGGCTTCGGCCAGGAAGAAGTAGTCCTCGGCGGAGCGGGCGATGATGCCGTCGCGGAAGCAGTGGGAGTCAGCGATGGACTCACGGCTGCCGTCCACGTACTTGGTGTTCATCGGGAAGTACTTGCGGCCGTCGTTGTTGGCCACCTGATCCATCGGAGCGTCCTCACGGACGGTGCCTTTCGGGAAGAACACGAAAGTGGTGCCGACAGGGCTGTTGTTGTCAAGTTCCTTGATTCGCGGAGCCGGGAGGGTTTCTCCTCTTTCCTTCGCCTTCTTGACAGCCTCTTCATCGGCATTCTCCGTCGCGTCGTTGTAACGGACAATGTCTCCGAATCGGTCGCCGTCGCCAGGCTGGTTGAAGATGTACATCAGACCGAGGTCCTCGCCGGCGGTGTAGCCCAGGGAGGCGGCACCCTTGACATTGTTCATCGTCATCTTGGTGCGGAAGGTCTTCCAGACGCGGGAGTCGTTGAGCAGGTCGTATTGGTAAATGGAGTAGGTGGTGGTGCGCAGACGGTTGTACTCACGTCCGCCGGGTACGTCGCGGAACATGCCGGGGAGGTCGCGGTACTGGGAGGTCGTGTAGAAGTAGAGGGCGCCGCCGACGTTCCAGGTGGCGGTGGTGGGGCCGGTCATTTGGGCGGCGAGGACGATCTCGTCCAGCTGCTCGTTGGGGCCGTCCGGGGTGGTGTAGTCCCAGATGTCCACGAAGTTTTTAGCCAGTGGGTGGCGGGTGATCACATAGTTGGCATTGGTGATGACCTTGTCCAGGTCGGCGCTCTTGGTGGCGCTGTTCCAGTCATCGTTCTGCTCGGAAGCACGCCACAGATAAGCCTTCGCAAGGAAGTGGGCGGCGGCGGACTTGGTGATCTCGCCCTGCTTGGACGGGGTGTCAGGCAGGCTGTTGAAAGCGGCGGTCAGGTCGGCCTCGACCTGGTCGAACACGGCGGACTTGCTGGCACGCTCGAACTCGAAGGATACGCCGGTGGACGGCTCGGTCTTGATAGGCACGCCACCGAACTGGGTCAGCAGGTTGAAATAGTGGAAACCGCGGATGAAATGGGCCACGCCGCCGTTGATGGTCGCATTGGCGCCGGTGTAGGTGCCGTCCTCAATGCGGGCGATCATCGTGTTGGCCGTATTGATTCCGGTATACATATAGTCCCAGAACGAACCGGCGTTGACGGTGTTGGAGTTGACATAGCCGCCGGTCGGGGTGAGGCTGGCGCCGTAGTCGTTCCACATGCCGTTGGAGTTGTCGGCGCCGACGGAATACTCGTCGGTGCCATAGTTCAGGAAGCTGTAGCCCGCCTCGGAGCAGTGGTAGTAGCGGAGGTAGGAGTACAGACCCACCACGAGCTGGTCAAGACCTTCATTGGTGGTGAAGTAGTCGGTATTGCGGCTGGTGGTGAGCTCTTCCTTGAGGAAGTCCTTGCTGCAGGAGACCGGGACGATCATCGCAGCGGCCGCCAGGCCAGCCAGGATATATTTGTTCATTTTCATAATCCAATAATCTTTAAGCGATTAGAAAGTGATGTTGGCGCCGAAAGTGAAACCACGGTTGTAGTAGGTGTTGCCCGTGTCCATGTCGCGGACTTCGGAGCCGTTGAAGATCGAGCCGAGGTTCTTGGCCTGGAGGTAGAGACGCAGGGCGCTGATGGGCGTGTTGCGCAGGATGCTCTGCGGGAAGGTGTAGCCCAGGGAGATGTTGCGGATCTTGAGGTAGGAGCGGTCCATCCAGTTGTCGACGGTCTGGTAGTACTCGTCGGCGCCGGCTTCGGAGAAGATCGGCTTGGTGTACTTGGCGCCGGTGTTGTTCTCGGTCCAGTAGTCGTACTTGCGGACGTTGTAGCGGCCGCCCACCCAAGGGGCGTCGGAACCGTCTATGAAGCCGAAGCGGCCATAGAGGTCGACGGCGAGCGTCCAGTTCTTGTAGGAGAGGCCGGTGTTGAAGCCGAAGGTCCAGCGGGGCATCCTGCAGCCGAGGATGAGGCGGTCGTAGTTGGCGTCGATCTTGTAGATCGGGTTGCCCTGCTCATCCTTGGCGTTGTCCAGGTCGGCAGGACGGGCCATACCGGGCTGGAACTTGTTGCCGTTGGCGTTGTACTTGGCCATCTCGGCGGCATCGGAAGCCTGCCAGATACCGTTGGACTTATAGCCATAAACGGAGCCGATGGAGTGGCCGATGAACCAGTTGTTGTTCAGGTCATCCTCGCCGTTGGCGAGCTCGGTGATCTTGTTCTTGCTGTAAGCGGCGTTGATGTCGATGGTCCATTCCCAGTCCTGGGTGCGGATCGGCACGAAGTTGAGGGTGATATCCACACCGACGTTCTCGGTTTTGCCGATGTTGTTCAGGGTGCGGGTATAGCCGAGGATGGCCGGGAGGCTCTGGTTCATGAGCAGGTCGGAGGTGAAGGACTTGTAGGCGTCGATCACACCGGCGATGCGGCCGTTCAGGAAGTTGAAGTCGAGACCGATGTTCCACTGGGCCGTCTTTTCCCAGGTCAGGTTCTCGTTCGCCATGGCGAGCCTGCGGGCGTCGCTGTCGCGGTGCATGCTGTCAAACAGGGTGTAACCCTCGGTCACGTTGCTGCCGAACGGGTAGAACAGGCTCACGATGGCACCCTTGGTGGAATAAGGATCCACGGCGGCGTTGCCGGTGATACCCCAGCCGGCGCGGAGCTTGAGCTGGTTGATCCAGCGGACGTTCTGCATCCAGCGCTCCTGGTCGATTCTCCAACCGAGTGCGACGGAGGGGAAGGTGGCCCACTTGTGGCCTTCGGCCAGCTGGGAGGCACCGTCACGACGCACGGAGGCGGTGATCATGTAGCGGTTGTCGTAGGAATAGTTGACACGGGCCATGTAGGACTCCATCTGCTTCTGCTGCAAGCCGGTGCCGTAGCTGCGCAGGGCGCTGACGCTGCCCATGTTGTTCCAGAGGGCTTCCTGGATCGGAAGGTTCTCGGCGTCCATGGACATCGTGCGGCGGTCGTAGGAGTCGGCGGAGTGCAGGAGGGTGACACCGACGCTGTGCTTGCCGAACTCGCGGTTGTAGTAGATCAGTTCATCGAGGGTCCAGGCGAAGTCCGAACGCTTGTCGTTCAGGGCGTAGTTGGAACCGGCGCGGTTGAAGCTCTCCTTCGCGACGTACACGCCGCGGTCGTAGAAGCGGAAGTCCGGACCAAAGTTGACGCGGAAGCTCAAGCCCTTGAGGGGCTCCCACATTTCGCCGAAGTTGAGCTGGGCATAGAAGGAACCGACGGCGCGGAAGGTCTTGCGGAGTTCGGTCTGCAGATCCCACTCGCCATAGACGTTCTTGACGCGGTCGTCACCGCCCGGGAACTCGATACGGTTGCCGTTGTCGTCGAAGGGGACGGCGTAGGGATAGCCCTGGGTGGCCACGCCGTAAGCGGAGCTCTGGGAACCGCCCTGGAAGTTGCCGGCGCCGGACAGGCCGTAGTTCTGGATGCTGTAGGTGGCGCTGATGCTGGCGCCGAGGTTGAGCCACTTATAGGGCTGGAAGTCATTGGAGGACTTGGCCGTGAAGCGCTTGTAGTTCTGTCCGTGGATGGTACCTTCGTTGGAGAGGTAGCCCAGGGACATATAGGACTGGAACTTGTCGGAGCCGCCGGAAGCGGAGACCGTGTGCTCGTGGGTGATGGCGGGCTTGAGAATGAGGCCCATCCAGTCGGTGGTGGCCACCTTGGAGCCGTCCCAGCTGCCGCCGGCCCAGCCCTTCATGATGTTGCGCCAGGCGTAGGGATCGCCGCCGCCGTTGAAGATCTTGTAGTCGTTCTCCTGGGTCGGAGCGCTGGGGCTCGGATAGTTCTTCGGATCCAGGTTGTAGTAGGCCGTACGGCGCCAGTCGATGTACTCGCCGGCGCTCATCCAGGTGGCCTTGTCCTTGATGGTCTCATAGGTGAAGGAACCTGCGTAGCTGATGTGCATCTCGCCCTTGGAGCCCTTCTTCGTGGTCACGAGGATGACGCCGTTGGCGCCGCGGGAGCCGTAGATGGCGGTGGCGGAGGCGTCCTTCAGGACCTGGATGTCTGCGATATCCTGCGGGTTGAGGTTCTCGATCGAGCCGCTCATCATCGGGATGCCGTCCACGACGTAGAGCGGGGTGGAGGAGGCGGTGAGGGAGCGCTGGCCGCGGATGTACACGGAGCCGATTTCGCCCGGACGCTCGTTGGAGCGGATGTCCACACCGGCGGCCTTGCCCTGCAGGGCTTCGAACACGTTGTTGGTCGGACGGGCGGTGAGTTCCTCGGAGCCGACGGACACCATGGCGCCCGTGACGTCGCTCTTCTTCATCGTACCGTAACCGACGGCCACGGCCTCGTCAAGCAGCAGGCTGTCATCCTCGAGGGTGACGGTGAGGTTGGCAGCGGCGGCGACCTGCTTGGTCACATAGCCGATGCAGGAGACCTCGAGGGTCGTACCGGGAGCGACGCGGATCTCGAAGTTTCCGTCGATGTCCGTGATGACACCATTGGTGGTGCCGGGCACGACGACGGAGGCTCCGATGATGCCTTCTCCCTTGGAATCCAGGACTTTACCCTTGATGGCGGACTGGGCGAATGCCGACCCCCCCATAGCGAGCAAAGCCACGACGGCCGTAAGCGCCATCAGCGCTTTGCGGCTCACTGAGAAAATAGATTTCATCAAGCTTTGATTTTTTGGTTATTGTTAAATAAGGTTGTTGATGGTCTGTTTTTCTATCCGCAAAAATACGGAAAAGTTCCCAATAAAGATTCGATAATCTTAAAAAATGTTGTATCTATTGTTAAAAAATTCGCAAATCTTGTCGGTTAGGACGCAAAAAAAGCCGCACCATTCGGTACGGCCTTCGGGGCTGGGGTTCCGGGTCGGGCCCGGAACGGCTATTCCATATAGAACCGCTCGTCGAGCGGGATGGAGACCGGAGAGTTGTCGGGATTCACCTCCATGATGTCGGCCATGTAGTCCCACCATTTCTGGACGACGGGATTGCCGCCGAGATCCTGGGAACCCTCGTCCCCTTCGACTTCCTGATAGGCGAACAGGATGTTGGTATCCTTGTCCCACCAGATGGAATAATTCTTGACTCCGCTGTCGGACAGGAGTTTCTTGAGTTCGGGCCAGATGGCCGCGTGCCTGCGCTGGTATTCGTCTTCGAAACCGGGCTTCAGGAACATTTTGAATGCTTCTCTTCTTGCCATAATAAATAGGTATTGATTGGTCAGTGTTATTATTGTCATTCCGGGCCTGACCCGGAATCTCCCTCCAAATCTTTCGTAAAGATAAGGATATTTTTTAATTTTGTGGAAACTAAACACCACGCCATGATGAAAACCATCTTCCTGTCCCTCGCCCTGCTGCTGGGCTTCGCCGCGTCCGCGGCGGATTTCCCGATTGTGCGCACCTACGATACTTCCCGCACGCAGGCCGCTTTCGAGCTGAGCGTGCCCGTGCCGGACGGCAATTACCTTGTCACGCTTGAGATCGGCTCGCGCAAGCGAGCGGCCCGCACCTTCGTCAAGGCGGAGTCCCGGCGACTGGCCGTCAACGACCTCGCCACGGAGAAAGGCGAGATCCGGACGGTCCGTTTCCTGGTCAACAAGCGCGACCGCACCATCCGGGAGGACGGGCAGGCGGTGGCCGAAGTGGTCACCAAGCCGCGCGAGAAGTTCAAGCTCAACTGGGACGACTGCCTGACGCTCGAGATCGGCGGTGACGCGCCGGCCGTGGCCTCCGTACGCATCGAGCCGGCACCGGCGGACGTGACGACCGTCTTCCTGTGCGGCGATTCGACCGTGGTGGACCAGGACATCGAGCCCTGGGCCAGTTGGGGCCAGATGTTCCCCTGGTTCTTCGACACGTCCGTGGCGGTGGCCAATTACGCCGAGAGCGGGGAGCGCGCCGACTCCTTCATCGGGGCGGGGCGCCTGCGCAAGATCCTCTCCGTGCTCCGGCCCGGTGACTACGTCTTCGTCGAATTCGGACACAACGACATGAAACTCAAGGGCCCCGGCAAGGGCGGCCATTATTTCTTCGCCACCCAGCTCAAGACCTTTGCCGACGAGATCCGCGCCAAGGGCGGCATCCCCGTGTTCGTCTCCCCGACGCACCGGCGCAACTTCGACGCCGACGGCCGCGTCATCGAGACCCACGAGGATTATCCCGAGGCGATGGAGTGGGTGGCCGCCCGCGAGGGCGTGACTTTCCTGGACCTGCACCGGCAGACGGCCATTTTCTATGAAGCGATGGGGCCGGAGGCCTCCAAGCGTGCCTTCGTGCACTACAAGGCCGGCTCCTTCGAGGGGATGCCCCGGGATGTCGCCGATGACACGCATTTCAATACCTACGGCGCCTTCGAGCTCGCGAAATGCGTCGTGGCCCTGCTGCAGGTCAGCGGCCTGCCGCTGGCGAAGCACATCGTGAACTTCACGGGGTTCAGCCCTGCCTGCCCGGATGCCCCGGAGAGTTTCCGCTGGCCGCTCAGTCCCTTCCGCGACACCTATGGCGTCCAGGTCTCCGAGAAGGACGATGCGGCGACCGTTACTAAATAACGGCCGCCGTGACGGCCTGATGAGCGGGGGACGTTTTTACATTTTTTCGCCTTCTGGTGCCGTTTTTGTGTAAACCTCCCCCTCCAAAACCGGGATTCCGGTGGAAAGAGGGGGGAGATTTACGTTTCCTGGGCAGGAGAAGACGTTTTTTTGTAAAACTGTGCAAAAGAAGGGCAGGCAGGTAGATGGGACCGGACCTTTTTTGAAAATTGAGCACCGCCCGGCTCCATTGTCCTTTTGTTATACTTTCAATATCGGCATAAAATAACTATTTTTGTTGTACAAACCTTGATGCGGAGAACTGCGCCGCAAATCCAAGGTTTGTATAAAGATGAAGGCGACCGGAATTGTTCTGTCTGTATGGCTGATCTGCGGGGTTTCGGGACCGGGTGCGTCCGGTGCCGTCTCCTGGTCTGGTGCGTCCGGTGCCTTCCCCGTGACGGAGCGGACGACCGGCATCCGGGAGGCCTTGCGTGCATTCCGGGAGCCGCAGGATTCCGCGCGGACGAAGGTCTGGTGGTTCCACGGCGAGACGCGCACCACCCGGGAGGGCATCACCGCCGACCTGGAGGCCTTCCGGGCCGCCGGGGTGGGCGGTGTGGTCTATTATGACCAGGTGCACGGCCCGGCGGAAGGGGCGCTGGACGCGTTCAGCCCGCAGTGGTGGGAGATGCTCAAGTTCGCCGCGCTGGAGGCGCAGCGCCTCGGCCTGTCTTTCGAAATCAACCTCTCCAACGGCTATGTGGCGGGCGGCCCCTGGATCACCCCGGAGACGGGGATGCAGCGCCTCTGCTCCTCGGATACGCTCCTGCGCGGCGGCGGGCGTTTCCACGGCCGGCTGGCTGCTCCTTCCAGGCAGGACTGGTGGCGGGACGTGGCCGTGCTGGCGTGGCCGGTGCAGGCGGGGCAATGGGAAGAACGCTCCCTGGAGTCCCTTTCGACGGGACAGGAAGGCGGATTTACAGCCCGCAACATCACGTATACGGCTCCGAAGGCGCGCAAATCGCGCAACGGGGCGATGAACTATCCCGACGGCCCCCGGCCGGAATTCTACGGGATGAATTTCGAACCCTACGGGACAGTCGGCACGCTGGAGTGCTCCGACGACGGAGTCAACTGGCTGGGCGTATGCGACTTGCCACGGCCCGGCGGCGGTTCCGGCCTGGCGCAGCGGACTGTCGCCTTCCCTGCACGGACAGCGCGGTACTGGCGCATCCGCGATGCCGCCGAAGGCCTGTCGGGTGTGGTCCTTTCCGCAGTTCCCCGCATTGGACTCTGGCAGCAGAAAGCCAACTATTATTCCGATTTCCAGGACGCCGGGATGACGCCGGAAGCGGATTTGTCCGGGATCGATCCCGGCGGTATCCTGGATCTGGGCGCTTTCCTGCGCTCGGACGGGACCCTGGACTGGACCGTTCCTGAAGGGGACTGGGTCGTGATGCGTTTCGGCACGGAATCTACCCGCGGTTCCGTCAAGCACGGACGGGCCAACCTGCTGGGCCTGGAGTGCGACAAACTCTCGCGCGAAGCCGCCCGGCTGCATTTCAACGCCTATGCCGCCCGGATTCTCGACACGCTTGCGCGCATCGGCGCCGCTCCCCTCGGCGTGACGATGGACAGCCACGAAGCCGGCCCGCAGAACTGGACGCCGGATTTCCCCCGGATCTTCCGGGAGCACAACGGCTACGACCTGCTGCCCTGGCTGCCGGCGATGCGGGGTTATACCGTGGGTACCGCATCGGACTCGGAGCGTTTCCTGCGTGAAGTGCGCCGCACGATTGCGGATGCCGTCGCGGAGAACTATTACGGCACGCTGGACAGCCTGTGCCGGGCGGCGGGGGTCCGCTTCACCGCCCAGGCGACGGGTAACCAGTTGAGCCTGGGGGCGGACAATATCGGCGCCAAACGCCTTGTGGACAAGCCCCAGGGCGAGTTCTGGGCACGCGACATCCACGGAAGCTATGACATCGTGGACTGTACCTCGGCCGCGCATCTGTACGGCAGGCCCGTCGCGTCGGGCGAGGCCTTCACCGACGCGAAATACAGCGATTCACCCGCCCGGCTCAAGATGCTCGCGGACTTTGCCTATTCCCGGCTGATCAACGAGTTCGTGGTCTGTGCTTCGGCCTACCAGCCGGAGCTGGACGCCGTGCCGGGCAATGTGGCGAACGGCAGGCAGTACTGCTTGAACCGCAACAATCCGGTCTGGCCCTACAGCCGCCCCTTCTGGGACTACCAGGCGCGCTGCGCCGGGATGCTCCGGCAGGGGGAACCGGTGGTGGACCTGCTGGTCTACCTGGGCGACGCCCCGCCGGTCAAGACGCTCTCGCACCTGCTCCCGGTCGTGCCGGAAGGCTACAATTTCGATACGACGGCGGCGGACGGCCTTCGCGGCGCGCAGGTGGCGCGGCTCCCGGACGGGACGAGCGTCCTGCACCTGCCCTCCGGGATGGAATACCGGATGTTGCTGATTCAGCGCAATGTCGCGGCGGACGATCCGATTCGCGCGGACTTCGCCGCCTGGCAGGCGGCCGGTCTGCCGGTCTTTGACGCAGGAAAGGCCGGAAGCATCTACGATCCGGTCCCGATACCCTTCGGACCGGACCTGGTGTTCCGCAGCGCCGCGCGCCTCGACGACTGTGTCCGCTTCGGCCACCGGCGCCTTCCGGACGCCGATATCTACTTTGTCTACAAACACGGCGCCTCCGGCTTCGGGCAGGAGGTCGCCGTCCGGAGCCCATACCGCCGCCTTTACCGGCTGGATCCGCTGGACGGTACGGTTACGGCCCTCCCTGTCGGGGAACAGGTCGGCGCAGTGCGCACCTTTCTGATGCTGGAAGCGGACGAATCGGCCTTCCTGGTGGCCACGGACGAGGACCTGGCAGCAGACGGCCTGGCGCTTTCCGACGCCGCGTACGGACATCGTCATTATCAGCCTTTGGCTGATTTCCTCCTTGCGGCTCGTCATTCCGGGCTTGACCCGGAACCTCCTTCCCGGCCGCTCCCGGGTCCCTGGCGCGTGCAGTTTGACCCGGCGATGGGCGGACCGGAGGAAGCGGTGCGCTTCAACCAGTTGACGGACTGGACGGAGCATCCGGATCCGCGGATCCGCTACTATTCCGGCACGGCGGTCTATACGAAGTCATTCCGCTGGCGCTCCGCGAGACATCGCCATCCCGGGCTTGACCCGGAATCCCCCCGCCAGTACCTGCAACTGGACGCCTCCGGCTGGATCGCGCGGGTTTTCGTCAACGGTCGCGAAGCCGGTACGGTCTGGTGTGCCCCCTGGCGCCTGGACATCACCGACTACCTGGAACCCGGTCGTAACGAACTCCGGATAGAAGTTGTCAATTCGTTGTACAACAGGATGATCGGCGACGCAGTCGAATATCCGGACGAACCCGGCGGACACTACACCCGGAGTTCATTCCCGCTGGTTGACGCCACGACGCCGCTCGTCCCCTCCGGGCTTCGCGGCGTCAGGATCATCTCCCGGTGACGATTATCAATCGATAATCGTCACTGCATTGCGGTCGCAGCTGAGCGTCTTCCCGTCCTCGCAACGGAGTTCGGCGACCTGGATGAAGGTCGAATAGTGGGAGAGCCCGTCCTTGCGCGGGGCGTCCGGACGCTGCCCGCGGAACTGCGCCAGGTGCGTGAAATAGTAGATGTATGCGCGGTCGCCGTGCACCACGACGTCGCAGTGGTTGCCCGCGACATCGTCGAAGGTGCCTATGCCCGGCTCCTGCAGCAGGTTGCCTTCCTGGCGGGTCCAGTGCTCTGCGTCATCGCTGCGCCATACGGCGAAGCCCTTCCACTCGTCGCAGATGAGCCACCACGATCCTTTCCAGAAGAAGGCCTTGGGCCCTTCGCAGCTGCCGATGCCCGGCAGTAGACCGTGGTCTTCCCAGTGGTAGAGGTCCTTGCTGTCGGCCCAGGCGATGCGTTTGCCCGTGGGCTCGTCGTTGTACCACATCCGCCAGGTGCCGTCCGGCAGGCGGGCCACGTCGGCGTCGATGACCTTCTCCGAGATCAGGTCGAGGACCTTGCGGAACGTCCAGTGGATCAGGTCGTCAGAGGTCAGGTGGATGATGTGCCGCGGGTGATTCCAGTCTGCGAATACGCCCGGCACGTAAGTCAGGTACATGTGGTATTCCCGGCCGTCATCCACGATCCCGGGCGCCCAATAGGTGGGATCCGGATCCGGCCGGTAACCGATCTGCGCTTCCTGCAGGTAGGTCCAGTGGACCAGGTCCGGGGAAGTGGCGATCCCGATGGGGGAGCCGTGTACCCATTCGGCGCCACGTCCGTCCCGGAGGTCCGCCCGGCGGTTGGTATAGAACATATACCAGAGCTTGGTGTCGCGATGCTGCACGATGACCGGGTCGGCGGCTCCGCCGTGTACCGGGTCGGCATAGAGCGGCTTGGGGGCAGCGCCCCGGTAGTGCTCCAGCAGCGCGTCCAACACACTGTCGTCCACGCGGAACGCCGTGCCGTGCCGGATGCCTTTCGGCATGTTCAGCAGGTCGGCGGGCACCTCCGTCCAGGTCTTGCCGCGGTCCGTGCTGCGCACGGCTCCGTAGCGCCCCTCGCGGTAGCGGTCGAAATAGACGATCAGCGAGCCGTCTTCGAGGAACAGGGGAGAGGGACCCTCGGCCCAGTAGTCCCCGTGGATGGGGGCGGACACCCGGGTGGAGAAGCCTTTGCGCATGCTGCGGGAGCGCGTCACGCGCAGGTTCTTCTCCGCCGGGGCGGAGTTCTCGTTCTTGACCACCATCAGCAGTTCGGAGGTCTTCGGATCGCGCACGACTGCGGCGTCGATGGCGCTGAAGCCCGGATCGAAGTAGAGGCGGGTGGGCGTGAAGGTCTTGAAGTCCTTCGTTGTGGTGCAGTAGATGCGGTGGTTCATGCCCTTCTCCGACTCGGAGGTGGCCACTTCGCCGTGGCGGCCCGGGATGGTTGTGGCCCAGAGGATCCAGAAAGTCCCGGTGGGGGCGTCGTAGAAGAGCTCCGGCGCCCAGCAGTTGTGGGCCTGCGGTTCGTGTATCATCACGGGGATGGCCTGTTGCTCCGACCAGTGGATCAGGTCGGGGGAGGAGGCGTAGCCGATGATCCGGTCCGTCCAGCTGGAGGTCCAGACCAGGTGCCAGGTGCCGTCGGGCCCCTGGCAGATGCTCGGGTCGCGCATCAGCCGGTCTTCGCCGACCTGCGGGACGAGCAGGGAGTTGCCCTCCGCCAGCGGGGTCCAGTTATAGCCGTCCCGGCTGTAAGCCAGGTGCAGTCCGTCCGCCTGCCCGACAAAATACGAGAACAGGTAGGCGGTCAGTAGGGTAAGTGCTTGTAACATATTATCTTCCTGGTGCGAAACCGTTGATTCTCATATCCTCCCCGTCGGGGGTGAACTCGTCCCACGTGACGTTGCGGACGATGACGTTGCGGGCGTTGGTGGCGCTGTTGACGAACTTGGTGAGCCGTCCCACGTGGACATCCTCGACGGTCACGCCGTCGATCGGGTCGCGTTCGTCGCCGCGCAGTTCATACACGGCTTCCGCCTGGCGGCAGGTGGCGCCCCGGATGCCGATGTTCCGGATCTTGGTGATCTTCGTCTCGAAGGTCGGCACGATCTCGCGCCACTGATAGAGCACGTCGGTGTCAATCTCGAGCACGCGGTTGGCCTTGTCGGCGCTCACGTTCTCCATCCAGATATCCTCGAGCACGCCGCCGCGGCGGTGGTTGGTCTTGATGTAGAGCATCCGGTACACGGCGTCGGTGGACTTGCAGTCGTGCATGTAGACGTGCTGCACGCCGCCAGCCATTTCACTGCCGATGCCCATCAGGCAATGGCCCTGGACCACTTCGCAGTTCCGTACGACCACCCAGGCCGTCGGGGTGTCCAGCCGCCAGGCGTCCTGGTTGCGGCCGGACTTGATCACCACGGCGTCGTCCCCCTGGTCGAAGACGCAGTCTTCCACGAGGGCGTGCTGCGTCATCTCCAGGTCGATGCCGTCGTTGTTGTGGCCGTGGGCATAGACGTGCAGGCCGTGCACCCAGGCGTCTTTGCACAGATAGAGATGGATGGTCCAGAACGGGCTGTCCTGGATACGGAAGTCGCTCAGCTGTACGTTGGTGCAGCGGTTGAACTGGATGAGGTGCGGGCGCATGTTGGCCTCGCCCTCCTCCATGCGGCGGTGCTCCACGGGAATGCCGGTGGAGCACATCGCATAGAGCTGGCGCGTGGCCTGGATGTGCGCCTCGGGACGCGCGAACCAGGTCCGCCAGAAGTCCATTTTCGGGTGAACCAGCCCCGGGCCGCCTATGCCTACGTTTTCACATTCGTAGGCATAGATCAGCGGGGAATAGTTCATGCACTCCGTACCTTCCCAGGAGGTATGCACGGCCGGCAGGTAGAGCTTCGGATCGTCTTCGAAGACCAGTTCGGAGCCTTCCGACAGCCAGAGCTGGCAGTTGCTCTCGAAGTGGACGGGACCGGTGAGCCATTGTCCGGCAGGCACCACCACGCGCCCGCCGCCGGCTTTGTGGCAGGCGGCCATCGCCTTGGCAAAGGCCTGGGTGGTGGCGGTCACGTTGCCCGGCTTCGCGCCGAATTTCGTGATTGGGAAATCCTTCGCCGGGAAGACGTACATCTCCAGCGGAGCAAATTCGAACGGTGCCTCGGGCGCGGTGACGACGGTCTGCGCGGGGGCGCAGAGGCTGCCTGCGGCAAGCAGGACGAGCGACAGGAAAATACGGGTGGCAGACATGGTGGATATCGATTATTTGTACAGGGCGTGGGAGCCAAGCATTGCCTGCGGGTTGAGGGCCTCGTCGAGCTTCTCCTTCGTCATCAGGCCTTCCTCCAGCACGATGTCATAGACGCTGCGGCCGGTCTCCAGGGCTTTCTTGGCGACCTTGGTGCTGCCCTTGTAGCCGATGTACGGGTTGAGGGCGGTCACGATGCCGATGGAGTTCTTGACCATCTCGTAGCAGTGCTCCGCGTTGACGGTGATGCCCTCCACGCACTTGGTGCGCAGGGTCTCGATGGCGTTGCACAGCCAGGTCACGCTCTCGAGGATGGATTCGGCGATGACCGGCTCCATTACGTTGAGCTGCAGCTGGCCGGCCTCGGCGGCGAAGGCCACGGTGGTGTCGTTGCCGATCACCTTGAAGCAGACCTGGTTCGTGACCTCGGGGATGACGGGGTTGACCTTGCCCGGCATGATGGAGGAACCCGGCGCCATCGGCGGGAGGTTGATCTCGTGCAGGCCGCAGCGCGGGCCGGAGGCCATCAGGCGGAGGTCGTTGCAGATCTTGGAGAGCTTGATCGCCAGGCGCTTGAGCGCGGCGGAGTAGCTGACGTACGCGCCCGTATCCGGGGTGGCCTCCACGAGGTCCTCGGCCTTGGTGAGCGTGTCGCCGCAGAGTTCGGACATACGGCGGGTGCAGAGCTCCGCGAAGCCCGGCACGGCGTTCAGGCCGGTGCCGATGGCGGTGCCGCCCATGTTGATCTCACGCAGGAGCACGGCGTTGCGCTCCAGGTTGGCGATTTCCTCTTCGAGGTTGTTGGCGAAGGCGTTGAATTCCTGCCCGGCGGTCATCGGAACGGCGTCCTGGAGCTGGGTGCGGCCCATCTTGATGTAGTCCTTGAACTCCACGCCCTTGGCGCGGAATGCGGCGATCAGCGCGCCGAGGTTGCTGACGAGCTTCTTGTTCATCCGCACGAAGGTGTAGCGGAATGCGGTCGGATAGGCGTCATTGGTGGACTGGGCGCAGTTGACGTGGTCGTTGGGGGAGCAGTACTGGTACTCGCCCTTTTTGTGACCCATCAGTTCGAGGGCGCGGTTGGCGATCACCTCGTTGGCGTTCATGTTGACGGAGGTGCCGGCGCCGCCCTGCATCATGTCGACGGGGAACTGGTCGTGGAACTTGCCGCCTACGATTTCGCGGCAGGCCGCGCAGATCGCTTCGGCGATTTTCTTGTCCAGCACGCCGAGTTCGGCGTTGGCCGTCGCAGCCGCCATCTTGACGTAGGCGATGGCGATCACGTACTCGGGGTAGTCGCACATCCGGGTGTTGGAGATCTTGTAGTTGTTGAGGGCGCGCTGGGTCTGCACGCCGTAGTAGGCCTCGGCCGGAACCTGAAGTTCGCCGAGCAGGTCGCTTTCGATCCTGTATTTCTGTTCAGACATAAAATATTATTTAATAAGCTTTGATACGGTACATGAAGCCGAGTTCGATGCGGTGGGTGGCGTCGTTGACGAGGTTGATGTTGTTGCTGAACCGGTGCGTCCGTCCGACATACGCCAGGAAGAAACGCAGGTCCTGGTCGCCCGGGAGCGGGTAGAACTCGATGGCGCCCACCCAGCCGATGGAGGTGCGGTAGTTGCCCAGGTCCTTTGCCCCGGCGAACTCGAACATGCCCTTGCCCATCAGGTTCCACTTCGGGGCGAACTGCCAGTTGGCCTTGGTGATGACGGAATGGTAGCGGACGTCCGTGAGGACGCCCGTGTCGGCGGTGACGATGCCCAGGCGGTCGATGTCGTCGAATTCGCCCATATAGTCGATGTACCACTGGAACTTCGACAGGTTGAGCTGCTGTCCCAGGACCACCATCGTGGAGAGTTTCTTTTTGGCCATCGTCTGCGTACCCACGGACCAGCGGGTGGTGATCAGGCCGTCGAAGAGCGAACCGTTCCAGTTGAGGATGTAGGTGAGCGGGTGGGCGGGCATCTCGAATCCCCTGTAGGCGGGCACCCCGTTGAAGCTGTTGGACACCATGAAGGCGATCTCCTGCGTGGGGACCGGATGCCAGGAGAC
The DNA here is from genome assembly GCA_017458145.1 of Bacteroidales bacterium. Taxonomy (GTDB): domain Bacteria; phylum Bacteroidota; class Bacteroidia; order Bacteroidales; family UBA932; genus Cryptobacteroides. Next base: position 14,677 of record JAFTGA010000037.1, on the reverse strand, counting down.
CATCGCTCCAGCCATGAAGTTGTCCATATAGTCGATGAAGTCGGAGTACTGGTAGATGTACATCGGGTTCTCGTCGAACTCGAAGCCGCCCCAGATCTGGCACATCTTGCCGGCGGCAATGCTCCACTTCTCATTGAAGTTCCAGCCGAGCATGATGATGTCGGTGGCTTTGGCGAAGTTGTCATCCTGCGTGCCGGACCACCAGGCGCGGTTGAGGCGGTGGCGGAAGCGGTAGGTAAGGTGGTTGCCGAACTGGCCCTTGACCTCGATGCGGAACTGCTTGGCGCGGAACATCGACTGTGCCGGGTTCAGACCCTCCTGGAAAGAGACGGCCGTGTTGAAGTAGAGGTTGAAAGCGTCGTTCTTCTTCTGCTGGCCGGAGACGATTTCATACAGGGAGCGGTAGTCCCCGTCGGGACCGCCGTCGCGGGTGTTGCCGCCCTGGGCGAACGCCGGCAGGGCGCAGGCTGCTGCAAGCAGCGAAAGCAGTAATCTCTTCATAGATTCTTTGTTTTACCGGAAGAGAACATTAATATTCCTTGAAGAACTGCTGGATCTCCTGCCAGTCGTGCGTCTTGGTGAGCGCGAGCATCAGCAGGACGCGGGCCTTCTGCGGGTTGAGCTCGAGGGCGGCGCAGAAATGGTATTTCTCGTCGTCCACCTCGCTGTTGAGGCAGGTCGGCCCCGTCGGGCAGCGGCTGGAGCGGACGATCTGGATGCCGCTCTGCTGGGCCTTGACGGCCACGTCGAAGACGTCCTTGTAGAAGTTGCCGTCACCCACGCCTGCGAGCACGATACCGTCGTATTTCGCATCCACGAAAGCCTGCATCGGGAGCGGGGAAGCGTTGGCGTAGCCATAGACGATGCCCACCTTGGGGAGTTTGTTGATCTTGGAGACGTCGAACACGGAGTCCTTCGTATGCTTGTTGTTCGGCGTCTGGAGGATGTGCGCCTCGCCGTTGTAGATGTAGCCGATGATGCCGGAAGGACCGCCCTCGAAGGTGTCGCAGTCGATGGTGTGGGTCTTGATCACGGTCTTGGCGTCAAGCAGCTGGTTGTTCATGCAGCACAGCACGCCCATGCCCTTGCAGGCGGGGGAGGCGGCAGCGGCCACGGCGTTGTAGAGGTTGGCCGGGCCGTCGGCGCTGATGGCGTTGGACGGGCGCATCGAGCCGGCGAGCACGACGGGCTTGTCGCTCTTGACGGTGAGGTTGAGGAAGTAGGCGGTCTCCTCCATCGTGTCGGTGCCGTGGGTGATCACGACGCCGTCATAGCCCTCCTTGTTCAGGAGTTCGTTGACGCGCCTGGCCAGTTTGAGCCAGACTTCGTCATTCATGTCCTGCGAGCCGATGTTGACGAGCTGCTCACCGTCCACGTCCGCAAGGTTGAGGACCTGCGGCACGGCGTCCAGCAGGGTCTGGATCCCGACCTGGCCGGCCGTGTAGGCGGAAGATGCGGAGGTCTGGCTCACGCCGGCGATGGTGCCGCCGGTGGCGATGATGCGGATTTTGGGCTTGGCGCCCAGCGAGAGGCTGACGCAGAGGGCCAGCGCAAGGGTTGCAAAAAATTTGAGGTGTTTCATAAAAAATGTGGTTAAAAAAGATATTAGTGAATGAAGTTGATAAGAATCAGTCCGATGCCGATGCTGACGAATGTGGTGATGAATCCCGCCAGCTGGAAGGAGTGGTTCACGACATACTTGCCGATACGGGTCGTGCCGGTGCGGTCGAAACCGATGGCGGCGACTTCCGTCGGGTAGTTGGGCAGGAAGAAATAGCCGTTGACGGCAGGGAAGAGGGCCAGCAGGACGAGCGGCGGGATGCCCAGCGCCAGGCCCACTGGGTAGAGGGTCTTGACGGTCGCCGCCTGCGAGAAGAGCATGATGCTCATCAGGAAGAGCGGGATGGCGAACAGGACAGGACTGGTGGCGAAGAGGTCTCCCACGCCGCCCAGGATCACTTCTTTGTTGCCCTCGAAGAAGGTGCTGCCCATCCAGGCCACGCCGAAGATGGACACCATCGCCGTCATGCCGGCGGAAAAGACGTTGCCGCTCACGGCTTTCTTTACATTGGCTTTGCCGACGAGCAGGATCAGGGCTGCGATGGACATCATCGTCATCTCGATGGTCGCGTTCATGCTGACGCGCACGCCGTCCACGACGGGACGCAGGCTCGGGAAACTGCCGAAGAGCACCACCAGCAGCACGCCCAGCAGGAAGGCGAGCACCGCCCATTTGGCACGGGGGTTGAGCTCTTTCTCCGGCTTGTCCGGGGCGTCGCTATCCGGGTCCTCCAGCAGGCCGGAGTCGCGCCGGCGGATATATTCCGGATCCTCCTCGAGGGGCTTTCCGATGAAGTTCTGCACGAACGAAGCCACGAGGATGGCGATCAGCGAAGCGGGAATCGTGACGAGCAGGATCTCTTTCATCCCCACGCCCTTGGCGCCGAGCAGCTCCTGGGAGAGGATGGCGGCCGTGGCGGCTGACACCGGCGAACCGGTGATGCCGAGCGAGGCGGAGATGGTGGCGACGCTGAGCGGCCGTTCCGGACGGATCCTGGCCTTGGTGGCGATCTCGGAGATGATCGGCAGCAGGGCATAGCAGGTGTGCGCCGTGCCGGCGAGGATGCAGAAAAGCCAGGTCACCAGCGGACCGTAGAAAGTGATGCGGGAGGGGTGCCTGCGGAGGAATTTTGCGGCCACGCCGACCATATAATCCAAGCCGCCTGCTGCTTGCAGGGCGGCGGAAGCCGTAATCACGGCCACGATGATGAGCATCACGTCGATGGGAATGTTCCCGGGCGCGAGCCCGAATACGAAGACCAGGATGAAGACCCCGACCATTCCGTAGATGCCCAGGCCGATGCTTCCGACCCGTGCGCCGATGAAAATCATAGCCAGGACAATCACCAGCTGGATTAAAACCAGTGTAGTTGCCATTCGTTTTAGTGTTATTTTTTAACAAATGTACGCCCTTATTCTTGAAAAAGCAAAAAAATACGTACCTTTGATTGTCGGATGACAGGCATCACATTTGTATTGTATAACCAACCAATTATTTTTATAATGAAACGGATTCTCACCACCCTCGCCGGACTCGCGCTCGCGGGTCTGTCCCTGATGGCCGCAAACGATGTCTGGCCGGACGGCTCCAAAATGGAAAAATGGTTCACCACGCAGCCCGCACCGCTCAAGGGCCAGGAGGCCAAGCGCTTCGTGATCACGGAATACGGCGTGCTGCGCGACAGCACCGTCCTCCAGACGGAAGCCATCCAGAAGGTCATCGACCTGGCGGCGGAACAGGGCGGCGGCACCGTCGTCATCCCGCAAGGCACGTTCCTGACCAGTTCCCTGTTCTTCAAGAGCAGGACCCACCTTTATCTGGAGAAAGGCGCCGTGCTGAAGGGCAGCGACGACGTGTCCGATTACGCCGTCGTCCCCGTGCATATCGAAGGTGTCATCCAGCCGTATATCGCCGCGCTTGTCAATGCTTACGAGTGCGACGGCTTCTCGATCCGCGGCGAAGGCGCGATCGACGGCAACGGCCTGCGCTACTGGCGCGACTTCTGGACCCGCCGCCGGGTCAACCCCAAATGCACGAACCTGGAGGCCCTCCGCCCGCGCCTGTTCTATGCCGCGAACAGCAAGAACGTCCTGCTCGAAGGCGTAACCCTGCGCAACCCCGGCTTCTGGACCACCCACTTCTACAAGTGCGACTACGTCCGGGTCAAGGACATCGTCATCTACGCTCCCAAGAAACCGGTCCCCGCACCGTCCTCCGACGGCGTGGACATCGATGCGTGCAACAACTTCCACATCACCGGATGCAGTTTCCAGAACAGCGACGACCTGATCGCCATCAAGGGCGGCAAGGGCCCCTGGGCGGACCAGGATCCGGACAACGGCACCAATTCCAACATCCTCGTCGAGAACACCTGGTTCGGCCCGGGCTCCGCGATGGTGACCTTCGGCAGCGAGTGCGTGGGCGGGCGCAACGTCATCCTGCGCAACTGCGTGGGCGCCGGCGCTTCCCGCGTGCTCTGGCTCAAGATGCGTCCCGACACGCCGCAGAACTACGAGTATATCCTCGTGGAGAACATCACCGGCGAAGTGGGCAACTTCATCTACGTGCATCCCTGGACCCAGTTCTTCGACCTGAAGGGCCGCGAGGACATCCCCAAGTCCTACGGCTCCCACATCCTGATGCGCAACTGCGAGCTGACCTGCACGCGCAAGCCCTACGATATCGTCGAGAAGCCGGAAGAGTTCGAACTCAGCGACATCGTTTACGAGAATATCAAGATCAACGACCTCTCGAATCAACAAAAATAGTCTATGAGAAAAACGGTCCTCCTCTCCGCGCTCGGATGCCTGTGCTGCACCCTTGCGCTCCAGGCGGCCGCCCCGAAGCAGAAAATGGCGAAGTTCATTCAGAAAGAAATGGACTTCGCCGTTTCGCAGTCCAGGCGGATGTACGATTCCGTGAAGGATCTGGACGGGCGGCTCGTCAATACGACCCAAAACGGCGTCCTCCAGACCTGCGACTCCAAGAACTGGGTGGCGGGATTCTTCCCCGGTACGCTCTGGTATCTTTATGAATATACGGGAGATGCGCGGATTCTTGCTGCCGCGGAAAAGATGACGGAACGGATGGCCCCGGAGCAGTTCAACACCGAGAACCACGACGTCGGCTTCATGGTGTATTGCAGCTACGGGAACGGCCTGCGCCTGACCGGGCGGGATGACTACCGGCAGGTGGTCGTGAATGCCGGCAAGTCCCTGTCCACGCGCTTCAATCCGGCCGTGGGATGCACCCGCTCCTGGAACCCGCAGCCCCGGAAGAACCGGGATTTCATCGTGATCGTGGACAATATGATGAACCTCGAACTGCTCACGGTCACGTCGGCCCTGACCGCAGACCCCCAGTACATGCAGATGGCGCGCACGCACGCCAACACCACGATCCGCAACCATTTCCGCCCCGACTACAGTTCGTTCCACGTCGTGAACTATGACGGGAAGACCGGCGCCATCCTGAGCAAGGAGACGGAGCAGGGCTACGCCGACGGTTCCGCCTGGTCCCGCGGCCAGGCCTGGGGCCTGTACGGCTACACGATGATGTATCGCCAGACGCGGGATCCGCGCTACCTGGAGCAGGCCGTGGGCATCGGCCGTTTCCTGATGAACCACCCGGCCCTGCCCAAGGACAAGATCCCTTACTGGGACCTGGACGCCCCGGTGGACAGGTCCACGCCGCGTGACGCTTCCTCCGCGGCCATCATGGCCTCGGCGCTGATCGAGCTGTCCACGTTCGTGCAGGACGAGCTGCTTTCGCAGCAGTTCCTGACCCTGGCGGAGCAGCAGCTGACATCCCTCTCCAGGGCGCCTTACAAGGCCAGGGCGGGGGAGAATGCCAATTTCATCCTGCAGCACTCTACGGCCAACAAGCCGGCGGGCACCTTCGACACGCCGCTCGTCTATGCGGATTACTATTATATTGAGGCCCTGCTGCGCTACAAGCGTCTGCTGGAGGGCCGCCCGGTGGTGGACGTACGCACGGTCGTGTCCGACAATCCGGACCGCGAACTGTGGGTCTCCACGCTGGACCGCATCGCCCGGCCGGTGGTGGCGAATCTCGCTGCCGGCACGCTGAAGAAAAACCTCCCGTTCGAGTCGCTTTCCGAAGACCCGGACCGCCGGGAGGTTTCCCGCCTGGAGGCGTTCGGCCGCACGGTCTGCGGGATCGCTCCCTGGCTGGAACTGGGCCCGGACGACACGCCGGAAGGGTGCCTGCGGGCTGAATACATCGACCTGACGCTCAAGGCGCTGGCGAACGCCGTGGACCCGGATTGCCCGGACCGGCTGGTCTTCGACGGCAGCCACGGCGGACAGGCGCTCGTGGACGCCGCGTTCCTGGCTCAGGGCCTGCTGCGCGCTCCCACGCAACTTTGGGGACGGCTCGGTCCGGACGCGCAGGCTAACCTGGCTGCCGCGCTGCAGGCTTCGCGGGAGATCAGGCCCGGCGAGACCAACTGGCTGCTCTTCGCCAGCATCGTCGAGGCGGCGCTTCTCGAGTTCACGGGCAGCTGCGACGTGGAGCGCCTGCTCTACGGCGTGGACCGTTTCCTGTTCGACCACTGGTACAAAGGGGACGGCTGGTACGGCGACGGCTTCGAATTCCATTTCGACTACTACAATTCCCTGGTCATCCATCCGATGCTGACCGACGTGTTGCGTGTGCTGCAGGGCCGTGCGGTGGCCGAGGAGATGTATCTTCCGCAGCAGCTGGCCCGCGAACAGCGCTTTGCCGCGCAGCTTGAGGCCCTGATTTCCCCGGAGGGGACCTATCCGGTCGTCGGCAGATCGATCACCTACCGCTTCGGCTCCTTCCACGCCCTGGCGCACACCGCCCTGATCGGCAACCTCCCCGCGGATTTGCCTGCGCCCCAGGTGCGTTCGGCGCTCTCCGCCGTGATCCGCCGGCAGCTCTCCACGCCCGGCAATTTCGACCGGGACGGCTGGCTGACCGTCGGCTTCTCCGGCAGCCAGCTGAATATGTCCGAGCCTTATATCAACACCGGCAGCGAGTATCTCTGCTGCGCCGTGTTCCTGCCTCTCGGGCTTCCGGAAAATGACCCGTTCTGGTCCGGCGCGCCTGTGGAATGGTCGCAGTGCAAGGCCTGGCGCGGCGTGGATATCGGCGCCGACAAGGCCCTGCGGGACGTGCGTGCCGTGCCCCAGCGGGACTTGTTGCAGCAGAATTAAAAAATGCTTATATTTGTAAAATTAAACTAATAACAACCAAATCCAATGGCTATTTCCCTCAAACAGGGCTGCAAATATGCCCTTCTCGTCCCCACTTCGATGGGACTCCGCATTACTCCCGAAAACGGCCAACCTGTGCAGGCCAGTGATGTGTTCCACCTCCAGGCCACCAGTGCCGAGACCAATGTCGCCAGCGTGGCTTCCTATCTCGGCCTTCCTGTCAAGGTGCTGACCACCTTCGTCAAGGGCAGCCCGTTTGCATCCTTCATCAAGTCCAACCTCCGCGCCCGCGGCATGGACTTCGAGGGGCCCGAAGTCGCCCAGGGCGGTCCCTGGGGCTATCGTCACCAGATCAACATCGCGGACAGCGGCTACGGCTCCCGTGGACCGCGCGTGTGGAATGACCGTGCCGGCGAAGTCGGCCGCACCCTCAATGTCAAGGATTTCGACCTGGACCGTATCTTCGGACAGGAAGGCGTGCAGATCGTGCACCTGTCCGGCCTGATCGGCGCCCTGAGCCCCGAGACCAGCAAGTTCTGCCTCGAGATTGCCCGCGCCGCCAAGAAATACGGCACCCGCATCGCTTTCGACCTCAATTACCGCGCCTCCTTCTGGGTGGGCCGCGAGCAGGAGCTGCATGACATCTTCTCCGAGATCTGCTCCATCGCGGACATCCTCATCGGCAACGAGGAGGACTTCCAGCTGTGCCTGGGCATCGAAGGCCCCGAGGCGGGCGGCAAGGACATCGCGGCCAAGATCAACGGCTTCAAGGAGATGATCGGCCGGGTCAAGGCCCAGTATCCCAATGCCCAGGTCTATGCCACCACCCTCCGTCAGGTCAACAACACCAACAGCCACAACTGGGGCGCCATCATGCTCGAAGGCGACAACTGGCACGTGGTGGAGCCGCGCGAGATCCATGTCCTCGACCGCATCGGCGGCGGCGACGGCTTCGTAGGCGGCCTGCTTTACAGCATCCTCAAGGGCTGGGAGCCCGAGAAGTGGATCCAGTTTGGCTGGGCCACGGGCGCTCTCGCCACCACCATGCTCACCGACTACGGCCAGCCGGCCGACGAGGAGCAGGTCTGGAGCATCTGGCAGGGCAATGCACGCGTAAAGAGATAGTCCTATGATGTATTTCGAAAGAGGTTCCAAAACCGATATCATCACCGCCGAGGATACCCGGGCCATCCTGAAACAGGTATTCGACGCGATGGGGCCCAGAAAGCGCGTGATGGCGATTCCCCCGGACTTCACCCGTTTCAACTCCTATGCCGGCCCGATCACGGAGATGGTCAACGACTACTATGGCGACACCCTGACGGACATCATGCCCGCCTTGGGGACGCACTCCCCGATGACGGACGAGCAGCTCAGCGTGATGTTCTCCAGCGTGCCGAAGGACAAGTTCCGCGTGCACGACTGGCGCAACGACATCGTGACCGTCGGTACCGTGCCCGGCTCCTATGTGAGCGAGGTCTCCGAAGGCAAGCTCGACTACGAGATGAACGCGCAGGTCAACAAGCTCTTGCTCGACCCGTCCTTCGACCTGATCCTCTCGATCGGGCAGGTCGTTCCCCACGAGGTGATCGGCATGGCCAACTACACGAAGAACATCTTCGTGGGCGTGGGCGGTTCCGACTTCATCAACAAGAGCCACTTCATCGGCGCCAGCTACGGCATGGAGCGCATCATGGGCCGCGCCAAGAGCCCGGTGCGCGACGTGTTCGAATACGCTAAGGTCAACTTCCTGAAGGACGTGCCCATCGTCTATGTGCTGACCGTCCGCGCCAAGGACGAGGCCTCCGGCGAGATGGTGACCCGCGGCCTGTACATCGGCGATGATTTCGAGTGCTTCCAGAAGGCGGCCGACCTGTCGCTGGCCACCAACTTCATCATGGTGGAGCGCGAGATCAAGAAATGCATCGTGTACCTCGACCCGGAGGAATTCAAGAGCACCTGGCTCGGCAACAAGAGCGTGTACCGCACCCGGATGGCGCTGGCGGACGATGCCGAACTGATCGTGCTGGCCCCCGGCCTCAAGGAGTTCGGCGAGGACAAGACCATTGACGGCCTGATCCGCAAGTACGGCTACAAGGGCACTCCGCACACGCTTGAGTGTACCAACGCCAATGCCGACCTGCAGGCGAACCTCGGCGCCTCCGCCCACCTGATTCACGGATCTTCCGAAGGCCGTTTCAAGATCATCTATTGTCCCGGAGACGGGATGACCCGCGAGGAGATCGAGGGCGTGGGCTTCGACTATTGCCACTACAACGACATGGTCGCCCGCTATCCGCTCGAATCCCTCAAGGACGGGTGGAACGACGTGAACGGCGAAGAGGTCTATTATATCTCTAATCCGGCCCTGGGCCTCTGGGCCTATCCGGACCGTTTCAAGGATTGAGATGAAGATCGTATGTGACGACAAGATACCCTTCCTCCGCGGAGCGCTCGAGCCCTTCGCGGAGGTGGTGTATCTCCCCGGCAGGCAAACGACTCCGGAGGTGGTACGCGACGCGAGCGCGATCATCACGCGCACCCGCACCCGATGCGACGCCGCCCTGCTTGCCGGCTCCGCCGTGAAGGTCATCGCCACGGCCACGATCGGTTTCGACCACATCGACACGGCCTGGTGCGAAGACCACGGCATCATCTGGCGCAATGCGCCCGGATGCAATTCCTGGTCCGTCAAGCAGTATATCTCCTCCGTGCTGGTGAGTCTCTCCCGGCGCCACGGCCTGGACCTGTCCGGGATGACGCTGGGCGTGGTGGGCGTCGGCAATGTCGGCTCCAAGGTCGCCGAGGCCGCCGCCCTGCTGGGCATGAAGGTCCTGCTCAACGATCCGCCGCGTGCGCGCAAGGAGGGCCCGCAGGGCTTTGTGTCCCTGGACGAGCTGATGGAGCGCGCGGACATCGTCACGCTCCACGTGCCCCTGACGAAGGAAGGGGAGGATGCCACCTGGCACCTCTTCGACGCCGGACGCATCGGCCGCCTCCGCCCGGACCAGTTCCTGTTCAATTCCTCCCGCGGCCCCGTGGTGGACAATGCCGCCCTGCGTGACGCCTTGAAGGCGCGGACGCTGCGGGGCGCCGTGCTGGACGTCTGGGAGAACGAACCGGATATCGACCGCGAGCTGCTTGGCCTGCTGGAGTACGCCACGCCGCATATCGCCGGCTACAGCGCCGACGGCAAGGCCAACGGCACGACGATGAGCGTGCGCACCGTCGCCTCCGTGCTGGGGCTCCCGCTCACGGACTGGACCGCTTCCGGCGTGCCTGCGCCCGCCCGGCCGCTGTCCTTCCGCCTCGACGCCGCCGGCAAAACCACGCAGGAAGTGCTCACGGAAGCCATCCTGTATACCTACGATGTCCAGCAGGACACGGACGCGCTCCGTTCCCGGACCGATCTCTTTGAGAAACTGCGCGGGGACTATCCCGTCCGGCGGGAGCCGACGGCGTTCTCGCTGGAACTCCGGGGAGGTACGCCCGAACAGGCGGACCTTCTCCGTCAATTTGGATTTCAATTAACAATCAACCAATAAACACAATTTTATGCAAGCTGTATCTGATATCGGACTCGTAGGTCTTGCCGTGATGGGCGAGAACCTGGTCCTCAACATGGAAAGCAAAGGCTTTCACGTCAGTGTGTTCAACCGCACGGTCGAGAAGGTGGACAAGTTTATCAACGGCCGCGGCGCCGGCAAGAATTTCTACGGTGCCCACAGCCTCGAGGACTTCGTCGCTTCCCTCAAGAGCCCCCGCCGGGTGTTCCTGATGGTCAAGGCCGGCCAGGCCGTGGACGACTTCATCGAGAAGCTCATCCCGCTGCTGGACCCGGGTGACATCATCATCGACGGCGGCAACTCCCATTTCCCTGACACGGCCCGCCGTACCGCGTACGTCGAGAGCAAGGGCCTTCTCTACATCGGCACCGGCGTGTCCGGCGGTGAGGAAGGCGCCCTGAAGGGCCCTTCGATGATGCCCGGCGGATCTCCTGCCGCCTGGCCGCACGTCAAGTCCATCTTCCAGAGCATCTGCGCCAAGGTCGAGGACGGTTCCCCGTGCTGCGACTGGGTGGGAGAGAACGGTGCCGGCCACTTCGTCAAGATGGTCCACAACGGCATCGAGTACGGTGACATCCAGCTCATCTGCGAGTGCTACCAGATCATGAAGGACATCCTCGGCATGACCAACGAGGAGATGCACCAGACCTTCGCCGAGTGGAACAAGGGCGACCTGGACAGCTACCTGGTCGAGATCACCCGCGACATCCTCGCCAAGAAGGACGAGGACGGCAAGTATGTGCTCGACTACATCCTCGACACCGCCGGCCAGAAGGGTACCGGCAAATGGACGGCCATCTCCGCCCTGGACCAGGGCGTGCCCCTCACCCTGATCGGCGAGTCCGTGTTCGCCCGCTGCCTGTCCGCCCAGAAAGAAGAGCGCGTGGCTGCCAGCAAGGTGCTTGCAGGCCCGAAGCCGGCCAAGTTCACCGGTGACCGCGCCGCCTTCCTGGAGGACCTCCGCAAGGCCCTCTTCTCCGCCAAGGTGGTCTCCTACGCCCAGGGCTACACCCTGATGCGTGCCGCCGCCAAGGAATACGGCTGGAACCTCAACTACGGCGGCATCGCCCTGATGTGGCGCGGCGGCTGTATCATCCGCAGCGTGTTCCTGGGCAAGATCAAGGATGCCTTCGACAAGAACCCCGAACTGCCGAACCTGCTGCTCGACTCCTACTTCCAGGGCAAGCTCGCCGAGGCCCAGCAGAGCTGGCGCAACGTCGTGGCCTGCGCCGTGATGAACGGTGTCCCGGCCCCGTGCCTCGCCGCCGCCCTCGAGTACTACGACGGCTACCGCTGCGACCGCCTGCCCGCCAACCTGCTGCAGGCCCAGCGTGACTACTTCGGCGCCCATACCTACGAGCGCACCGACAAGCCGCGCGGAGAGTTCTTCCACACCAACTGGACCGGCCACGGTGGCGACACGGTTGCCGGCACGTACATTGCATAATTAACTAATAATCAATAGAATAATGAAAATCGGAAAATATTCCTTCGGTACGGGCGACCGTTTCGCCCATGAAGGAGTGAACCAGCTCAAGGCCCTCATCGAGGCCGAGAAGCTGTTCGGCGTGCACTTCGTGCCCGTCTGGAACAAGTCCAACCGCGAGCACCAGATCATCGGCACCGAGCCGGTCAGCACCCGCGAGGAGGCCGATGCCGCCGTCAAGGCGCTGGGCTACAAGGGACAGTACTTCGTCGACGCCGACCATATCAACATGAACAATGTGGACCGTTTCATCGACTGCTGCGACTTCTTCACCATCGACGTCGCCGACTATATCGGCCACAGCGGCACGATGGAGGAGCGCTTCCTGCCCGCCATCAAGGAGGCAGGCAAGATCTACCGTCACATTGCGGAGAAGAAGGGCGCCGACAACTTCGTGACCGAGGTCTCCATGGACGAGGTCGACGAGGCGCAGACCCCGGAAGAGCTCCGCTACATCCTCAAGGAAATTGCCAAGGAGAAGATTCCCGTCCAGACGATCGCCCCGAAGTTCACGGGCCGTTTCAACAAGGGTGTGGACTACCGCGGCGACCTCACGCAGTTCGAGAAGGAGTTCGAGCAGGATCTGCTCGTCATCGAGGAGGCGGTCAAGGAATACGGCCTTCCCGAGAACCTCAAGCTCTCCATCCACTCCGGTTCCGACAAGTTCAGCATCTACCCGATCATGGGCCGTCTGATCCGCAAGTACGACAAGGGTATCCACATCAAGACCGCCGGCACCACCTGGCTTGAGGAGAACATCGGCCTTGCGCTGGCCGCTCCGGAAGGTCTTGCCCTCGCGAAGAAGATCTATGTGAACTCCCTCGGCCGCATGGAAGAACTGACCGTCCCCTATGCCACCGTCATCGACGTCGACGTCAAAGCCCTCCCGTCTCCCGAAGAGGTGGAGAAGTGGGATGCCGAGACCTACGCCAGGACGATGCGCCACAACCAGGCGGAGCCGCTCTACAATCCTTCTTTCCGCCAGCTCATCCACGTCAGCTACAAGATCGCTGCCGAGCTCAAGGACGAGTTCCTTCCGGCGCTCGAGAAGTACACCGCCGTCATCGGTGACCAGATCACCGAGAACATTTGCGAGAGACACATCAAACGGCTTTTTGCTGAGTAACAGATGAAACTGACTGACATTCTTTCCGGCAGCTTCCATGCTGCCGAATGGGAGCAGAAAGGCTACCAGCTCCCCAAGTTCGATATCGCAGCCGTGCGCGAGAGGACCCGCAAGGAACCCACCTGGGTGCATTTCGGCGGCGGCAATATCTTCCGTGCTTTCCCCGCCTCGATGCTCAACGATGCGCTGAATACCGGTCGTTATGACCGGGGCGTCATCGTGGCCGAGACCTTCGACTTCGAGGTGGTGGACAAGGCTTATGCGCCTTACGACAACCTTTCCCTGTCCGTCGCGCTCAAGTCTGACGGTACGGTCGAGAAGAAAGTCATCGCCAGCGTCACGGAAGCCCTGAAGGCCGACTACCAGTTCGAGGACTGGAAGCGCCTCGTGGACATCTTCCGCAACCCCTCGCTCCAGATGATCTCCTTCACCATCACCGAGAAGGGCTATGGCTTCAACGAGGCGGATCTCGCCCGCGGGCTCAAGCCGGTCTTTGCGCTGGGCAAGGTGACCGCACTGCTGCACGAGCGCTGGGAGGCGGGCTGCCTGCCCCTGACGGTCCAGTCCATGGACAACTGCTCGCACAACGGCGACCGCGTCAAGGCCGGCGTCATGGCCTATGCCGAGCGCTGGGTGAAGGACGGCCTCGTGCCGCAGGCTTTCCTGGATTATCTGAAGGATGAGACCAAAGTCACCTTCCCCTGGTCCATGATCGACAAGATTACCCCGCGTCCCCACGCAAAAGTCAAGGATATGCTGGCCGCGGACGGATTCGAGGACAACGACTACATCGAGACCGAGAAGCACACCTTCACGGCCCCCTTCGTCAATGCCGAGGAGACGCAGTACCTCGTCATCGAGGACCACTACACCAACGGCCGTCCGCCGCTGGATCTCGGCGGTGCCCTCTACACCACGCGTGAGACCGTGGACAAGGTGGAGACGATGAAGGTGACGACCTGCCTCAACCCGCTCCACACGGCCATGTCCATCTATGGCTGCGTGCTGGGGTACACCCTGATTTCCGCCGAGATGGCTGACCCCGACCTCCGTTCCTTCATCCAGAAGATCGGATACATCGAGGCCATGCCCGTCGTGACGGATCCGGGTGTGCTGAATCCCTATGAGTTCATCGGCGCCGTCATCAACCGCCGCCTCCCGAATCCGTTCATGCCCGACGCCCCGCAGCGCATCGCCATGGATACTTCCCAGAAACTGGCCATCCGCTTCGGCGAGACCATCAAGAAGTATATCGCCCGCGGCCTAGACCTGGAGAACCTCCAGCTGATTCCGCTCGTGCTGGCCGGCTATGCCCGCTACCTGAAGGGCATCAAGGACGACGGCACTGCGTTCGAGCCGTCCCCGGATCCGATGCTCGCCGAGCTGCAGGCCATCGTGGCCCCGCTCGAGGTTGGCAAGCCGGACCAGGACTACAGCTGCCTCCGGGCCCTGTACAGCCGGAAGGACATCTTCGGGCTCGACCTCTACGAGGCCGGTCTCGGCGAGAAGATCGAAGGCATGGTGAAGGAGCTCTTCGCCGGCCCCGGCGCAGTCCGTGCCACCCTGCACAAGTATGTGGACGCCCGATAGCCGGGACGCCCTGAATGAAGAAAGGCAGCCGCGCGGCTGCCTTTCTTGTTATCCGTCATTCCGGTTGTTTTGTCATTCCGGGCTTGACCCGGACTCTGTTACAAAAAAGCTACTTCAACCCCAGTGGCGGATGCAATCCGCTTCACG
>JAFTGA010000044.1 GCA_017458145.1 Bacteroidales bacterium | reverse complement strand
CATGCAGGCGCGGCAGGATGGGCCGATAGTCCTTGGAGCAGAACACTACCACATCCAACACCTCCGGATTCAGTTCAATCCGGTTCACGATGTTCGGAAACAGCGGATTCCGGGACAGGACATAGCCCTCCCGGAAGCGGTGCAGCAACCACTCGCTGTAGTACTGGACGGTATCCGTCCGCCCGCCGGTGTTCAGAATCATTCTACTCCGGCTCAATGATGTTTACCCGCCCCGGCTTGCGGGGCTTCTCGGCAGGATAGTCGCCCTTACAATAGCCCAGAAGCACGAAGCAGCGGGCCACATAGCCGAGCGGAACGCCCCAATCGTACATCAGTTTGTGGCCGTAATCACTGTCGAAGGTCTCTTTGCCTCGGGCGATGATGCAGGAACTGATGCCCAGTTCCGTGGCGGCCAGGACCATGTTCTCTGCACAGCAGAAAGAGTCCGGGATACTGTATAGGAAGTTCCCCTGGGCAAAGATGACGCACACCGTGGGAGCGCCATAGAAGCCGCTCTTGATGCTGGGGTCGTCGATGATGCTGGGTTGCTCCTTGGATACGAAGTTACCGGAAAGGCGGGAACGGTCCAGCTTGCCCACATTCATCTTGCCTACGGCTTCAGTGAGTTTGGGGTCGCGGAGTGCCACGATCATACTGCGCTGGCCACCTCCGGCATTGGGGGCATACAGGCCTGCTTCGATGATTTTCTCCAGATCCTCCCGGGGAATCTGCCGATCCTCATACTTACGAATGGAGCGGCGGTATTTTATCAGTTCAAACAGGTTCATACTTCTTTCCAGCATTGCGGATCGGGTGCGTAAAAATTATGGGTATAGCCATAGGTGACGGCAGGACATCCCCGGCAGAAGCGCAGAAGCTCGCACTTACGGCATTTTTCAAACTTCTCATATTCACGGTACTTCTCCATCTGCGGCCCGGTCCAGAGTTCGTAGAGCGGCGTTTTACGAACATTTCCCACCACACTATCAAAGCGTCGGCAAGCCATCACATCGCCATTGGGGCAGATGGTGAAATGGCAGTTCCCGCAGTTGCATCCGTCGTAAATGAGGTTCTCATCCAGCCCCTCCGGAATCTTGAACAGACCGTTCTCATAGAGGTACAACGTCCACAGATGGTCTTTCAAGTTGAAATACGTCCCGGAGTCCTTGTACTCCTGGAACTTCTTCCAGCAGCGGTCCAGCACGTCCCGGTACTGCTGCGGAGTCAGGTGGGCCGACTTCTCCGTGGACGTCGGGCAATAGCGGCCGAAGGCGAAGACATCGGCCTTGCGGACCACCACTGTGTCGATGATTTCCTCCATCTGGTCAGCATTGACGGCTGACACGGTGGTCATGACGGCCACCTTGATTCCGGCCTTCTTCAGCACGGCGATCTTCTCCAGCGTGATGTCGTAGGAGCCGGGCTTGCGCATCCAGTCGTGGGTCTCCCTGTTTCCGTCAATGGAGAGCTGGTATTTCTCGCAGCCGTATTCCTTCAGACGGGCGCAGAGCTCATCGGTCAGATGAAAAGGATTTCCCAGGATGGTGAAAGGAATCTTCCGCTCCTTCAGCATTCCCAGGATCTCCCAAATCTGCGGATGGAGCACCGGATCTCCGCCGGTGATATAAAAATACGGGACGCGCTCCTCCATCCGGGAGCACATGTCCACGGCGTTGTCTATCACCCGTCGGGCATCCCGAAGGCTGACGGTAATCAGCTTCGGGTGCCCTTCGGCAAAGATGTAACAGTGTTTGCACCGCTGATCGCAGGTATCAGTGATGTGCCACTGGAATGCGAAGTACTGCAGCATGGCTTATTTGGCGCCGCAGGCACTGCCGCAAGCGCTGGGCTTGGGCTCCTCCTTCGCGGGTTCAGCTGCTCCGCAGGCGGAAGGAGCAGGCTCGGCGGCTCCGCAGGCAGAGGGTTTGGGTTCGGCTGCGCCGCAGGCGCTGCCACAGGCGGACGGAGCTTCCTGAGCGAAGCTCATCACAAATCCGGAAATGTTGGCTCTTTTCATGATTGGAAAGGGTTTAATGTGAATGAAATATAGATTTGTGCGCACAAATTCTTTTATCCGAGGTTTTTCTGGCGGTCAGCGATGATCTCCCCGAAATGCTCCAGAGACCAGCCAAGCAGCTGGTCCAGCAGCGGCATCACGCTCATGGCGCGGTCGGTGAGCGTATATTCCACCTTCACCGGTACGGCAGGGATTACCTTGCGGGACACAAGCCCGTCGGCCTCCATGCTCTTGAGCGTCACGGTAAGCATCTTCTGGGATACATCCGGGATGGAGCGCCTGAGGTCATTGAAGCGCATGATGCCCTGCTGTTCCAGCGTGTAGAGGGCCAGCAGCGTCCATTTGTCCATCATCCGGGAAAGGACGTTCCGGATGGGACAATCCGGAAACATCGCATCACGTATATCTTTTCTGTCCATGATATGGCTTTCTAAAAGTGTCTTGGTTTCTTTTCTCGCCTGCAAAGCTACGAACTATTTGATTATCAAACAAGAAGGCACCCCGTGGAAAGTAAGTTTCCGCAAGGTTACCGATGCTGAGTTTCAACGGGATGGGATAAGAAGATTTTCGAAAAATTTCGTTTTATCGGATGCTATATAAACATTCTCAATGTAATCTCAATAAAGCTCCGACAACAAATGCGATGTTGCCGGAGCTTGTTTATGCCTATAAATTCCGATTTGTCGACGTAAAGATACGAAGAATTACTCGGTTCAGCCCATTCGTGGAGTATCCGTCAAAGCGGAAGCTTCAGAACTTTTCTTTATGCCTTCTCCACCGGCACCTGGATGATGGTGAGATATTTGACGGAGTCCATGCCTTTCTTCGTGACCTTCTCGCAGCAGAGGCGACCGAGGTCCTCATATGAAGGAATGACGGTACGATGGCTGGCCACGGTGATGGCCGGAAGCCGTCGTTGCAGCTAATCATGGCGCTATTCGGATTCTTCATCCAGCCGTCGTAGAAGTTTCCTTCACCACGGGCCAGAGCCTCGACAAACTCCCTCATGGAGCCCCAGGCCGAAGGGCACATCCCTTCAGGACACCTGCCGTCTATAGAAATCCACTCCTGCCCCTCCAGCACATCGCAAGTGTGTTCGATACCTGATGGCAGTGATTCTGATTTTCATAGTTATTCAATCACAAAACTGCGCGGGTAGAAATCACTGTAGAAGCGGCCGTGGGTGGCAGTGAATTTGAGGACGCAGTAGTTCGGGTCGGTGACGCCGCCGGGATAGTATTGCGTGTCACCCTTGCGCCAAATCATTTCCTTCGAGGCGGCATCCGTCAATACCTCCATAGTGCCTCTGAGCATCATGCCCTTAAATCCCTTGGCATCGCAAAAATAGACGCTTGCCTTAGGGTTTGCTTTGTATTGAGCTACACGAATTGAGAAAGTGTTGGTGGTAAAGTAGAAGGTTTTGATACCCTCACGCTTACGTGGCTTCAACATAGCCTTGGTCCAGGGAAAACCGTCCTGGTCCACTGATGAGATGTAAGCAATGGGCAGTTTATCGGCCATTGTGCCGATGAGCTCCTTCACGCCGGAGAGAGCGGGATTCTCCGGCATGGAGTCCGCAAGTGTCAGCTCCTTGCGCCAGCGTTTCAGGTGGGGGAAATACAGCTTCATCTGGCCGATGTACTCCTCCTTCGTGATGGGCTTCGGCAGCCCTTTGTTCACCTCGCCCACAAACTGGGCGCAGTGCTCGATCATTTCCTCCATCGTGCACTCCTGCAGGAACTTCCCGTCCTTATAGCAGTAGATGCAGTAATCTTCATTCTTGCTCCCGTCGGCATTGGTGCCGAGGACTTCTTCTGTGAGCGGCATTCCGCAGCTCTGGCAAAACTTCATTTCCATATCGTTTACTATCGTCTGATTTCCAATCTCAGGGCCCTCATCGGACGGTCGGAACCGCCGAGGGTTTCATCAATGCAGGTTTCGCCCGTAGGGATGAAGCCGCATTTCTCCATGACGCGGCCACTGGCGGGATTATCGATGAAATGGCTGCTGATAAGAGACTTGATGTCCGTCGCCCGGCGGATATGGTCGATTATCAGCCCCAAGGCTTCCGTGCAAATACCCTGATTCCAATAAGGTTTTCCTACCCAGTAACCCACCAGCGGCTCGCCCTCGCGGGACGGTAGATGGTTACCCTCACAAGGCAGATAGCCCATGGCGCCGATGGCTTCGCCCGACGCTTTAAGTTCTATAGCCCAGGTAGTTTCGTTATTGAAAACGGTCCGAATCACCTCAAGACTATCCTCTTCAGATTTATGCGGCGGCCAGCCGGCGCGCGGCCCAACGTCCGGGTCGGATGCATATTTGAACAACGCTTCAGCGTCGGATTCGCGCCAAGGGCGCAAAACGATTCTATCTGTCTCCATCATTCTGTACAATTCGGATATTCACACTTACAGATTTACTAAGAAATTCATTTCCAAATATTCGAATTTAACTGTTGCTCAATGAATGGAGCCTGAAAGAGTAGTATCCCTTGCCGTCCAGATAGGAGAGAGCATCATCGAGAAGAGCGGTTTTTCGTTCTTCATCCAGGTCTGAATGAAAAAGGATCTCGATGAACGTTTCCAGACCGTGGTCCGAGATCTTCTCTGTTTCTACCAGATACCATATTGGATTCTTCTGCGCAAGCATGGCATCCAGATCAATCGGACAGGCCACTTTGTCGAACTCGTCCTTGACGTCCGCCAGGGAATAATCCGGCGTGTCTCCGTCCAGCAGTCCCAGTCTGCGGGCGATCATCAGCAGCATCTCGCCCAGGCGGTCAATCTCTCTGAGGATAAAATCTTCCATCTTATTCGTCTTTCATTTTGAGGCGCTCGATGATAGCGTCGCAGGCGCTTAACAGTCGCTTGGCAGAGTAATACTCCAGGATCAATGTCCCCACACATAAAAGAGCAATGATAATGCCCCTTCTCCACATCAGTTCGGCGCTGATATTCATCGAGGTCATATAGAAGGTCGCCAGAATCACGAAAAGAAAGAAAAGAACGCAGATTCCCGTCACCAGAATGACATACCTTTTCTTGAATTCTCTCAGAGACTTTGTCGTTGACAGGATGTCGCCATTGTAAATGTCTTCTTCCCGGATTCCCTTATATACCCAGAATACGCCCGGGATGGTCAGTAAGCCGTAAATGATAAGGGAGAGCGGAACCCACCAGTCAAATCCCTGGACATAACATAGGATGACCGCGATAATGAATAATGCGATTGTCACAGGAATCGATTTCTTTGAAAGGAACATCCTTCCCACATCCTTTTTCATCGCATTCTGCATCAGCTTTTCATTGATAATCTGCTGCTTGTCGAACCGTTCCTTCAGCGCAGCATAATCCTGCCGCATCTGTTCCAGTTCCTGATTGATATCGATTTCTTCTTTGTTCATGGTTTGGGTGATTAAAGTTTGGACTTTTTGAGTTCTTCCTTGATCCGATGCAACTGGAAAGAAACGTTCTTCACCGTGATGCCCATGATGGCGCCGATCTCCTCATAGCTCAGGCCTTCGAGCCAAAGGAGGATAATGCCGCGGTCCACCAATCCCAACTGATTGATACGGGCATACAAACGCTTGGTCTGCAACGCCCGGTCGTCCGTATCTTCGAAGGGGTCGATGTCCACGCTCAAGGGGACACTCTCGCCGCCCCGTCGCCGTTTCTTGTCGGCATTAAGGCAGCAGTTGAGCGCCACACGGTAAATCCAGGTCCGGACATCGGACTCCGCGCGGAAAGAATCGTAGCCCTTCCAGAGCCTGATCAGAATCTCCTGAAAAAGGTCGTTGATTTCATCCGTGTCCTTCGAGAACATATAGCATACCGAGTAGATGGTGCTCTTGTGCTCCCGGACCAATTGGGTGAATGCTTGTTCCTTGTTATCCATTATCTATCGAATCTACACCCATTAGACAACGAAGTTCTTGAAAAACTATAAAATATCTGCAGAAAATGGTTCTGTTGATTAAATTACGATTTATCAGTGAAATATGTAATTGCAAAAATACAAATTCTGTTAATTATGGCAACAACCATCCTTTCCTTTTCATCGAAAGTGCCGGCGACCGGGCCCCAGCCTCGACCGTCGTGCCTCCAACCATAGATTGCAACCACACGATGAAGGTGGGTCAAGGAAATCCAACCTTACCCCACCTTGAGAGGATACCTATATGTACGATTCTTTCAACCTAAGATTTCGGATAGCCATTTTTTTTCTACCGAGGGGAGGTGCTGAAACGAGGGAACTTTTGTCCTACAGCAAACTAGACTATAAATCATATGAGAAAGAGGACAAAGCCAGTCATCGTTCGATACTCCATTAGGGTGGAGGTCGAGACCCTTGTCAGCGTGAAGGCGTACAAGCGCATTCGCAACGGCAAACTCGAACGTGTCCGCAGCCACTACAGAAGGTATTAGGGACCGACTGTAGTTGTGCAGAGGGACTGTGCCGCAAGGCAGTCAACACTTTCAGCATTCCTGGTCGAAGATGGATTCGAACAGGGCCCGCAGGCGGGTCTCGTCTGCGATGAGTCCGCGCAGATCGGCGAGTTGGGCGGCGTTGGGCGACTCCGGTATCCAGAGCTGGAGGTAGCCGCCGGCGGCGTATTTCTCGTGGAGGTGGTCCAGCGTGCGCTGCCAGTGCTCCTCCCGGCCGAGCTCCGGGTAGTGCCCCAGGCCGTATTGGACGGTACGGCGCACGATGGTCTCCGGCTCGATCTGCCGGTCGGCCTCGGCGATGATGCGCCCATAGATGCTGCGTGGCTCGTGGTCCAGCGAGGCGCGGTGGTCTTCGGCCGCCTGGGCGACGGTCTCGACCTGCTCCGCGCTGAACCAGCGGGGGAGCATCGGATCTTCCCGGATGATGCGCCCGGAGGCGAGGTGGTGCGTGGCGCGGCCTTCGCGCAGGCCGGTGTCGTGCCAGGCCGCGGCGGCATAGATCATGTTCCGGTCCACGGGGTAGTGGTCCGCAAGCGCAAGGGCGTCCCGGATGACCCGCTCCACGTGAGGGCGGCGGTGTGCCTTGTCGAAGGCGTCGTAGCGGGGGAGGATCTCCGCCTCCACGTAGGCCTGCAGTTCGGGAGTTACGTTCATACAGGGCGAAGATACGAAAAAAATTGCCATCTTTGCAGCATGAAACTCCGCCTGACCGCGCTTTTGCTGCTCCTGCTGCCGTGGCTTCCCGCCGCAGCGGGAGAGCCGAATTTCTGCACGCAGCCCGGCCGGACGCTCTTCTATGAGCGGACCCGGCTCTCCGACGGCGCCCTGGAGCGCACGACCACCTATCGGATCGACGCCGTGCGCACGGAAGGGGAGGCGCGCGTCGTGGACTACACCTTCCTGCTGCAGGATGCCCGCGGAAAGGACCTGTACGGCGGTGCCTGCCCGATGACGGTGGAGATCGACGCCGACGGGACCGTGCGGATGGACCTCGGCGCATCGCTGTGCGCCGTGCTGCAGGCGGTCGCTCCGCTGGGCGGACCCGTGACTTCGGGCACGCACGCCCTGCTGCCTGCCGGGATGCAGCCCGGGGACACGCTGCCCGAGGCGCACTGCGTCGTGACGGCCGCCCTGGGCGTCAAATACCGGATCGACGTCACGGAGCGCCGGGTCCTGCGCCGCGAGCGCATCACGGTCCCGGCCGGGACCTTCGACTGCCTGGTGGTGCGCGAGCACAAGGTCGAGCGCGGCCCGGGGCGCAACCGCAATACGGTCTCCGACACCTGGTACGCCCCCGGCGTCGGCTATGTCCGGCACGATACCTCTATTATAAAGAAAGACAAACTCCGGCCCGATACGACGGAAGTCCTGAAAAAGTATTAACTTTGCAAGTTCGAACGGCACAGTGATATGAAGAAGACGCTGAAAGGAATCCTCGCATCCGCCCTGCTGCTGGTGCCCCTGGCGCTGGCGGCGCAGCCCGCTGCGGACGATACCCTGGCCCGCTCCGCCCGGCAAGACAGCGTCCGGGTGGCCGCTCCCGACAGCACCGTCGTGGACGGCTTCGCCGCCGACCTGGCGGCCCGGCGCCTCGCCGAAGCCGGATTCGCCAACGTCCGCGCCGTCGAGACCGACGATTTCACGGTCTTCACCGTCGAGAACGACTACTACAAGATCCCGGCGGAGGGCTTCGCCCGCGCCGTACAGATTGTCGAGGGGGCCGGCCTGGACGAGACCAAGCCGATCAAGATCATCGGCACTTCCTACAAGATCCCGGAAGTCACGATGACCTACGACCCGCAGACGGGCCTTTGGAGCACCACCAAGCGCCTCGACGCTTCGTGGGACGCCGTCCGCCGCCAGCCCAGGCTTAACGATTCCTTCGGCAAGGTCGATATCAACGTCTATCCGCAGGTGTCCCTGAAGAACCTGATCATCACGCAGGTCTACCAGTCGCTCTGGCAGCTCAGCCCCGCCATCGAGACCTCCCTCTGGCCGGGCGGCAAGATCAGCCTCCAGGTCAAGGTCCCGATCTACAACGACGGCTACAACCAGGTCGAGTCGCTGGTGCATCCGGGCTTCCTGACGGTCTCCCAGCGCTTCCGCGACCCCTGGCACCTCAATATCTTCGGCAAGCTCACGGCCGGCATCTTCAACGCCAACTACATCGGCGCCACGCTTGAGATGGCCTACTGGTTCCCCAACGAGCGCTTCTGGGTGGACGGCAAGGTCGGCGTGATCGACCTGGTCCGCTTCGGCCCGTCCAGCGTCCTGGTAAACGGTCAGCGCCAGAAGGGCCCCCTGCCGGACTGGCTGGAGGGTTTCTGGCTGCACACCAACGCCAACCCGGACTGGACTTTCGTCTGGAACGTGGCCTTCAACTACTACTGGCCCCTGCTCCAGACGCAGTTCCTGCTGCGTGCGGAGCGCTATACCCGCCGGGACTACGGCCTCAAGTTCGAAATGATCCGCCACTTCAAGCACTGCTCCATCGGCTTCTACCTGATGAAGGGCCCGGACCGGGCGCAACACACCAACGGCGGCTTCCGCTTCCAAGTCGCCCTGCCGCCCTACCGGCGCACCCGCCACGGCTACTGGCCGCGCGTATCGACCTCCGGCCAGATGGGCATGTCCTACAATGCCAACAACGAGCAGTACTACTACCATGAGTTCCGTTCGGAAGCCTCCGACAACATCATGAGCAAAAACTATTACAACCCTTATTATATTAATAGTAAGCTCGGGAAATGAACAGCCGTTGTTGATAATATTTTTAAAAATATTTGTTTTTTATCATTTTCCGTGCTACCTTTGCTGTTCGTAAAGTAGAATGTCCTCAAAAGGGGCATGTCACTTTGCGGAAAAGACGGACAGAAATCAGTTTAATGTTTAATATTTATTTTAAAGAAATGAAAAAGTTTTTTTCACTCATTGCGTTAGTAGGTGTATTCGCCGCTTGCCAGCCTGAGAACCTGACCACCGCTTTCCAGGTGGCCAACGCAACTGCCACGCTCAACGTGACGGTTGTCAGTGCTGCTCCCGGTTTCTCACCCTATGTGACATCCACTATGATCAAAGGCAATCCGACGATTGCCAAAAATTCCAAAATTTCGGTCAGTGAGACCGTCAATCGCGAGACTTATACGTACGAGACCGAGACTCCGCTCGTGCTCGCTGGCGGCAGCGTCGTGCTGACCGGTATCCTCACCATCCCTTACAATGTCGCTGGTTATACCATCGATGTCGTCGAAGCCGAGTCCGAGAGCGAGTTCGCGTACTTCATGCTCGGCGAGGCCGCCCACGGCCACGGTTACGGCGTCGAGCAGGAGATCGAGTTCGAGGATGGCGAGACCTACACCATTCCGATGCTTGAGAATGCCAACGACTATGTCCTCTGCGACACTTTCAAGTATGATGTGACCACGGGTTATGAGTACGGTGACGACTTCGAGCTGGTCGGTGCCGGCAAGACGGACGAGTGGATGGCCAATGCCGCTACGAGCATTGCCGAGCTTGCCGAGGCGGCGAGCGGCACCGAGACCACGACTGAGACGGTGGACTTCAAGGTCTCTGCCTGGGCTCTCTACAATGTGTTCAATGTGCAGAAATTCACCACGACGACCAAGAACATCGTTGCCATCCCGGATGAAGGTTATCCTGATCTCCCGGAGAATAATGTCATCGGTAAATTCTCCATTACTGGATGCGAGTACAACCTGGTCGATCCCGTCGAGGTTGCCCATCCGGACCACGCTTCCCACTATGTCGCCCCTGAGGACGGCCACTATCACGGCCATGGCCACGGTGACGGCGGCAACGCCGGTGGCGGTCTCGTCGAGGCTGAGTAATCCAAGCGTCAAGGACATTGTTTAACGAAATTAAAAGAATCAGAATATGAAACTCAAAGCACTCGCTCTGTCTATCGCTCTTGCAGCCGGCGTGTTCGCTGCAAATGCCCAGACGACCTACAAGGGGAATGACGTGTTCGTCGGTGTCGGTGGCGGTATCATCTCCACCTACAACCAGGGCTTCAACACCCCTGCCTTCTACGGCAACATCATGGTCGGTAAGTACATCAACACGATCTGGGGCGTCCGCGCCGTCATCGGCGGTCCTTTCCAGACCCTCGACGCCAGGAATGGCAACGCCCAGAACTATGGGACGATGGGTACTATCTACTCCAAGAAGAACAAGGTCTTCGGTGAGCTCAACGTCGATGCCATGCTGAACATCAGCAACATCTTCGCCAAGGACCTCGCCAAGTTCGATGTCTATGTGTTCGCCGGTCCGACCATGAATCTGTCCTCCGCGGGCACCGAGTTCGTCGCCAACAACACGTTCATGGATGCCTCCGTCGCTCTCCCTGTCCAGGAGGCCAACGGTCTGAAGGCCCGCTTCGGCGCCACCGCCGGTCTCGGTCTCGGCTACAACATCACCGACGGTTTCGAGCTCGCTCTCGAGGGTCGTTTCGGTGTCACCCCGTCCGTCTTCGGCGACGCTTCCCAGTATCGCAAGGCTGAGGGTACCGGCCGTCTGACCCTGAACGCCATCTGGACCATCGGTGGCAAGCACGGCAAGTTCGCCCGCGCCGCCATGGCCGCTGCCGCTGCCGGCTACCTCTCCAAGGAGGCTGCTGACGCTCTCGCCCGCGAGTATGCTGCCAAGAACCCGAAGATCGTCGAGAAGGTCGTCGAGAAGGAGGTCATCAAGGAGGTCGAGAAGTACATCAACAAGGAGATCCCTGCTTCCACCGCTGTGTTCTTCGACATCAACCGCGCTGTCCTCAGCCAGAAGGACAAGGCCCGTCTGCAGCTCTATGCTGACGACATCAAGAATGTCGACACCCAGTTCGTCGTCGCCGGCTATGCCGACAAGAAGACGGGTAGCGCCAAGCGCAACATGACCCTCTCCGAGCAGCGTGCCAAGGCTGTCTATGACTACCTCATCAGCCTCGGTGTCCCTGCCAGCAAGCTCGAGTGCACCGCCAACGGTGGCGTTGACCCGATCTTCTTCAACAACGATGTGCTGAGCCGCACCGTGATCATCAAACCGAAGAATTAATTTCTCTTTAGATAAATATTATTCTTCCCAGGAAACCCGCGAGTCCCTCGCGGGTTTCCACTTTTTTATCTGCCCCTTTTGCGCTATCTTTGCGGCATGGATTGTATCAGCAAGTTCGAATCGGTCTATCGGAAGTCGCCGGATGCCGTGGCGTTCTGTCCTTATCGAGTCTGCCCGGTCGGCGCCCATGTGGATCACCAGTGGGGCAAGGTCACGGGCTTTGCCATCGACAAGGGGATTCATATCGCCTACAGCACCAAGCTCAACGGAATCGTGGAGCTGGCGTCGCTCCAGTTTGTCAAGCGTGCCCAGTGGCATGTCCGGGACGTCTTCGAGACGCGCCGTGGCGACTGGGCGGATTATCTGCGCGGCGCCACGATCGAGCTGGCGAACCGCTACCCGCTCCGCAATGGGATCAGCGGCGTGATCGAGGGCTCGCTCCCGATCGGCGGATTGTCCAGTTCCGCCGCCGTGACGATCGCCTTCCTGTCTGCGCTCTGCCGGGTGAACGATGTCCACCCGTCGCAACTGGAGCTGATCGACATGGCGCTTCGGGCCGAGGTGAACTATGTCGGGGTGTCGGTGGGCAAGCTCGACCAGAGCTGCGAGATCTTCTCCCGCAGGGACCATCTGCTCTATCTCGACACGCAGGACGACAGCTACGAGCTGATTCCCGCTTCTGCCGCCATGAAGCCCTGGAAGATCGGTATTTTCTTTTCCGGGCTGGAGCGCAACCTGGCGGGGGTCAAGTACAATATGCGCGTGGACGAAGTCCGCAGCGCCGCCTATGCCTTGAAGGCCTATGCCGGGATGGAATACGGTAAATTCCGCGAGACGCACCTGCGCGAGGTCCCGCGGGAGGTTTATGACCGCTACAAGGACCGGCTGCCTGTGACCTGGCACCGCCGCGCCGAGCATTTCTATACGGAGCTTGAGCGGGTGGAACGGGGGGCCGAGGCCTGGCGCTCCGGCGACATCGAGGCCTACGGCCGGATCTCGACGGAGAGCGGTCATTCCTCGATCCACAATTGGGAGACCGGCTCTCCGGAACTGATCGCCCTGTACGAAGCGATTGTGCATCAGGACGGCGTGTACGGCGGCCGTTTCAGCGGCGCCGGCTTCAAGGGCTGCTGCATGGCGCTGATCGATCCGGCGTTCGAAGAATCCATCGCGGCGGGCGTGAAGCGGGAATACCTGGCGGCTTTCCCGGCCCTCGCGGACAATTATCTCTATTGCGGATGCCATTCCGCAGACGGTGTATCCCTATGAAATGCCTGATTCTTGCGGCGGGCTATGCGACCCGCCTGTATCCGCTCACGCAGAATTTCCCCAAGCCCCTGCTCAAGGTGGGGGACAAGACCATCCTCGACTGGCTGACCGGCGATATCCGCCGCTGCGGCCGGGTGGATGAGTTCGTGGTGATTTCCAACCACAAATTCGCCCCGGATTTCCGTGCGTGGGCGCCGGAGGACGTGACGGTCGTGGACGACGGCACATCGACCAATGAGACCCGCCTGGGCGCCGTGTGCGACATTCAGTTTGCCATCGACAGCCTGCGGCTGGACGATGACATGCTGGTCATTGCCGGCGACAATGTGCTGGACTTCAGTCTCTGCCGTTTTGTGGACTATGCCCTCGCCAAGGGGACGTCCTGCATCATGCGTTACCATGAGCCGCAGGAGGCGCGCCTGCACAAGAGCGGCGTCGTCGAGGTCGATGCGCAGGACCGCGTCCTGTCGATGGAAGAGAAGCCGGCGGAGCCGCGCAGCCACTGGTGCTGTCCGCCGTTTTACTTCTACACGCGTGCGGACGCCCGGCGCGTGCGGGAAGGGATTGCGGCCGGCTGCGGGACGGATGCGCCCGGCTCTTTCATTGCCTGGCTGGCGGGCCGGACAAGTGTCCACGCGATGCAGATGCCCGGCCGGCGCTACGATATCGGCAACCTCGAAAGCTATAAACAGGTGTGCGACACCTACAAAGGTATCACGGAGATTTGATAATCTCCGTTTTTTTATTATTTTTGCATATTGTAGATTAGGTTCGGATCCAAATGCTCGAAGAGATCAAGTCGAATATCGCCAGGCTGGTGGCTCAGTACGAGGCCGAAAGGCAGCGTGCTGACGGGCTGGCTGCGCGGCTCTCCGCGAGTGAGGAGAAGTGCCGGGTTTACAAGGAGCAGATTGCTGATTTGAATCAACAGATAGACAACCTCGAACTGATGCGCGCCTTCGGGGCCGAGAAGGATCCCGCCCAGGCCCGCGAGCGGATTGCCAGGCTGGTTCGGGAGATTGACAAATGCATAAAGCTGCTGGAGAATTGATATGGCCCAGGACATCACATTGAAAGTCGCAGGCAAGCCCTACCGCCTCAGCGCCCCCACCCCTGAGATGGAGCAGCTGATGCGTCTGGCTGCGGCTGACGTGACCGAGATGCTGACCCGTTTCGACGCCCGCTTCCCGGACAGCAGCCCGGAAGACAAGCTGGTTTTCGCGGCCATCCAGGAAGCCGCCGGCAAGCTTTCGGCGCAGAAGAAGATGTCGCGCCTCGTCTCCGAAGTGAAGGAGCTGGAGGGAGACGTGGCTGCCTATCTGGAAGGTATGAAAAAGTAATATAGCCGTCAGGCCCATCTTCTGAAAACAACAAGTTCTTCGGAACCGGGTCTACTCGCACTGGGGAAGGCAAGCCCGCTACGACGGGAAGCCCGAGACAGCACGGAGCCCAAAACATAATCAGAGGCTTTCTGAAAGCTCGGCTGACGGCTTTTTTTCTTTTTACAGTATCTGCTTCATATATAAGCGGATACTGTTTATTTTATATATTTTTGAGTTATGTTTTTGTACTACATCCTAGCAGCCGTTGCAGGCGCCGTCCTGGCTCTTGCAATTTATATACTCGTCAGCCGCGCCGCCTCGAAGGGGCGTGCGGACGCCATCATCGAGAAGGCGAACCTCGAGGCCGAGAGCATCAAGCAGCAGAAGATCCTGCAAGCCAAGGAAAAGTTCCTCCAGCTCAAGGGCGAGCACGAGAATTTCGTGAACAAGAAGACCGGCGAACTGCGCGAGCGCGAGAACAACATCAAGTCCCGCGAGGGGCAGCTTAAGCAGCAGCAGGGCGAACTGGACCGCCGCCAGCACGACCTGGACTCGCAGAAGGGGCAGGTCAATGCCCTCAAGACCAAACTCGACGCCAAGCTCGAGGAGTGCGAGCGGGTGACCGCCCAGGTCAACAAGGAGCTGGAGAGCATCGCCGGGATGACCGCCGAGGAAGCCCGCAAGATGCTGGTGGAGAATATGAAAGCCGAGGCTCGTACCGAGGCCCAGGCCTATATCAACGACACGATGGACGAGGCGCGCCTGAATGCCGCACGCGAGGCGAAACGCATCGTGATCAACACCATCCAGCGCACCGCGACGGAGACGGCCATCGAGAATGCCGTCACCACCTTCCCGATCGAGAACGACGAGGTCAAGGGCCGCATCATCGGCCGTGAAGGCCGCAATATCCGCGCCCTGGAGGCCGCCACGGGCGTGGAGATCGTCGTGGACGACACGCCGGACGCCATCCTGCTGTCCGCCTTCGACCCGGTCCGCCGCGAGGTGGCCCGCCTGTCGCTGCACCAGCTGGTGATCGACGGCCGCATCCATCCGGCCCGCATCGAGGAGGTCGTGGCCAAGGTCAGCAAGCAGCTCGAGGACGAGATCCTGGAGACGGGCAAGCGTACCTGCATCGATATGGGCATCCACGGGCTGAACCTGGAGCTGGTGAAGCTCATCGGCCGCATGAAATACCGTTCCTCCTACGGACAGAACCTGCTGCAGCACTCCCGCGAAGTGGCGAACATCTGCGCCATCATGGCGTCCGAGCTGGGCCTGAACCCGAAGATCGCCCGCCGCGCCGGCCTGCTGCACGATATCGGCAAGGTCAGCGACGTGGATCCCGAGCTGCCGCACGCCATCCTCGGCGCCAAGCTCGCCGAGCAGTACAAGGAGCGTCCCGAGATCTGCAACGCCGTGGGCGCGCACCACGAGGAGATGGAGATGACCTCCATCTACGCGCCGCTGGTGCTCGTGGGCGACGCCATTTCCGGTGCCCGTCCGGGTGCCCGCCGCGAGGTGATCGAGTCTTATATCAAGCGTCTCAAGGGGATGGAGGACCTGGCCGCCTCTTATCCGGGCGTGACGAAGTCCTATGCCATCCAGGCCGGACGCGAGCTCCGTGTGATCGTGGGGGCCGAGGAGGTCTCCGACGAGCAGGCCGCCCGCCTGTCCACGGACATCGCGCAGCGGATCCAGGACGAGATGACGTATCCGGGCCAGGTGAAGATCACCGTGAT
>JAFTGA010000043.1 GCA_017458145.1 Bacteroidales bacterium | reverse complement strand
GGAGCAGTCGCCGATTTCGGCAAGCTGGGCCTTGGTGAGGTTGCGTTCCGCCGAGCACTCGATGTCCTCGATGTTGGCATTGTACCGCAGCCGGCTGGTCTTCAGGAAGAGCTGCGTTTTCTGGTTGTCGCGGTAAAGCCGTACAAGCAAAGTTACCTATTACAACTGTACGGGTGCTGGAGAGTGGAACGGTGATTATGGAGGTAAAGGATGGTCCGTATGAACCCACGGGGCCGGAGGATATTTTGGAGTGAAAAGGGGA
Organism: Bacteroidales bacterium; assembly: GCA_017458145.1. Taxonomy (GTDB): domain Bacteria; phylum Bacteroidota; class Bacteroidia; order Bacteroidales; family UBA932; genus Cryptobacteroides. The sequence continues at coordinate 24,785 of JAFTGA010000043.1, read as the reverse complement.
TGACATATAACAGTATAACCTTCGCGTCATGCCTGGCCCGGCTCCGGCTCTCAATGCTTAATCTTGAAGTAGTCCAGCACCGCCTTGTACTGGTCCTGAGCGGCAAGACAGGTGTCGGTGAGATAGCCGTTAATGTGGCCCCATTCGCGGAGGCCGCGGTAGTAGAAGAGCTTGAGCTCTTCAGTGATAATGAAGGGGACAAAGCGGTTGGCTAAGCACTCCTTGAACATTACCAGGCGGCCCACACGGCCATTCCCATCCTGGAATGGATGGATGCGTTCGAACTGGCAGTGGAGATCGATGATGTCTTCCAGGGATTTTTGTTTCTTGCCGTTGTAGGCCCTGAGCAGGGCTCCCACCTTTGCGTGGACTTGTTCTGGCGGGCAGGTTCCGTTGCCTCCGACTTCGTTAGGCAGGCGTTTGTAGTCGCCCACATTGAACCAATCCTTCCGACTGTCTGAAGTGCCGGTCTTAAGGATTCTGTGGAGTTCCTTGATGATGGCTTCTGAAAGACGGTCTTCGGCATGGTCAATGATGTAGTCAATACAACGGAAGTGGTTGGTGGTCTCCACAATGTCGTCCACATTGATGCTGTCTTCCGTTATGCTAATCGTGTTGGTTTCGAAGATGTATCTGGTCTGCTCATGGGTGAGCCTGCTGCCCTCGATGTGGTTGGAGTTATAGGTCAGGTCAATCTGGGTGCGGTGGTAGATGCCACCGCTGATTTTACCCTCTCTTTCTTCTCTGAGTCGTTTGAGAAGAGGGGAGGGTTTCTTTTTCCCTTTGCCGCGAACCGGCTGTTCTGCATCGGCCGGCAAGCTCCAGGTCTTACCGGTCAGGAACGCTCCGGGAATCTTTCCGGAAGCACACCAGTTGCGTACGGTTCGTTCCGGCAGACCGTGCTTCTCTGCAAATTCACTGACTGATATAAACTCCATCTGTATTGGTTTTTTCTTTGTTATCGGCAAGAATTAGTCCTCTCACCACTGCAAATTTAATTATTTTTGCCGTTATCGGCAAGAATTTTTAATGTTTACATATCTCCTCCTTGCGTCAGGTCAGGAGAAAAGCGGTCGCGCCAGCGTCTCTTCCGGCAACAGCGGCAAGCTTTGTACTATAGTTCCCTTTGCTCATTCCCCGAAAAATACCTACCTTTGAAAAACTCATAACCATGCCCCTCCAAGAATTCACCCTTTCCGGCAAGACCTGCCAGCTCTTCACCTTTGGGGAGCCGAGGGTGCTGCTGGTGGAGCCCATCGACCGGAATGACCTGGATTTTCTGGGGCGGGAGACGGATTTCCTCTGCCGTAATGGCCTCACGGACTTCGCTTTAGCTACGTTCCTCATCGAGGATTGGAATGCCGAGCTAACCCCCTGGAAGGCGGCGCCGGTCTTTGGCAAGGAGCCTTTTGGCGATGGGGCAGGGAAGACCCTCCGGTTCATAGAGGATGCTCTCCTTCCCGAGGTGGCGGTGCGGATGCCGGGGCTCAAAGGAAGGCCGGTCATCCTCGGCGGCTACTCGCTATCGGCCCTCTTCGCGCTCTGGGCGGGATACGAAACCGACACCTTCACCGCCATCGCCGCTGCATCTCCGTCCGTCTGGTACCCCGGCTGGATGGATTTCGCGCAAATAAGAACCCCCAAGGCCGATAGAATCTACCTCAGCCTCGGCGACGCGGAGGAAAGGACCCGCAACCGCGTCATGGCCACCGTGGGGGGCTGTATCCGGGAACAGGCGTCGCTCCTTGAGAGACAAGGCATCGAAACCACCCTCGAATGGAATCCCGGCAATCATTTCAAGGAGGCCGATATCCGCACGGCCAAGGCCTTCCTTTGGGCCGCCAACCTTTCCCCAAAAACCATGATTGAAGAACTCGTCACCTATTCCCCCCAAGACCTGTCGGACCTGGATGCGCTGATGCATGAGCTGTCGGCCACAAGTTCCTGCAACTCAGAACTTTTGCAGGCCGCCCTGGCCGCCCCCAACGTTCACATATACGTGATTCGGGAGGAGGGGCGCATCGTCGCCACCGGCACCCTTTGCATCAAGCACATGCTGGAGTTCACCATGGCCGATATCGAATCGGTGGTGGTAAGTGCCCGCTGCCGGGGAAAAGGCTACGGCAAGGCGCTGATGACGGCGCTGATAACCGCCGCCAAGGACCATAAGGCGCACCACATCCAGCTCACCTCCACCCCTGCCCGCGTGGCCGCCAATCGGCTCTACCAGGCCTTGGGCTTTGAAAAGTACAACACAAATTGCTATAAAAAGGAGATTTAACATGCTGCAAATCGGAGACAAGATGCCCGCCTTCGAGGTGCTGGACCAGGACGGCAACACCGTCACCTCGCAGGACCTTATCGGCAAAAAGACCATCATCTACTTCTACCCCAAGGACAACACGTCCGGATGCACGGCCGAGGCCTGTAGCTTCCGGGACAATTACGCGGCCCTCACCGCCGCCGGCTACAACGTCGTTGGCGTGAGCAAGGACAGCACCAAATCCCACACCGGCTTTCGGGCCAAGCACGGCCTTCCGTTCCGCCTGCTGGCCGATACCTCCACCCAAATGCTCCAAGCTTTCGGTGCCTGGGGCGAGAAGAAAATGTATGGCAAAACCACCATGGGAACCCTCCGCCGCACCTTCATCTTCAACGAAGCCGGCATCCTGGAGCGCATCATCGAAAAGGTGGACACCAAAAACGCCGCTGCGCAAATCCTGGAGTAGGGAGACAAGCGCGAATCTGTAGAGTTAAGGGCTGGTGCTCATCAGGCATCGGCCCTTAATTTTTCCCCGCTCATTTCCAAATCTTTGCAAACCTTGCAAAGATTTGCCAAGGCGTATCAGATGAAGTATCTTTTCCCGAAATGAGAGTGGTATGAAGATTCAATATGCATCAGATCTGCACCTGGAATTTGAGCAGAATGGACGTTACATTGAACAGGGTGGCATCAAGTCGGTTGCCGATGTGTTGGTTTTGGCGGGTGATGTGTCGTACTTGGGAGACCGGAAGATGTGGAAGCGGCCATTTTGGGACTGGTGTGCGGAAAATTTCCAGGAAACGTTTGTGGTGCTCGGGAATCATGAGTTCTATAGCGGATTCGACATCGGCCGGACATGGCCTCAGAAGTTCCCATTGAAGGTACTGAGTGGACATTGTACGATTTGTTATGGCGGCCTCATGAGCAGGGTTTTGATAAAGCAGGGGCGCCGGGATACAGAGAGTCCGTGCTAAAAGGGTACCTGTATTTGCGTGGTCACAAAGAGGAATTGTTACCGTTTAATCCAGACAATGGCTGGGGAAACTACGCCTTGCTTCTTGATTTTACAGAGGATTTCCTTTTGCATTTGATTAAGGCGGGAGATGATTACCTGGTGGAGGCGGGGGTGTAATTGATGTTAGATGTAAGTATAACCGGCGCGTTGGATACAAGTGCAGTGAGGCAAGCTGTTTTGGACCAAGATGGCCGAATCAAAGAGTTGCCTGCAACAGAGTGGCTACGATTCCCATGGGAGAATCTGCGAATGTCAGGATTTCTCCGTACCTTTGAGAAAAAGATGCCCATGCCTGTCCAAGCGCCCATCGAGAAACACCCGTTCGAGCCCTTCCTGCCACAGGAAGCCCGCATCTTGTTCCTCGGGAGTTTTCCGCCCCAACCCCACCGCTGGTGCATGCCATTCTACTACCCCAACTGGATTAACGACTTCTGGCGCATCATGGGCCTGATTCACTTCGGGGACAAGGCGCATTTTTGTATAACGGACGAAAAGCGCTTCGATGAAGCCCTGGTCCGCTCGTTCTGTGCCCATGCCGGTCTGGCCTTCTACGACACCGCCTGCGAGGTACACCGCCTCAAGGACAACGCTTCCGACGCCTTCCTGGAAATTGTGAAGGCTACCGATGTGCCCGCACTGCTATCCCGTATTCCGCAGTGTAGCACACTCGTTACCACGGGACAAAAGGCTACCGAGGTCATCGCCGGCACCTTCGGCTGCGATATCCCGCCTGTCGGCAGCAGTATCGGCATCACCATGGTCGGACGAGACCTCCGCTTCTGGCGCATGCCTTCCACCTCCCGTGCCTATCCTCTGCCGCTGGAAAAGAAGGCCGAAGCGTACCGGAAGCTGTTTTAAGAAGGTGATCGAATTTGTTCAGGCGTGCTCCGCTGCGCCCTTCGATTTGCAGAAGCAGGTTGATTATCTGGCCCAAGGCTACAGTTTGTTTTCTGCACTTGAGGACCTCATCCACCACTTCCAGAGGGGCTATGACCAGGAAGAGTTATGAAAGTACTTGCTTGCAAAGATGCTGTGCATCAGTGTCATAAGTATCGTTCGTTGCATATTCCAAAGGTAGTGTTTTTTGCAGAATTCGCAGGCGCCGAGACATCCCCTTTTCCTGATGAAGCCTCGAAACAAGGATGAGACCATCTGTGCGTATTGCTTCGTAAGAAGGGCGCACCGCCGGAGGGAAAGATTGCACCACCCACCCATATTTTCCGGAGAAATCCGTAACTTAGCTCCATGAAAGCATTTCGGAAGCCCGCGAAGACACCTATGACAATTTACGACAGCATGTTGGCGGCGGCCGATCCGTCGCAGGTGGATGGCTTGAGCCGATTCTTCAAGACCGGCCCGGGGCTGTATGGAGAAGGAGATAAGTTCCTGGGAATCAAGGTACCCGTGACTCGTAGCATCGTGAAAGCCTGCTGGCGGAAGACGGATTGGGCCGAGTTGGAGCGCTGCATTGCCAGCGAATACCACGAGCTTCGTCTGGCATCCCTGCCACGGCATCGCTCTGTGTCTTCATGAGCCCAACGGGCCGCCTGGGCGTCCGCTCCCTGCAACCCGGCGGCACGTTCGACTTCTCCGATCGAATTATCCTTAACCAGGCCGGCCATGGGCACCTAGAGTGATCCTACCGGTTCATCGGCAGAGATGTCTGTGATAACTATTTCTTGGTGCCAATACCAGAAACGGAGTCAATAGGTTGACTTTTTTTGTGGCCGCGGTGGGATTCGAACCCACGTTTTCGACATTTGCAAGTGTTGTCCTTTAACCGCTAAGGTACGCGGCCTGGACCGGGTGTCTTATCCTTCTTTCCCGGCCCCCAGGTTGGCCGACAGGATTCGGGGTATTTCAAGCTGATGCTTTGTCACGATGCTGATGCTAAAGGACATCGGGACCGGAATGAGCTCCGGCGGGATGCCGATAAAGCCGAGCGATAATGCTAATGCTGATCTGCCAAGCGGGAAATGTTATTCATTCCCGTAGAAGATATACCTCAAGAACTTCTCTGTTGCCAGATTGGATTCCATCGTAGGCGTGTCATTGACCGTCTTAGTGGCTTCGATAATGGCGCTCAGCAGTTTGCTGATGCGCTCCTGGACCAGATTTTTCTGCCGCAGGGTCCATTCTCCGGAGAACTTCTGGGAGGTGTAGGAGCCGCGTTTGATGGTGGTCTTCACTTCCTTGGTGATGGGTCGGTAGCTTGAGGGGATGTGCTCCTTGTCGATGTTGGGGTCCACGAGGATCTCCGTATCGGTACTGGATGGCGCTACCAATAGGAAAGTCGCTTCCGGCTTGGAGGTAGCAGACCCCGTGGAACTCTTCATCGACCGGCATTACCGCATCAGGATGGGAAGTCCGGGTGGTACGGAACTCCCGTTCCGGCCCATGACACGTGCCCTGTTCATCCTGTTTCTGAAGCATCCGGAGGGAATCCTGTTAAAGGGCAGGGCAAGCTTGCAGGGAGAGCTGGAGGAAATATATAAGGTGATTGCTCCCCATGTTGCACAAGAAGACCGGGAGCGGCGGGTGGCGCGGCTGGTCAATCCGCACGACAATACGTTCAGTGAGAATCTGTCGGTGCTCAACCGGACGCTGGAGAAATTGTTTCCTGTCTCGCAGGCGGAGTTGTACAAGGTGCAGGGGTGTAATGGTCACCCCAGGCGGATCCCGCTATCGCCGCTGCTGGTGCATTGGGAGAGCTGAATCGGATATCAGATCATCGTCAGCGCGTGGCCGGAGGCGGGAAGGTATTTCTCCAACAGGTCGCGGGTGGCGATGCGGATGAAGCAGGTGGGCGTGCCGTCGGTGCAGGCGAAGCCGGGCGCCTGGGCGACGGCGCGGTCCAGCACGAACTGCACGCCGGCGGCGGAGGGGAGGACGGCGCTCAGGATGGTGGCGGCGCCGGCCGTAACGCCGGTAAGGGACTGCAATTTTTCAGCTGATGCGAAAGACACCCGGGGAATGCCCAGGGCGGCGCAGAAGTCGCGGGTGACGAAGGGTTTGTCGGCGGGCATCGCGTAGAGGTAGAAGGCGGTCTGCTGGCGGTTGCACAGGAAGACGGTCTTGACGATGCGCGCTCCGATGGCCGCATCGATATGTGTGCAGTCTTCCATCGTGATTCCGGGGTCCGTATCGACACGCGTGAAGGGGATTTCTAGATACGCAAGTGCCTCATAGACAGCTTTCTGCAGCGGTGTCTTGAAGGCGGGCGGAGGCGTTGTCACAGGCTCGCTGACGTAGAACTCCCGCCCGAAGAGCAGGGTGCGGAGTTCGGTGACGCTGCCGGCGAACCGGTAGTCGGCCGAAGGGGCCATCGGGCGATAGCCCCAGCCCACGGCGATGGCCGCGATGCCGCCGTTGCGGGCGGTGAGCATATCCGTGCCGGAGTCTCCGACCATCACGGCTTCCTCCGGGGCGACGCCTGCCGTGCGCAGCACTTCCCCCACGATCTCCGGGTCCGGCTTGAGCGGGAAGCCCTCGCGGTTGCCGAGGATGGCGACGAAGGGGATGTCCGGAAAGAATTCCCGGACGAGCCGTTCGGTGCCGGACTGGAACTTGTTGGATGCCACGGCGATGCGTATGCCTGCCGCGTGCAGGTCGGCCAACAGGTCCCGGATCCCGGGGTAGGGGCGGGAGCGCTCGTCGATGTGGGCGGTGTACCAGGTCTTGAAGTCGGCGAGCGCCGCGTCGAGCAGGGCCTCGTCGGCCTGGTGCGCTGCGGGAAGGGCCTGCCGGACGAGGTTGCGTACGCCGTGGCCCACCATCCGGCGGTATTCTTCGAGACTGTGCAGGGGGAAGCCGCGCCGCTCCAGGGCGTAGCTCACCGCGGCTGCGAGGTCTTCGATCGTGTCAAGCAGGGTGCCGTCCAGGTCGAAGAGGACGAGTTTGAAAGTGCTGGCCATATGGGCCCAAAGGTAGGTATTTTCCGCGATTATTGCTAACTTCGCGCTGTTATGAAAAAGATACTTGTGACCGGCAGTGCCGGGTTTATCGGGGCGAATCTGGTGTTGCGGCTGCTCGCGGGCGAAGAGCCGGTGCAGATCGTCGGACTGGACAACCTGAACAACTATTACGATCCTTCGCTGAAGGAGTACCGCCTGGGCGTCATCGACCGCAGGGCGGCGGAACATCCGGAGCACGCCTATACTTTCGTGCGGGGGAGCATCGCCGACAAGGCGCTGGTGGACCGGCTCTTCGCGGAGCACGGTTTCGACATCGTGGTGAACCTGGCTGCGCAGGCCGGGGTGCGCTATTCGATCGAGAATCCGGACGTGTATATCGAGAGCAACGTGATCGGCTTCTACAATATCCTGGAGGCCTGCCGGCACCATCCGGTGGAGCACCTGGTGTATGCCAGCAGTTCCAGCGTGTACGGCGGCAACAAGAAAGTCCCGTTCGCGGTGGAGGACCGGGTGGACAATCCCGTCTCGCTCTACGCCGCCACGAAGAAGAGCAACGAACTCTTCGCGCACTGCTACTCAAAGCTGTATGATATCCCGACGACGGGCCTGCGTTTCTTCACGGTTTACGGCCCCGCCGGGCGCCCGGACATGGCGTATTTCGGCTTCACGAACAAGCTGCTCGCCGGCAAGACGATCCAGATTTACAACTACGGCAACTGCCGGCGCGATTTCACCTACGTGGATGATATCGTGGAGGGAATCGTGCGGGTGATGGCGAAGGCGCCGGAGCGCCGCAGGGGCGAGGACGGCCTGCCCGTGCCTCCGTATGCGGTCTACAACATCGGCGGCGGCCAGCCGGAGAACCTGCTGGACTTCGTGCAGACGCTCCAGGAGGAACTGCTGCGCGCGGGCGTGCTGCCCCGGGACTACGATTTTGAGGCACACAAAGAGCTTGTGCCGATGCAGCCGGGCGACGTGCCCGTGACCTATGCCGACGCGACGGCGCTGGAACGCGATTTCGGATTCACGCCGCGCATCACCCTGCGCGAGGGCCTGCGCAAGTTCGCGCAGTGGTATAAGGAGTATTACGGCTAGGCCTTGCGCCGCGGGTGGTGCTCCAGGATGGAGCGCTGCCAGGTGGCCGTGTCGATGTGGGTGTAGATCTCGGTGGAGAGGATGGATTCGTGGCCGAGCATCTCCTGCACGACGCGCAGGTCGGCCCCGTTCTCGATGAGGTGCGTCGCGAACGAGTGGCGGAAGGTGTGGGGGGAAATCTCCTTGTTGACGCCGGCGGCGAGCGCCTGCTGCTTGACGAGATTGAAGACGGCTACCCGGCTGAGCGGGCGGCCGTTTTTGTTGAGGAAGGCGACGTCGTCGAAGGCGGGTTCGGCGGCCTGGGGGCGGGCCTCCAGATAGCGCCGGAAGGCGTCGGCGGCCATTTCCCCGAGGGGGACGAGGCGCTCCTTGTCGCCCTTGCCCACCACACGCAGGAAGCCTTCCTGCAGATAGACGTGCGAGATCAGCAGGCCGCAGGCTTCGGAGACGCGCAGGCCGCAGCCGTAGAGGATCTCGAGGATGGCGCGGTCGCGCAGGGCCCGCCAGTCGCTGCCGGCCACGGACTCCAGGATGGCGCTGACTTCCCCGACGGAGAGCACGTCCGGGAGGTAACGCCCGAGTTTGGGGGCGTCGATGCGGTCGCAGGGGTTGTCGGGGCGTTCGCCCTCCAGGATCAGCCAGTCGAAGAAGGAGCGGAGCGAACTGAGCAGCCGCGCCTGGGAGCGTTTGCCCAGGGGCGGAGTACCCGGAGTCATTCCGGGCGAAGACCCGGAATCTCCGCGCGCACGCGACGCCAGGTAGCGCTCGATGTCGTCCGTGCGGACGGCGCGGGGCTCGAGTTCGAGCGCGGCGAGCATCTCGGATACGTCGCGGCTGTAGGCCGCCACCGTGTTGGGCGACAGCTTGCGCTCCATCCGCAGGTAGTAGCGGTAGTCCTGGATGATCCTGTTCTGGGCCGCCATCGTGTCCGGTTGAGGGGGCTTGCGGGTTATTGGTCGTCAAAGAGCCGCAGCGAATGCTTCTCCTGCTCTTCCCGGGCCCGGGCGGCGTTGTAGCATTCGCGGCAGAGGGGTTCGTAGACGTTTTTCTCGCCGAGCAGGACGAGGTCTTCGCTCTTGCTCAGGCGGTGGGAGTGGTTGGCGAGGTTGCCGCATTTCACGCAGATGGCGTGGACTTTCTGGACGTCTTCGGCCACGGCCATCAGTTGCGGCATCGGGCCGAAGGGGGCGCCGAGGAAGTCGGTGTCGAGCCCGGCCACGATCACGCGCACGCCCCGGTTGGCAAGCGTCTGGCATACCTCGACGAGCGTGTCGTCGAAGAACTGCGCCTCGTCCACGCCCACGACCTGTACGTCGGGGCCGGTATTGAGCATTTCGGAAGGGTCCTTGATGGGGGTGGAGGAGATCTTGTGGAAGTCGTGCGAGACCACTTCGACGTCGGAATAGCGGTTGTCGACGGCCGGCTTGAAGATGGCGATCTTCTGGCCGGCGAACTGGGCGCGCTTGAGGCGGCGGATGAGTTCTTCGGTCTTGCCGGAGAACATCGAGCCGCACACGACCTCGATGCAGCCGGATTTTTTATGATTCTCGGAAAACATTGCTTACATTTGTGGTTGCACAAAGATAACAATAATTGCCGTTTCGAAGATGCCTGCCGCAGGAATTTTATACATCGTGCCGACGCCGGTCGGCAATCTCGAGGATATGACTTTCAGGGCCGTCAAGGTGCTGAAGGAGGCCGACTTGATCCTGGCGGAGGACACGCGCACGAGCGCCGTCCTGCTGCAGCATTTCGAGATCCGGGGCAAGCAGGTCCTCTCGCACCACAAGTTCAACGAGCACCAGACGGTGGAGCTGATCCGCGGGCGGCTGCTTGCGGGGCAGACCGTGGCGCTGGTCAGCGACGCCGGCACGCCCGGGATTTCCGATCCGGGTTTCCTGCTGGCGCGCGCCTGTGCCGCGGAGGGGATCGAGGTGCAGACGCTTCCGGGCGCCACGGCGTGCATCCCCGCGGTCGTGTCGTCGGGGCTGCCGTGCGACCGTTTCTGCTTCGAGGGTTTCCTGCCGCAGAAGAAGGGGCGTCAGACCCTGCTCGCCGCGCTGGCCGCGGAGCCGCGCACGATGGTCTTCTACGAGTCGCCGCGGCGTCTGGTGAAGACGCTGGAGCAGCTGGCGGAGGCGTTCGGGCCGGAGCGGCCCTGCTCCGTGGCGCGGGAGATCTCCAAGCTGCACGAGGAGCACGTGCGGGGCACGCTCGCCGAGGTGCTGGCGCATTTCCGGGCGGTCGAGCCGAAAGGGGAAATCGTCGTGGTGGTCGGCGGACTGCGGGATGACGGGCCGCGCGAACACCGCAATAAGTACAAGGATTAGGGGGACAATCGTCCGGGCGGGGATAAAAATTCCTCAAAACGGATCGAAAACTTCGCTTTTTGGTGGCGGATCGTCCGGCGCCGTTGCGTGTGTGGCCTTTTCGTGCCATCTTGTCGGCAATTATGAAAGACAAACCCTCCGCTGCCACCTTCAAGGTCGGCGCCATCGCACTCGCATTCCTGATCATCGGCTACCAGGCGGCCCTCTTCGTGGGCCGCGCCGCCCGCCTCCGCCTCGAGGCGAACCGCGACAGGCCGGATACGGTATATGTCAGGGGCTCCGCCCCCGAACCCCTTGCGCCCCTCGAGTCCCTTTCCAACTTTGCCGATGGCAAAGTCACGGGACCGGGGCGGCCGGCTGATGCCGACTTCGCTTCGCTCAACGCAAACCAGGGGAGTCCTGCAATAATACGCCACAACGCGCCGCATACCCCCTATGTCGAGAACTACCGCCGGCAGACGCGCCGTGTGGAGAGTTTCCGCTTCAACCCCAACACCGTCTCCGTCGAGGATCTCATCCGCCTGGGATTCAGCGAGAAACAGGCCCGCGCGATCGACAACTACCGCGCGAAGGGCGGGCGTTTCCGCCGCAGGGCGGATTTCGCGAAGTCCTTCGTCGTGGCCGATTCCGTGTACCGCCGCCTCGAACGCTACATCGACATCCCGCGCCTCGACCTGAACGCTGCCGATTCCGCTGCACTCGACGCCCTGCCCGGGATCGGGCCATATTTCGCGAAGCGGATCTTGGCGTACCGCGCCGAACTCGGCGGCTTCTCGTATCCCGAGCAGCTGATGGATATCTACCATTTCGACCGGGAGAAATATGACGCGCTGAGCGACCTGGTCCGCTGCTCGCCGCCGGAGCCCTACCCGCTGTGGTCGCTCCCGGCCGATTCGCTCGCCCGCCACCCCTACATCCGCTCCCGGCAGGCGGCCCGCTCGATCGTCCTTTTCCGCGACCACACCCCGCAGGCGGACTGGTCGGTCGGCGCCCTTGCTGCCGCCGGCATCCTCCCCGCCGAGGACGCCGACCGCCTCGCCCGCTGCCGCCTTGCTCCGCCGTAGCCGTCCCGGGGCGTCCGAGACGCTATGCTTCTTCCCGGGTGATGCGTTCAATCAGCGGGCGGACGGGCTCGTAGTCGTAACCGCGCGACAGGGCGAAGCGGATGAGCTTGAGGCGGCCCTGCGGGTCGTCGCGCAGCGCCTTCCACTTGGTCTCGAGCACTTTCTCGAGTTTGGCCGTGGCGCGCTCCGGATCGATCTCCTCCAGCGCGGCCAGCACGGCGTCGCGCGCCACGCCGCGGGCAAGCAGGGCGCTGCGGATCTTGACGGGTCCCCAGCCTGAGAGCGAGGACTTTTCGCGGGCATAGGCCGCGGCATAGCGGCGGTCATCGACATAGCCCTCCTCCACCAGGGCCCCGACCACTTCCTCCGCCGCGGCGGCATCATACTCCAGCCGCCCGAGGGCCTTTCGCCGGATGTCGGCGGTGCAGTATTCCCGCTTGGCGCACTGCGCCGAGAGGGCGTCAAAGACGGATTTTATGCGTTCGTCCATAGGGCTAATCGGCGTGCTGTCCGGCGAGCATCCCGCAGGCCGCGAGAATGTCCTCGCCCCGGGATGCCCGGATAGTACAAAGGATCTGGTGGTTGTTCAGCCGGTCCCGGAACGCCGCCATCGCCTGGTCGGACGCGCAGTCGTAGGGGAAATCCGGAATCTTGTGGAAGCGGATCAGGTTCACGCGGCACTCCAGCCCGCGAAGCAGGCGGATCAGCGCGTCGGCGTGGCGCTTGTCGTCGTTGAACCCGGCGAACATCGTGTATTCGAAACTCACGCGGCGCTGGCCGCTGAAATCATACTCCCGGATCAGGCCGATCACGTCGCGGATGTCCCAGGCCTTCTGGACCGGCATCATCTCCAGGCGCTCCTCCGGGAAGGGATTGTGCAGGCTGACGGCCAGGTGGCAGCGCTGCCCGTCGAGGAATTTCTTCAGCGTCGGGAGAACGCCGATCGTGCTGACGGTGATACGCTTGGGACTCCAGGCGAACCCCCAAGGGGCGGTGAGCACCTCGATCACGCGCGCGACCGCGTCATAGTTGTCCAGCGGCTCGCCCATCCCCATAAAGACGGTGTTGGTGAGCGAGGCGGCCTCGTCGATGGAGAGGAACTGGTTCAGGATGTCGGCGGCGTCGAGCTGTCCGTGGAAACCGTTCCGGCCCGTCATGCAGAACTTGCAGCCCATCCTGCAGCCTGCCTGGGAGCTGACGCAGAGCGTAAACCTGTCATCGTCCGGGATCATCACGGACTCGACGAACCGCTCCCCGTCCACCCCCGCGTCGGGAATGTCCGGGTGAGCGCCGGTGCGGTCCGGCGTCCGGGCAGAGACCTTGAACAGGTATTTTTTCGTGCCGTCGGAGGAAACGGCGGTGCCGACGGGCGCGCTGACGCCCAGGTCGTACCGCTGCGCAAGCGCCTGCCGCGCCGCCTTGGAGATATTGGCCATCCGGTCCCAGCTGCCCACCCGCTTGGCATACAGCCAGTCCGCAAGCTGCGCACCCACGAAGGGTTTCAGCCCGCACGCCTGCGCGGCCGACTTCAGCTCCCCGAGCGTCATGCCAAGCAATTTTTCTTTCATTCCTGCAAATGTAGCAAATTTTTTCGGATGGCGTTTTCCGCAAAGTCCCGGGTAAAACGCAAAACTTGATGTGCCGGTACTTGCAGAATAATCGAAAAATATGTTTATATTTGTTTCCCTTCGGGAAAGATCCCGCAGGGTACTGTCGAAACAGGAGCGATAAACTATCAAAAACTGTTTAATGTTTTAACAATTACCATTATGGCGAAAGAAGAAGAAAAGACCGTGGACGTGAATGCGGCGAAACTCAAGGCCCTCCAGGCCACCATCGACAAGATCGAGAAGGACTACGGCAAGGGGACCATCATGAAACTGGGCGACCAGCCCGACTGGGACGTGCAGGTGATTCCGAGCGGCTCCGTGGCCCTGGACCACGCCCTCGGCATCGGCGGCTATCCCCGTGGACGCATCATCGAGATCTACGGCCCCGAGTCCAGCGGCAAGACCACCCTGGCGATCCACGCGATCGCCGAGGCGCAGAAGCAGGGCGGCATCGCGGCGATGATCGACGCGGAGCACGCTTTCGACCGCACCTACGCCCAGGCGCTGGGCGTGAACCTGGAGACGCTCCTGATCTCCCAGCCGGACAACGGCGAGCAGGCCCTCGAGATTGCGGACAACCTGATCCGCTCGGGCGCCATCGACATCGTCGTGATCGACTCCGTGGCGGCGCTGACGCCGAAGGCGGAGATCGAGGGCGAGATGGGGGACAACAAGGTCGGCCTGCAGGCCCGCCTGATGAGCCAGGCGCTGCGCAAGCTCACGGCCAATATCTCCAAGACCAATACCTGCTGCATCTTCATCAACCAGCTGCGCGAGAAGATCGGCATCATGTTCGGCAATCCCGAGACCACCACGGGCGGCAACGCCCTGAAGTTCTATGCTTCCGTGCGTCTGGACGTGCGCCGCACCACCCAGATCAAGGACGGCGACGAGGCCCTGGGCAACCGCACCAAGGTCAAGGTCGTCAAGAACAAGATGGCCCCGCCGTTCAAGAAGGCCGAGTTCGACATCGTCTTCGGCGAGGGCATCTCGCACGTGGCGGAGATCGCCGACCTGGCGATCAGTTTCGACATCATCCACAAGAGCGGCAGCTGGTTCAGCTACCAGGGCGAGAAGCTCGCACAGGGCCTCGCCGCCGTCAAGCAGCTCCTCAAGGACAATGTGGAGCTCTGCGAAGAGATTGAGGCACAGGTCCGCGAGGCCCTGAAAAATGTCAAGGACTGATGGCGGAGCAGAAGAAAATCATCCTCACCGGCGACCGCCCGACCGGCCGCCTGCACATCGGGCACTATGTGGGGTCGCTCCGCCGCCGGGTGGAGCTGCAGAACAGCGGCGCGTTCGACGAAATCTACATCATGATTGCGGATGCGCAGGCGCTCACGGACAATGCCGACAATCCGGAGAAGGTCCGCCAGAACATCATCGAGGTGGCCCTGGACTATATGTCCGCCGGGCTCGATCCCGCCAGGAGCCACCTGTTCATCCAGTCGCAGGTGGCCGAGCTCACGGAACTGACTTTCTATTATATGAACCTGGTGACGGTCCAGCGCCTGCAGCGCAACCCGACGGTCAAGCAGGAGATCCAGCTGCGCGGCTATTCCGAGGCCAGCGACGGCTCGGACAACAAGGCCGGCACGCCGGTGGGCTTCTTCTGCTATCCGATCAGCCAGGCCTCCGACATCACCGCCTTCCGCGCCACGACGGTGCCGGTGGGCGAGGACCAGGAGCCGATGATCGAGCAGACGCGCGAGATCGTGCGCAAGTTCAACGCG
This sequence comes from Bacteroidales bacterium, assembly GCA_017458145.1. Classification (GTDB taxonomy): domain Bacteria; phylum Bacteroidota; class Bacteroidia; order Bacteroidales; family UBA932; genus Cryptobacteroides. The sequence goes on along the minus strand of JAFTGA010000043.1, from coordinate 9,761 downwards.
GTCTATGGCCCCACGCTCGTGGAGCCGGAGATCCTCCTGCCGGACAATGCCGCCTGCCTGCGCCTGCCCGGCACGGACGGCAAGGCCAAGATGAGCAAGTCCCTGGGGAACTGCATCTATCTCTCGGACAGCGCCGAGGAGGTCAGGGCCAAGGTGCGCGGGATGTACACGGATCCGAACCACCTGCAGGTCAGCGATCCCGGCCGGGTGGAGGGCAATACGGTCTTCACCTATCTGGACGCTTTCTGCAAGCCGGAGCACTTCGGGCGTTTCGGCGAATGCTTCCACGGCAAGAAGGCAAGCTTCGACTTCGGGAGCCTGGACGAGGTCAAGGCGCAGTACCGCGCCGGCGGCCTGGGCGACGTGATGGTCAAGAATTTCCTCGCGGAAGTGCTGAACGACACGCTGGAGCCGATCCGCCGGCGCCGCAAGGCCCTGGAGCAGGACCTGCCCTATGTCTATGAGGTGCTTCGCCAGGGCACGGAGGTTGCGCGCGCAAAGGCCGCACAGACCCTCGCCGACGTGAAGAAGGCGATGCGGATCAACTACTTCGATCCCGGCGTCCTTGAGGAGCTCATCAAGGAGCAGTCGGAGAAATACAAATGAAAACCAGCGCCCCGCGGGGCGCTGGTTTTCATTCAGGCAATCTGCGGACGTCCGTCCTTGCGGGGCTTGTCGCGGCCGAGCGGGCGCTCGGGCATCTTGCCCTCCTGCAGCTGCTCCCATTCGAGGCGGTTGCGGAAGATATCGATGGCGGTGAAGATGGCCGCGCGCATCGAGCGCGGGTCGGCCTCGTCGCGTCCGGCCATCTCAAAGGCGGTGCCGTGGTCCGGTGAGGTGCGGATGATGGGCAGGCCGGCCGTGAAATTGACGCCGTCCTCGAAAGAGAGGGCCTTGAACGGGGCGAGCCCCTGGTCGTGGTACATCGCCAGCGTGGCGTCGAAATCCTCGAAATGGTTGAGCCCGAAGAAGCCGTCGGGGGAGAAGGGGCCGAAAGCGAGGATGCCCTCGTCGGTGGCCTTCTTGATGGCGGGGATGATGATGTCCTGCTCCTCGGTGCCGAGCAGGCCGCCGTCGCCGCTGTGCGGGTTGAGGCTCAGCACGGCGATGCGCGGCTGGTCCACCACGAAGTCCTGCTTGAGGGAGGCGTTGATGAGGCGCAGTTTGCTCAGGATGCGCTCCGCGGTGATCTGCGCGGCTACGTCCTTGAGGGGAATGTGTCCGGTCACGACGGCGAGGCGCAGGCGGTGGCTGACCATGAACATCAGCGAATCCGGGGCGCCGAAGGCGTTCTGGATGTATTCGGTGTGGCCCGGGAAGCCGAAGCCCTCATTGGACATGGCTTTCTTGTTGATGGGGCCCGTGACGAGCACGTCGATGAGGCCCTCCTTGAGTTCGGCGACGGCCCGCTCCAGGGACTGGATGGCGCCGGAGGCCGATTCGGCCGTGGCCTGGCCCGGCTCGGCGTAGGCGCTGTCCGGCAGGCAGTTCACGATGTTGATGCGCTTGGGGTGCGCTTCGGAAGCGCTGGAGATGGCGTTGGTGTCCATCTGCTCCACCTCCGGGATGGTCTTGCGGTAGAAGCCGAAGAGCTTGGAGGAGCCGTAGATGACCGGGGTGAATTGCTCCAGGATCCGCGGGTCGGCGAGGGCCTTGATGATGACCTCGTAGCCGATGCCGTTGGAGTCGCCCTGGGTGATGCCGACGATGATCTTTCCGTTTTGCATATCTTATATTCTTTTAATTACAAACTTTCCAAATATCCGATGTCGTCCGGGAGACCGGCCCCGGCGGCCGCGGCGACGGCCAGGCGGTCGCAGCGCTCGTTCTCCGGGTGGCCGGCGTGGCCCTTGATCCAGTGGAACTGGAGCCGGAAGCGGGCGGCGAGCGCATCGAAGCGCTCCCACAGGTCGTGGTTCTTCTTGCGCTTCCAGCCCTCGGTGACGGTCTTGACGACGTAGGTCGAGTCGCTGTAGACCTGGACCTCGGCGCCGTCCCACTTGATGGCCTCCAGGCCCGTGATCACGGCGAGGAGTTCCATTCGGTTGTTGGTCGTGCGGGCGAAACCCCCGCTCAATTCCTTGCGGAGCGTGCCGCAGCACAGCACGGCGCCGTAGCCGCCGGGGCCGGGGTTGCCGCTGGCCGCGCCGTCCGTGTAGAGATATATGGGAGGCCTCGTTGTCATTATCTGCAAAATTAACTATTTTTGCCAGATAATTGAAGAAAATACTGGTATGAATTACGAAAGGACCCTGATCATCACGGGCGGTGCCGGATTCATCGGCAGCCACGTCGTGCGTCTGTTTGTGAACAAGTATCCGCAGTACCGGATCATCAACGTGGACAAACTGACCTATGCCGGCAACCTGGCGAACCTCAAGGATATCGAGGACCGGCCGAACTACCGTTTCGTGCGCGCCGATATCTGCGACTTCGAGACGATCTGTGCGCTGATGCGGGAGGAGCACGTGGACGGGATCATCCACCTGGCGGCGGAGTCCCACGTGGACCGTTCGATCAAGGATCCGTTCACATTCGCGCAGACCAACGTGATGGGTACGCTCAGCCTGCTGCAGGCCGCCAAGCTCTGCTGGGAGCCGACGGGCTACAAGGTGCCGGGAGACTCCGGGTCAAAGCCCGGAACGGCTTGCAGGTTCTACCATATCAGCACCGACGAGGTGTACGGGGCGCTGGAGATGACGCACCCGGAAGGGATCGAGCCGCCGTTCACCACGAAGGCATCCAGCGGGGAGCACCACCTGGCCTACGGGGAGACGTTCTTCACGGAGGACCTGAAATACCAGCCGCACAGCCCGTACAGCGCGGCGAAGGCGTCCAGCGACCACTTCGTGCGGGCGTTCCACGACACCTACGGCCTGCCGACGATCGTGACGAACTGCTCGAACAACTACGGTCCGTACCAGTTCCCGGAGAAGCTGATCCCGCTGTTCATCAACAATATCCGTCATCGCAAGCCGCTGCCGGTCTACGGGAAGGGCGAGAATGTGCGCGACTGGCTGTACGTGGAGGACCACGCCCGGGCGATCGACGTGATTTTCCACAAGGGCAAGGTCGCCGAGACCTACAACATCGGCGGTTTCAACGAGTGGAAGAACATCGATATCATCAAGGTCCTGATCAGGACCACCGACCGCCTGCTGGGCCGTCCGGAAGGGGCGGACATGGACCTGATCACCTATGTGACGGACCGCGCCGGACACGACCTGCGCTATGCCATCGACTCGTCCAAGCTGCAGAAGGAGCTGGGCTGGGAGCCGAGCCTGCAGTTCGAGGAAGGGATCGAGAAGACGGTCCGCTGGTATCTGGACAACCAGGCCTGGCTGGACAATGTGACCTCCGGCGACTACCAGAAGTATTACGAGCAAATGTACGCCGGCCGATGAGACGCCTGTGGTCCATCCTCCTGCTGCTCGTGCTTTGTGCCGGCCATCCGGCGCGGGCGCAGCTGGCCGTGCGCGTGGACACGTCCGCGACGGCCTTCCACGCCCGGCAGCTGATTGCGCCGGGCGTGCTGCTTGCCTCCGGCATCGCGATCCACACCCTGGGCCACGACGGCATCGACGTGCCCGTGAACCGCTGGTTCCAGGAATCCCTGCGGGGAAGCGGCCCGGAGCTCGGCTTTGACAATTACATCCAATATGCTCCCCTCGTGATGGAGCTGGGCCTGGGACTCGTGGGCGTGCCTGCGCAGCATGGCTTCGCGGACCGCGTGATCGAGACGGCCCTGGGCGCCATCGTGCTGGGCGCCGTCTCGTGGACGATGAAGTCCGTCATCAATTCGCCGCGCCCCAACGGGGTGGACAACCGCTCCTTCCCGTCCGGCCATACCGACTGGGTGTTCTTCGGGGCCGAACTGGTCCGGATGGAATACGGCTGGGGCTGGGGCGCCGGGGCCTATGCGATCGCCGCGACCGTGGCCGTGATGCGCAACTACAACAACTGGCACTGGATGAGCGACTGCCTCGCAGGCGCCGGGCTGGGCATCCTGACCGCCCACGTCGGGCGCTGGCTGCTGGAGCCGACCAAGCGTGCGTTCGGCATCCGCACCGGCACCTGGGGCGACGGCCGTCCCCGTACCATCCAGGCCGCTTTTGCGCCGACGGTGGATCCGTTGAGCGGGACGGTCTGCACGACACTGGCCCTGCGTTTCTGAAACGCCGGGCTTTTATTATTGGAATTTTTTCTCTATTTTTGCAAACTGACACTAGGATACATAACTAATTGAAGCGGCAGTTTATGTTGGCTTTTAGCAAGAATTTGGATAAATACAGTGCCAAGTTCCTGAGCCGGGGACAAGTCTTCGCGATGGATCTTGTGATTTCTGTAGTCATATCTGTCGCTGTTGCAGTGGTGGCTTTCCTGCTGGATCAAAGCACCGTCCTGGACCGGCGGTTTGATTTTATCTGGGGGTTCTCGTCCCTCGTGGGTTCCGCCCTGATGTTCTGGCTGCTCAAGACCTATGTAATCATCATCCGTCATTTCTCGTTCAAGGATACGCTCGTGTTCTCTGCTGCGGCGTTCGGCAAGGCCGGAGTCATGTTCTTCGCCCTGCTCTGTTTCCGCTATCTGTCACCTGAGGTCGCGGTCATGCTCGTAGCGGACGCCGCCCTGACCGTGCTGGCCCTGTGCTCGATCCGCCTGCTGATGATTTTTGTCTATGATACCTACAAGTCCAAGGTGCGCGAACTGGAGCGCCGCTCCCGCGTGCTGGTCTATGGTGTCAACGACAAGGCTGTGGCCACGGCCTCCCGCCTGCGCGGCGCCAAGCGCTACGAGGTGGTGGGCCTGATCTCCAACGATGCGCAGATCCAGCATACGCTCCTGGCCGACCAGGTGGTGTATCACTTTGACAACCGGGAGGAATTCGGGAAGACCGTGCGCGACCTCTCGCTGCGCGGCGTGATTTTTACCGCGGAGCGGGATGTGGCCGCCGAGCAGAACGGCCTTGTGCGCTATTGCACGGAGCTGGGCCTGAAGGTGCTCATCGCTCCGGCCGTGGACGAGGTGACCGGCGAGCCGATGCACTTCCAGGTGCGCAAGATCAAGATCGAGGACCTGCTGGGCCGCGAGGAGATCAAGATCTCGCTGGATGCGATCAAGGCCAATTTCAAGGACAAGGTGGTGATGGTGACCGGCTGCGCCGGCTCCATCGGCTCCGAACTGTGCCGCCAGCTGGCTTCTTTCGGCATCAAGGAGCTCGTCCTCTACGACAATGCGGAGACGCCGATGCACAACCTGCGCCTGGAGCTGGAGGACCGGTATCCGGACCTGCATTTCGTGCCGATCATCGGCGACGTGCGGATGCTGTCCCGCCTGGATTATGCGTTCCGATCGCATCATCCGCAGGTGGTCTTCCACGCCGCCGCCTACAAGCACGTCCCCCTGATGGAGGAGAATCCGTGCGAGGCCGTGCTGGTCAACGTGGTGGGTTCGCGCCACGTGGCGGACAAGTGTATCGAATACGGTGTGGAGAAGATGGTGATGATCTCCACGGACAAGGCCGTGAATCCGACCAATATCATGGGCTGCACCAAGCGTCTGGCGGAGATTTATGTCCAGAGCCTGGGCAGGGCGATCGAGCAGGGCAAGGTGTCCGGCAAGACGCAGTTCGTGACCACGCGTTTCGGCAATGTGCTGGGCTCCAACGGTTCCGTGATCCCGCGCTTTCGCGAGCAGATTGAGCACGGCGGCCCCGTCACGGTCACGGACCCCAACATCACCCGTTATTTCATGACCATCCCCGAGGCCTGCCGGCTCGTGATGGAAGCGGCCACGCTCCCGACCGAGAACCGGATCTGCGTCTTCGATATGGGACAGCCGGTCAAGATCGACACGCTCGCGCGGCGGATGATCGAACTGGCCGGGCTCGTGCCGGGACAGGACATCGAGATTGCCTACACCGGGCTGCGTCCCGGCGAGAAACTCTATGAGGAGGTGCTTTCCAACAAGGAGAATACGGACGAGACTTCCCACGACCGGATCCGCATCGCGCGGGTGCGGGAGTATGCGTATTCCGACGCCGTGGAGGCCGTCGAGCGCCTGGAAACGCTGGGCGCGGAGGTCCGCATCCCCGAAATGGTCAAGTTGATGAAGGCGGTCGTGCCCGAGTACATCTCCAACAACTCCCGCTTCGAGGAGTTTGACAGGAAATAATCAGTCAGTAACGCTTATCGCCGGGAGGCGGGTTTCTTTCCGTCGTAGATCCAGCCCAGGGCCTGCCCCAGGACCCACTGCCGGTCTTCGGGCCGGATGAGGGTCTCCACCGGGACCCCGAGGGTGACGGTCGCGTAGCCTTCGCCCTGGTTGTAGATGGCGGCAGCGTGGAGCGAGCCGGGGTAGCGGAGCCAGATCCTGGCGCCCTTGCCTGCGGCCTTGAGGCCGTCCGGGCGCTCGACGCAGTAGATGTCAGGATTCATATCGGCGCTGAACGGCATGTCGGCGAGGCAGCCGGTGTTGGTGCCGAAGGCATTGGAGAGCTTGCAGCCCAGGACCTCCTCCACGAAGGCGGCTCCGGCGGAGCCTGCTTCATTGTCGGAGGCGATGCTGGCCCCGCTGACGATGAGGTTGCCGCCGGTCTGCACGACCTTGCGCAGGGCGTCCAGCAGCGGCTGCGGGAAGACGGCGAAACGGTCGGGAAGTGCACCGCGGCCGACAGGGGTGCGGGCCTGCTTGCCGCAGATCAGGTCCACGGCGAAGACCGGTTCGTCGGCGGCGCAGAAAGCCTCCCGGGACATCGAATAGAAAGGATATCCCAGCTGGAGCAGGGCCTTGCCGTGCACGGCGGGGTAGTCGAAGTTGTTGCCTGCGACGATTTGTCCGGCGTGGTTGTCATAGGAGGCGCCGAATCCGGGGTACTCGTTGTCCACGTAGAGCGCGGAGCGGCGGAATTCGTAGTTCTCGCCGATATAGGAGATGTCGCTGAGGTAGGGCACGCCCGTATCCAGGCGGCTCTCGAAGCCGGCGAAACCTGGACTCTCCACCCAGGACGGAGCGGACACGCGGTCGAAGTTGTTGACGATCAGCACGGGGGCCTTATGGCTGCCGCGCGGCACGCCGACCGACAGGATCTCGGAGGGGAAGCTGCGGCCGCCGTCGTTGAAGGCCTCCACCTTGAAACTGTAGAGGTGTCCGGGCTCGATGGCGAGTTCCAGCGAGGGGCCGGTCGTCTCCACGCCCCGGTCGAACGCGCCGTCGTCGATGCGCGTATAGACGATGTAGCCGTCGGAAGTGGCCGTGGGCTCCTGGGCGTCGGGGGTGGGCTGCCAGCTGAGGCGGACCTTGCCGGAGCCCGCCAGACGGGCGGCGAAGGCCTGCGGCGGAAGCGGCTGCACGACGTAGGGGCAGTGGTAGATCTCGCTCAGCGCCTTGAGCATCCCCTTGTAGACGGCCCGGCTGGCCGTGAAGCGGAAGGACGGATCGAGCCCGTGCTTCATGTCGGCGAAGTTCTGGTGGCTCATCAGCTCGAGGATCATCGCCGGGACGCCGGCGGTGCGGGGCTCGCTGTAGCTGCGGTCCCACAGGCCGCGCCGCGACCATTTCGGGTCGAAACCGGCGCGCAGGTCCTGGACGACCTGGGTCTGGACGTAGTCGCACAGGGTGCGGCTGATGATGCGGTCGCGCCCGTCGGAGAACTCCCGCTCGCCGTCGCAGCGCAGGGTGTAGATGGCGAGCGTGCCGACGGTGCTGTCATTGGGTGTCACGCCGGCGTCGGTGTGGAAGGCGAGGGCGAGGTCCACCGGGATCTCCTTCTGCTCGCGCATCATCACGGTCCAGGCGCCGCGGGAGGCGTAGTCGTTGGTGTAGTCGGTCTCCCAGCCGCGGGTGATGGTGCTGTCCACGCCCGCCCACTGCATCCAGTAGTGGGCGCCTTCGACGAATGCGGGGAATCCGGAGGTGCGTCCGCCCCGGCGGACCTTGCCCATGCCGCCGCCGATCTTGACGGCGTCCGCCGTCACGACTTCGCCCGAGCCGCCGCGGTTGTCCAGCGTGACACGCCCGTCAGTGCCTTCGGCGAAGTCGAAGGTGCCGAGGTAGATCCAGGTGCCGCCGCCGCGGCGCTGGTTGACGGTGAATTCCGTCTCGCCGCCCAGGTGGCGGACGGTGTAGTGCGCCCGCGTCGTGCTGGCGGGCAGGGTCTTGTAGGAGATATAGACGGCGTAGCGGCCCCGGCGCTCGATGTCCGGGGTCCAGACCACGCTGGCGGTCGGCTCGGCGCCGGCGCACCGGGCCTGGCGGGCCGATCCGCTGCGGAAGGGATTGTCGGCGAAGGTGTACTCGGCCTGGCGGTCTGCGAAGCCCTCCCCGGCGTCGCTCCAGGCGCCGCGTTCGCTGTAGTGGCCCGCGCGGCGCAACAGCGCGGTGCGCGGACCGTCGAAGGCGCGGTCATTGTCCATGATGTATTCAAGCGGCTGCGTGTCCCGTTCGCGCGGTGTCATCACGTAGGCGCCGGCGTTCTCCAGCATCGGGATCAGGAAGGGGAGCACGAAGCCGGGCGTGAACATATCCTCGACCGTGCGGAAGAGGCAGGCGCGCTGCCAGGTCCAGATGTCCATCGTCTCGTCGTAGTAGCGCCCGTGGCTCTGCCAGAGGGAGATGTAGCGGTCGGTCATGCCCTTGGGGTAGCGCCTCGCGCCCACTTCGGTGATGAAGCGGGGCGTGCTCTCGCGCGGGTCGTCGGTGCTGAAGGCGTAATCCGAGGGCTTGCCGTCGGCGCGCAGGACGGGGGTGGCGAGTTCTTCGAGTTCGTAGCGGTTGGTCAGGATCCGGCCCGGTGTGAAGCCGTCGAATTTCCACTCCTGCTGCAGCTGCTCGCGGAACCACTGCACGTCGGCGCTGTGCCAGGGATAGTTGGACAGGTCGGCGCTGAAGGTCAGGTCGAGGGCTTTGCCGTTCTGGGCCACTTTGCTCACGGAGAAGCGGTTGTGTACGGAAGTGCGGCGCTCGAGCCGCCTTGAGAGCGTATCGCAGATCACGCGGAAGTCCCGGGCGCGGGGCGCGGTCTGGCCACCCGCCGGCAGTGCGAGGAGCAGGCTGAGAAGAAGGAAGGAAAGGCGGTATTTCATTTCGCTCTGAGCATCTTGGAGACGTCGATGATAAAGGTCAGGACCGAGGCGATGCCGATGGCGAGGCAGTCGGCGCCGAAGTCCCGGATGTCCTGGCTGCGGTAGGGGAGCGAGCCCTGGATGATCTCGGTCACGCCGGCGAAGATGCAGCCGACGGCGCAGATGCTGACCAGGGCGGCCAGCGCCTTGAGCGGGGTGTCCGTGAGCTTGTCGTAGGCCAGGTAGGCGAGCACCGGGAAGGGGAAGAACATGCAGAAATGCACGATCTTGTCCATCGGGATGCCGAGGAAGTTGCGGGGGACGTCGGGCAGCTTGTCGAAATTGGCGAAGCACAGGTAGGCCACGGCCGCGATGTACAGGCACATCAGCAGCGTGAAGACAAGGGAACGTGTGCGGTTGGTCTTCATGGCGCTACAGGGCTTGCATGTCGTGGAGCTTGCGGTAGTAGCCGCCGCGCTCGATCAGGGCGTCGTGGCAGCCGCGCTCGACGATTCTTCCCTCGTCCAGGACGATGATTTCGTCGGCGTTCCGGATGGTGCTGAGCCGGTGGGCGATGGCGATGGTGGTGCGGCCGCTCATCAGTTTCTCCAGGGCTTCCTGCACGCTGCGCTCCGATTCGGTGTCAAGCGAGGCGGTGGCTTCGTCAAGGATCAGGATGGGCGGGTTCTTGAGGATGGC